>CAZQLN010000026.1:2346-2642 GCA_964594215.1 uncultured Bdellovibrionales bacterium | reverse complement strand
TTAAGGTAGCAAGTAGTACCCAAATTTGTCAAACCGATAGGTTGCCTGATCACATTGATGGTTGGTGGAGTATTTTCACTTTGACCCTGAACGTGAGAGGGTGTCTGTTCTGCCTTCTTGACATACCACAATTGAAGTGGACGCCCCCAATATGATACTAATGACTGATTGTGTTGAAGAATAACCATTCGTTGTTTTGCCATTCCGTCATAAAAAATGTGTCTTTCCTTGTTCATATCTACAGAAATCCCAGCAAAATGTGTTTTTCCATCTCCCCAAATGATAGCAGAGAGTAT
>CAZQLN010000026.1:0-2336 GCA_964594215.1 uncultured Bdellovibrionales bacterium | reverse complement strand
GTTGCAACTCAAAATCAAACTCAGAAACACTGTCACAGCGTTTGCCTTGTTTCACGGGGACACTAAGTATCCAGGGAAGTGATGTAAAATTAAGATCATACTTAACAGCCCGTGTGCTGAGATGAACAGGACCACCGCTTTCTATGAATGGGTAACTACATTCTTTTTTGAATAGAAACCTATTGATTGCATCTTGAAGACCACTTATAGGAAAATCATCAGGAAGCAGTCTTTTGTCTTTGTACGTCCTCAGTGAATCTTTCACACATTTTTGGTGTTTTGGACAGTTTGGACCAAGTTCACATTCACCATACTCTCTCTTGAATTCACCAGTCTTGAATAACTTATTAGTATCTTGGGTGTACCACAAGCAGTTTCCCCAACAATCCCATGTTTCAGAATGTGATCCATCGTTAGTTGTAGAAACCGTTTTTTTCACTAATTCATCTGTGCATCTCTCCAAAGCATCATTGATAAAGAGAACTCTGGCATATGCATGATTCCCCTCCTTAATGAGTGAAAAGGATTTGGAAAGAATGGGTTCACAATTCTCGATGATTTGGTGTGGAATCTGACGTCGGGCCCACATGCAATACAACATCTGGAGCACAGTATCTAGCGAACAACTATTGGTTGCTTTTATGATGGTTTTGCTCCCTTCATCCCTGTAGGTGAAACTCCATGGGATGGAACAACTGACAATATCCCTCACAAACTGGTTGTCAATTGATGATGAATGTGTTGTATTTGAATTTGGTGTCGATTTCACTTTCTTTGACACTGAGTTTTCTTGGCTATTCATTTTTCGCTTCAATGCTCCTTTGGCTTCAGGAGGTTTTGGCTTCAAACCTACCTTGGTTTCAGGAGGTTTTGGCTTCGATGCTACTTTGGCTTCAGGAGGTTTTGCTGATTCTGTCATGTTAAAGATGGTCAGTTTGGGACAGTTTATAAGGGCTGTCTTGAAATCAGACGATTTGTCAAAAATATGATCCCATAACAGTTCCCAACGCTCACGGCCAAAATTGTGTGGAATGGTCATCAGTGTTGAATAGTTAGTACGATCTGCACCTACATATCCTTCTATAAGAGATTTCATGTTGTGCTCAGAAAGTTTTCGGATAAAACGTGCATAAAAGTCTGAAATGTAGTTCTCCAAAGGGGTAAAAAAGGTGTCCATAAAGGCGTTGACAATTCACTTTCCAAACTGTTTTTTGAATGAAGAATTTGGAGATCTGTTTGTGTTGTTGAAATCTTCAATGCTGCACCCCGTCAATCCGTCCAATTCTCTCCACTCTCGTTTCTCACGATTGGTCAGTTTAGCATTTGGATCAAGAGGATCTTCCCTTTTGAACCTCACTCCCCTGTCAATTTGAAGGTAACACTGGAAAATAACCTTTGTCATCACTTTGTCAGTGTCAGACACAACTCCTGTCTTGGCAAATCTATCAAACCATACATGATCTAACCAGGAGAAGACACTGACATGTCGGAAGAGCAGTCCCACTTTCACATAGAACAATTTTATTACATTCAAGTCAAAATCCTTTCTTTGTTTCATTTTGTCTGACATCTTTTCATATTGATGAACAGGGTCGTATTTTTCCAAAGAAATGAGATTCATGTTGGGCGCCATTGCGGCTCTATGAAGAATTCGATTCATTATGACACCTTTTTATGTTCATGCAAATGGTGGCTGAATGATGAGTTAATATTCCCCCTTTGATTCGTCTAATATAACGATTAGATGTCAGTCAAACTTACTTAGAAAGATGGTCAGTTGCAACAAGATAAGTTGGGTCTCAGTGAGGAGTGGTGGATTCGTCAATTGTTATTCAGTTTTTAGCAGTTGACAGTGAGGGGCGGTGGATTTGTCAATCAATATTCAACTTTTACCGAATTGCCCGGTCTCGATACATTCATTCCAGAGATACTTCAATTACGTAACACCCCTTTGGTCAGCGGTTAATTAATACCAACAGCTTTCCGTAAGATGAAAGGCATGAAATATATCAGAGGAAGGTATGCACCTGATCGGAACAAAATGGAGAAGTAAACACGATTGACGGATGGGAGGTGTACTCAATCACGTCACCCGTCTTCTGTCTGTGGTAAATTATGACAATCAGTGTTCCATGAGACGTGGGGAATGATAACACGACCGAAGGGGGGGGGTTTGGGTGCCACTGATAAGGAAATAATTGTTCGATAATGACACTGATCAGATCCAAAGGCCACAGTAAATGTGACAATCGAAGAAGGATGAAAATCAACGTGGGGAGGGCGAAACTATCGTTTTCGTTTGGCTCCTCGGCGCTGATCGAAAACCAAAGGCTATG
>CAZQLN010000025.1:0-2811 GCA_964594215.1 uncultured Bdellovibrionales bacterium | reverse complement strand
CCGATGCTAAGTTCTATCAACTTCTTATTCTTGAGGCTACTCGGTACATCACCGTTTACAATTCTCTGCGCTAGACCTTCGGCAATCGCCGTTTTACCAACGCCAGGTTCACCAATTAAAACTGGGTTATTTTTAGTACGGCGAGAAAGTACCTGCATCACACGGCGAATTTCTTCATCACGACCAATTACTGGGTCTAACTTGCCACTTTTGGCTAGCTCGGTAAAATCCTGGCCATATTTTTCTAAAACATTTTGCTTATTTTCTGGAGATTGATCCATAACCTTTTGCCCTCCCCTGGCCTGTTCAACATTATTTTTTAATTCATCATAATCTAAACTAATTAACTTTTGCTCTACTGCCGCCAGAAGTATATGCTCCGTACTAACATGCGTGTCTCCAAGCTGTTTAGCCTCTTTTTCAGCCCGTTCGATAAGCTTGATAAAACCCCTGCTAGGGCGAATATCAACACTAGAAACCTCAGAATTACTTTTAGCTATGGAATCCAGACTATTATTTACAATCCTGGCCACCTCATCACGCACCCCAGACTGGTCAATCAAAATATTAAAGGTAGTTTCAGTTTGCTCAAGTAACGCTTTAAGCAGGTGCCACTCAGAAAGCTCCAAGTTTTGGTTCTCACGAGCTAAAGAAACCGCACTTTGCAGTGCTTCAATCATCTTATGTGTTAATTTATCAGTATCCATAAGAATAATTATACAAAATTAGCACTCTCTATGCAAGAGTGCTAATTTACTAATGACAGGTTTCTGGTTTAGTAGTTGTAATTAGTTAAACTATCCCGCCACTACTAACTAAAGTTGTTTTATAAATGACAATCTGGTGCTCACTAAGTTGTACAAAACCGCCTAAAATTATGAGGATTCATAAACTTAGGTAGTCCCGCGGGGAGCACACAAGCAAAGATTTCTCCGTGCTAAAATGTTGCTCACCCGCGGTTTGCCTGAAATTTTCAGGACTTTTTAGGTAGATCAGCTACCCACTTATGAGAGCGGATTAGCTCTCGTCGACGTCACCGTCCTCGTCGTCCATCTCGACATAGTCGACCACTCTGGGCTTCAGGCGCTTGGTACGCTTTCCGCTGTTGATGTGGTCGACCATCAAGGTGTACAAGACATCCCTCGACTTGCCATTGGCTCCCGCCAAGTTCACGATCGTTGGATCGTTCACCGGGAAGGTGGCAATCTTCTTCTTGAGGGCCGACTCGATGAAGAGTCGGTTCTCACGCCAGAAGACGTCGTGGTTGTCGAGCACCCTTGCCAAGCTCAGGAGAAAACTCTCCTTGGTGTGGGTAGTCCCCCTGAGCTGGATATCTCGGATGTTCCAGGACTCATCAATGAGCTCGAAGAAGGTCTTGACGTTGTCGCGCATGGTGGTGCGCCCAACGACCTTCATCAAAGCGTCCATAGCGGTCATACGACGGTCGATGTCCGTAGACTGGACGGGGCCAAGATGACCATGCACCCGAGCTACACACTTGGTGTAGGTCGAGGCCGTGATCAACTCACCAGCCTTGCGACGCTGACCCCAGCTGACGCGGTCATGCATGACGAACATGCGATCCTCGGTCAACTTCAGCAACATAGCGACGACCTGGATATCGACAGCCATGTTGTGGATCAAGACGTTGGGGCTGATGCGCGTTCGCTCCTTGTTGAGGATATGGAACTGCTCCCGCTCCCAGGCATCGCTGGTGCTGAAGTACACGGTCGCACCGAGATGCGGCATGTGCCCCTGCTCCATCGCACGGTTGGCGGCGGTAATCCTCTGGAGGCCATCGATGATATAGACCTCATCCCGCAGGATGTGGGTCGTCTCATCGACACCCAGCGAATAACCCTGGCCCCTCATGCCAAGGACGACGTCCGTTACGGTCGCCCCCTTAATGAAGGCCTCGACAAGCTCGTTGGCCCGAGCCCCGGGGAGGGCCTCGCGCTGATAGTCTGCGACCATCAGGCTCGAGAACGAGCTGGGGTCAATGACCCCGCGCAAGACAACCTCGCCGTCAGGTGCGAGATCAATGGCCGCATTGCTGATCTTAACGTTGCCACTCATGGCGAACGTCCTTTCTGTAGTGGCTTGCCTCCATGCTGGTGCAGAGGGAGTCGACAGCCGGGTACATACCTAGAGCAAGGTACTGTATATCAGTTTAGCATATAGTTGCTTTTTTGTCAACTATTTTGTACTAATTTGCGCTTCTTTGTGCTGTGTGCTGAATAATTAGATTGAGACTGATTTGGAGGCAAATTATCGCAACGCTGACACACCATGCAAAGGTGGGTGCCTCGGCTGGCGACTCGTGTTTTAATTATTTCTGTACCACAACGCTGACAGGGAGTTCCCTCTTTTCTGAAGACTCTAGCGAAATCTATATAGCTCCCTTTTTTGCCTTCGGCATTTACGTAATTTCTGTCTGTTGAGCCACCTTTTTCTATAGAAATATTTAGCACAAACCTAATCTCTTTGTGTAATTTTTGTAATTTTGCTTTTGGAATATCACCCACCTTTGTTAGTGGGTGGATCTTAGCTCCCCAAAGACTCTCATCGGCGTATATATTGCCGATACCCGCCAAAACTGTTTGATCTAAAAGCACCGCTTTAATAGCAGAGTTCTTGCGTCTATGTAGTCGTGAAACAAATACTAAATATGTAAACTCATCTTCTAGTGGTTCTGGACCAACCTTCTGCATAAATGGCATCTCCTGAATATGATTCGTTGGGAGTAATTTTACCCAGCCAAACTTTCGCTGGTCATTAAAGAAGAGGTGAGAACCGTCAGAAAAAGTGAGA
>CAZQLN010000024.1:0-2815 GCA_964594215.1 uncultured Bdellovibrionales bacterium | reverse complement strand
CGATAATGACACTGATCAGATCCAAAGGCCACAGTAAATGTGACAATCGACGAAGGATGAAAATCAACGCGGGGAGGGCGAAACAATCGTTTTTGTTTGGCTACTCGGTGCTGATCGAAAACCAAAGGCTATGAGTTGCCTGGCGGTGCCAGTTATCCGAACGATTGCTCGACAATGCTTATGATCGAAACCAAAGGGGGGGACAAATATGATGACGAGGGGGTGATAAGATGTTCGAATTATAAGAATTCTCCCATTGGATTGTATGAGCAAGGGTGCGTTGAGGCAGTTAATTTATTAGTGGGATTGATTCGATCGATTCTCATGAAGGGGTCGAATAAAATGGAAATGAAAATGTTGCTAGTTCCGACGTTTTCTAATTGATTCAAGTCATTTCTACCCACGAACGAAAGGATTTTATGTTCCTCTACTTGACACATTTATTACCTAATCCTATTTGAGTGTCTATTTATTTACCAAGTTCCTACATAGATTTTTTTCTGAGAATTATTTTAGTAAATCGTTTTGTAGGCAATAAAAACGTTTTGTAGGCATTGCAACAATATGAACTGCCTTTTTCCATCTACCTCCAGAACAAACCATTTGAACAAATAAATTGCCATGTACCGCTACCGCAGATGATCAACTTCCTGATGCAGGGATGGGGGATGCATAGGGATTAAATAGCAGGTAGGGCTCTCCATCATACACCAGTTTGCTAATTATCTTTTCTTGCTTGGGGTTATGATTGTCATCTGACTGGACTATGCGTCCGGGTGTAACAAATCAAGTAAGATTTCTCTATTGGGCTTGTTCATTTTTATCCGCAGAATAACATGCTTTGGGCAAATATGCTTTGTTATTAAATGGTTCAAAAATAGATATGACAAACAACAACAATGATTCGTTGTGGGAGGGGCGAGCACGCAGACTTGAGAGGAATTTTGGTGAAAGAACATTACCTGACACATTTGTGTCTGATGGCCGTCTTCGGCAAATATATGATCCCCGGAGTAATGATGAGAATCAACTGTCCTCTCTTCGTCCGCCAGCCGGATATACTTCTTCCAATATTGTACCTCAGGGCAATGGGGATCCTTATTCCCCTTCTGTATCCTCCAATTATCTTCCAAAGTCCCGTATGTTCCCACCTACCATTGTTCATCAGAATGAGAGAATAAAACATCAGCCACACATTGTGGCTCCACAACATGAAGTATCTGTTCCATTGAGTCCCCTCAATTTTTCCCATTCCAAACAATGTCATCCTTATCATTCATCTTATCCACATCAGAGGTCATCAATATTTCACCATTCGAATCAGAGTATTCGATTACGTAATGATGAATTAGGATTGTCTTCTTTGAGTGAATCCTTCACTTCTAATGATCAAGACACAACTTCACATTCCATCTTCAATGCCACACCTGTAACTGTCAAATCAGGACAAATGAATCAGACCATTCATCCTGTTTCCAAAAACGAAGGTAATATCTCATTTTGTATGTCCTCTGATAATCTTGTCTGCAATGCTACATTAGTCCTCTCATGACCCTTTCTCTATTATACAGATAAAAATAGAAACAGAGAAATAGATCCTTTTCTCATTCCTGTAAAAACAAATTCTATAACACTGGAATATGCAAAAGAAAAGTGGGAATATGCAACATACTTTAACCGCTTGTTGCCAAAGACAAATCCTTCAACCGAGGATGTAGAAGTTTTTCGGGATATATTACTTAGTATTCATGGTGAGACTTACAACCTTTTAAATGACCATCTTCTTGAGCATTTGAGGGGTCTCTGTCGCAAATATCAATTGCAGACTGGCTGCTCCAAACTGATGCATGCTAGAAACATTGCTGCAATTCATAATGCAATTTTGGCAAGTAGTACCACATTCTCAGATGAATATCTTAAGAGTGTTCTTGAAGTCATCAAGCACCCTCTTTACCATGTAACGTATTGGATAGATGATGTTGTCCATGAATTGGAGAAGAGATATGAGATATGGTTTCCTTCAATTGTCGAAAATTTTGTCAGAAAATTGGCCCATCACACTTTCAATTCAACTTTCCATGTCAGATTCAAGAGAGGCATGAGTAGACATGTTGGGGTTGTTTGGTATGATCGCTTAGAAAGGAAGAAGAGGGGGGCAAAGGCTAATGATACTGAGAAAGAGTCTGTTCATATCAAAAAATCAATTATGGTTGGTCAATTTACATATTCTGGGTTCCTTGTGTACACTAGAGGGGAAGCAGGGTTATCAGCTACGGTTCAAAATATTCACCCACCCTTTGAGTTAATATCTGAGTCAGTGCGTGAGTCCTGGAATGGCTCTAGCACTGCCGATGAATTTGGACTCAAAATGAAAGAGCTGTATATTGAAGTCCATGACAAGGTATGTTTGATTGAAGGATAGATGAAAAGTGGAAGCTTCCATGTCTTCTCACTACTTGCTTAACGTATCTGATTTATATTGTATCCTTTGTTCATATTTCATACTTAAGAATGTTGCTGTTCATGCAGCAGCATCAGTCAATGTAAAAGATGAATCTTGGAACAGTGATTTTGATAGACCACATGATGCTTCGGAGGATGATATAGATATTAACAATTGGAGTTATCTTGACCAAACTGCCCCATCACATGATCTATTATTGGATCAAGACAACAATAACAGTGATGGGAGAGATGCAGTTGAATCAAAAGAGAATGGTGCGGTTGAATCTGAACAATGCTTTCAGGATAAGGATGATGATTCTGCCTTTGTGAAGGATGATGATTCTGCCTTTGTGAGGGATGACGATTCTGC
>CAZQLN010000023.1:0-2863 GCA_964594215.1 uncultured Bdellovibrionales bacterium | reverse complement strand
CATCACCACCACTATGAAGTATTTGCATTTGGTAAATGATTTGGTCGATGACCTGGCGATTGAGTATCAACAACACATTGACATGATTGTGTAGGCGGTAGCATGGCGAGACAGCGAAAAGACCTGACGATAAATAAAGACCTGCTTAAGAAAGCCTCTGCGGTTGAACCGACCATTGATGCCACACAAAAGCAAGATAGTGCATATTTCGGAGCATTCCGACCACCCATTTCGGGATTATACGATCGCTGATTTCGCGATAATCCGATCACCCATTCCGCGATTTTCCGGTCATTTTTGACCCCAACTCCGAAATCGATGATCGTTAACTCCGAAATCCCCGATCGCAATCCCCGAAATCCTTCTGTTTTCTCTTTTAAATCAATGACTCACTATCTTTGTCTTTACCGTTTTTCAGACAAGGTCGTGAGCAATGCCAAAGAAGAGAATTTCTATGTCAAAAATCAGAGAGGCATTACGCCTTAAATTTGATTGCGGACTCTCCAACCGCAATATCGCCGCTTGTCTGAAACTCGGCCCATCCTCGGTTTCTGAGCTGCTTTCCCGCTTTAAACAGAGTCCATTCACCTGGCCGTTGTCGGATGATATTTCAGATCAGCAACTCACATCGGTTCTGTACCGGCCTAAAGGTGCTGAGTCTCATCGGGTGATGCCTGATTTTGCAGCTTGCTTTCTGGATCTGAAACGCAAAGGGATGACCAAAATGTTGCTCTGGCAGGAATATTACGAGCAGTATCGTGAGCAGGCTTATGCCTATACGCAGTTCTGCGAGTACTACAATCGATGGCTGAAAAAGCAGAAACGTTCCATGCGCCAGACGCATCTGGCGGGCGATAAGCTGTTTATCGATTACTGCGGCCCGACCATTCCTGTGGTCAATCCTGATACCGGTGAGATCCGTCAGGCACAAGTCTTTGTCGCAACACTGGGCGCTTCCGGATATACCTATGTCGAAGCCTTTCCCAGTCAGAAAAAGTCAGATTGGCTAGAAGCTCATGCCAATGCCTTTGAACACTTTGGTGGTGTTCCCGCCTTGCTGGTTCCGGACAATCTGCGCTCTGCTGTCACAAAAGCCGACCGGTATGAACCGCAAATCAATGACAGTTATCAGCGACTGGCTGCACATTATCAAACAGCGATCCTGCCTGCCAGACCGTATAAACCCAAAGATAAAGCCAAGGCTGAAAATGCCGTTTTGCTGGTTGAACGTTGGATCATGATGCGGTTACGTCATCAGACGTTTTATACCTTCCGGGAGTTAAACCTTCGGATCCGTGAGCTGATGAATGAGATGAACCTGCGGATCATGAAACAGGTTGGCGTGAGCCGAAAAGCATTGTTTGAATCACTCGATCGCCCTGCGCTCAGGCTGTTACCTGCGTATCGTTTTGAATATACCGAGACCAAACAAGCCAAAGTTGGCCCTGACTATCACATTGAATATCAGAAACATTATTACTCCGTTCCGCATCAGTTGGTGGGTCAGTATGTCCTTTTGGAAGCAGGAACACGGTTGGTGAGCATTTACTTCCAGAACAAGCTAGTCGCCCGGCATCCAAAGAGCGAACGGCTCCGGGGGATGACGACGTGTGCAGAACATATGCCGGGTTCGCATCGGGCACAAAAATGGTCACCGGAACGATTGCTGGGCTGGGGAGCCAGCATCGGTCATGCCACGCATCAGGTAGTGACTCTCTTGCTGCAATCCAGAGCACACCCGGAACAGGCATACCGAAGTTGTTTAGGGTTATTGAGCCTCAGCCGGAAATACAGCGAACAACGACTGGAACAAGCGTGTTGTGATGCGTTACTGGTTCAGAAAATCCATTACCAGTTCATCAAAAACTTACTGCTGAACCGACGAGAAGGCGTGCTCCAACAAGAAGTGACAGTGACACCAGAGCTGCATCACAGCAACGTTCGCGGCCCTGATTTTTACCATTGATGTGAGGAACAAACGAATGGAACAACTCTTTCACCAACTAAAACAACTGCGACTAGGTCATGCAGCCACAGCATTGACCCTGCAACAGGAACAACCCGGAACGTATCACGATTTAAGCTTTGAAGAACGGTTAAGTCTGCTGTTGGAAAGTGAATTACAAAACCGGCATCAGACGCGGATCCAGAAGCTTAAACAACAAGCCAAACTGAGATTAAACGCCAGCGTGAACCAAATCAGCTATCGGGGAGATCGTGGACTGAATAAAGCACAGTTAAGCGAGTTGCTTAATGGCGGTTATCTTCATCGGAAACAAAACATCCTGATCACAGGGCCGACGGGAGCGGGAAAAACGTATCTGGCCTGTGCGTTTGGAAGTCAGGCCTGTGAGCAACAACATGAAGTCAGGTATTACCGTTTAAAACGCTTATTGGATGATCTGAGTACAGGAAGATTGGATGGAACTTACCGCAAACAGCTCCAACAGTTAGGCCGAAAACAACTGCTGATCCTGGATGACTGGGGAATGGAAAAACTTACACAGGAACATACCGGTCATTTACTGGAAATACTGGAAGAACGCTATCAGGAAAGCAGTACGTTGGTGGTGAGTCAGTTACCCGTTAGTGAATGGTACAACATGATCGGAAATCCAACGGTAGCGGATGCGTTACTGGATCGATTGGTTCACAACAGCCATCGGATCGAATTAAAGGGTGAATCAATGAGAAAAATAGCGGATTGCGATCAGTTAGGGTAAAACTATAGGCGAGAAACAGAAGTGATCGGATTATCCCGAAACAGGCGATCGCAATCGCCGAAATACGCAAAGGGGAGACACAAAGAAAGCCCAATACCTCCGGTTAAAATAATTGGTTTTGCACCAAATCGAGAGGCTAG
>CAZQLN010000022.1:0-2975 GCA_964594215.1 uncultured Bdellovibrionales bacterium | reverse complement strand
TATGTCTTCCCTTGTAATGCTTTGCATAAGGTCATTGGTCTTCCCATTACTCTTGTTCGACTTCTGGGTGATATTTTTATTTGCGTCATTCTCAGAATCTGAAAAATTACCAAAATTTAGGTGTGCATAGTGAGCCGTTGACATTAACAGTCTCATGTGGTCCCGTGCATTATACTCAGAATTTGGTTTCTTTGACATCAACAAAGATACAAGGGCATGGTAAGCATTGATCATACGCTTCATGTCTGCGACGTGCATGCTTAGCTCTGAATTAATTTTTGCATTCAGGAAATACATTCCATACAAATAGGAAGACAGACGGACAAAGCCCATTTTATTCTCTCCAATCCATGATGCCTTTGGAAGACTTTTCACCTTGCACCATTCCAACTTGAAAGATTCGATGTGCGAAATAATCTTATTGGCAAAAGATACGAACTCGTTAAACTTCTTCCACTTCGAGAGAATCTGGTGATGAAAATCCATAACATGTGTCGTCATGTTATGTGCAATCGCATGCATAGGCGCCATGGGACATCTGTGTCTCTTAAAGCAATCGTATTCTGGAAGCCATACTAACGGCACTAAAGCCTCAACCCCCGATCTCGTTTGATTGGCTTTGTCTGTCTTTACCACTGCTTCGATATGCTCGATCCGCGAGTGTCTAACATTGCATGTGCGCAGATATCCTTCCATGTTTGCTTTCGACCAATAACTACATCTCCTTGCCTCATACGCAAACAAACAAACCGACACCATGAATTCCCCTGTGAGTAGCACTGGCCCAATGAATCGCATTCCAGGTCTACGGGTGTGTGGTGGCTTCAATGTCTCTCCTTCCAAAATTATTTCATCTGGTCCCAAAGGGTAGTTCTCTGGGACAGGACAACTTGATTGAAATGGGTCGTTTGGATCAATATTCCATCGGAAACATTTGTTGCATGGGCGAGATTCTGAAATGTGATTGCGGGCAAGAATTTTGGATGTGATTTCTTTGTAACATTCCTTGCATGCTGGTAGTTTGTCGAAGTCAACACAGTACGCATAGTTGGCGCACTTTCCGAAATGGCCCTCCTTCCTTGTGTTAGTGACAAATTGTCTTTCTGGTCTATCAGACGAGTGGAATAGGAATCCGACCGACATACGTCGAATTTCATTTGCGACTCCGAAATAGGTGAGAAATCCCTTCATCAATTTTTTGACCTCTCTGTGGTAGTATTCAATGACAGGTGTGTGGTCCTCAGTACTTTTCCCCATTGCCAATACATGTGTGTATTTGCCAGTGTTCATTTCCTCCAGTGGAGGGCAAATGGTTGCGGTCATAATCCAGACACTGTTATCCTTTTGTTTAACAAAACATCGAAGGAACGAGTCACTCCAAAAGTACACCCAGCCAATACTTGTCTCACGAATAGACTCATCCGATAATCCATCCATTTTCATGGCATCAACTATGTCATTGACGAGGTCGGCCATTGCTTGGGTACCATTCAGTCCGTCTTTGTTGGGCTCCTTTGTTCGACCATCCCAGGCAAATCCAAACAAGCCATGGTGGCCAGCCATAATTCTAATCGTCTCTTGCAAACTGACACATGCATGATTGTTTATGTTAAATACCTCCGGAATAGGGAAATTCTTCATGATGGAGTGCGCGCCATTTATGAAAAATCTCTTAACCTCTTTCATTTCACGTGGGAATTTTGTCATAACATTATCGTGATTTATGGACCCCAATCCGAACAGTTCAAATTTCTCATTGTCATATGTCACAAAGTCTTGTTTGTATTCACCGGGAAGTTTCATGATGATGTGATGGTACTTGAATATAACTCGTGCCTCCCTTTCGCCCACAAGTATGTGCACGTTCTCACGATTGCCAACGTTAGCCCTTCCCACCAAACCACGATAACCCCCTGTATTGTCACAATTATTTTTAGCCTTCTGGAAATACTTCTGATAAAAATACAGCTGGTTTTGACAGTGACACTTCCGAAGACTATTCTTTCTTACGAACTTATCATGTTCTTCCCGAGTGTCTAAGAACGAAAAATCGTCATATCTGTAATAATTATCAGCTTCCTCACCTGCGGTGATAGCAAGCATGTCAGCATTTTCAGCAACATCTTCGTCAGTATCCAACGGGGATACTTCCTCCATAGGTGGAGAATTCGGATCCAGGTCACACATTATGTAATCGTGATAACACTCAAATATTTTGTTTTGTATATCATCCCATTCCGTCAGCTGGTTATCCATTTCATTCTGTATGAGGAGTGGATTGAACAGATTTTTGTCATCCATATAATCTTCCGCCGTTGATGAACTATCACCAGTATCATCTTCGTTAACATCACCCATGCCGTTGCAGTCAACACCGCACCCACCCGAATCTCCGAAGATATCGTGTTCGTCCACCAGGTCATGATCTTCATGAGAATAAACCTCTGCGTATTCTACACGTTGTCGTTTAACCTTTTGATGATCTTGTGTAGGGATCTCTTTGTCGCTTAACGTGTGTCTGTGTGCAACCTTAAAATGTTGTCTCATATAGGAGACCGGAGTCCGTCCAAATCTCACAAATGTTCTATTTCTGAGATCAACTTGTAATTCACAATCGGCGCAGCGGAGGAATTCTGTTTTACATCCCATGCAGCTTAAATGAACATACTTTGTACCCTCTTGAGGGGCGTCGTAAATGGATGAAAGCTTGCAAACTGTACAGGTCAAATTCATTTTCTTCTTGTTAAAATTGACCGTTGACACCAAATGTCCGCTAATTGAAACATTTCATGGGTGTTAAAATCCGACAAATGCTACTGTACCATAGTGTAGCCACCCAACGCCACCCTCTGTTTGAATGTGCTGTCTCGGAAGGAAATATTATATTTATATTTGTAAGCCGTAGAAGATGTAACATTAATTTTAATTGCGTGGGAATCAATACAAAACACGTGGCCACATGTACCAAAATTTCA
>CAZQLN010000021.1:0-3163 GCA_964594215.1 uncultured Bdellovibrionales bacterium | reverse complement strand
TGTTAGATCCATAGCATTTCATGGCACAGACAAGTATGTTGGGCTAGGTCTTGGTACCGGTGATGCGGAGGTCTGGAAGTGGGATGGTACAACATGGAATCAAATTGGTGGAGATGGAGTTAATTCTAGCTGGCTAGATCAACAGTTTGAAGATGTATATAACTTAATAGTTGGCGGTGACACAATGTATGCTAGCCTAGGAACAAACGCTGCTGGAGATGCCGAAATTTGGAGCTGTGATCTAAATGCGAATTGTAGCGACTGGACCAAGATTGGTGGAGATGGAGTTAATTCTAGCTGGGCCATAAATACCTACGAAACTGTAAATGCAATGACTTATTTTGGCGGTAACTTATACGCCGGACTAGGAATGAGTGCGAATGATGCAGAGGTTTGGCGATGGAATGGATCGACTTGGACTAAGATTGGCGGTGATAGCCTAAATAGCGGCTGGACGACCAATTATGAAGCTGTTTGGGTATTAACAAATGATGGGACAAATCTTTATGCTGGACTTGGTGACACAGCTCAAGACGCAGAGGTTTGGCAATGGAACGGTACCGCTTGGTCTAAGGCTGGGGGTGATGGAGTTAACTCAAGCTGGATCGCTGCGGATAACATCGAGCAGATAAGGAGCATGACGTACTTCGGTGGCAATCTATATGTCGGAACATCAATCACCGCAGGAGATGGTGATGTCTGGCGCTTCAACGGAACTACTTGGGCTAAAATTGGTGGTGATGGAATCAATAGCGGATGGGCTGCTAGCACCTACGAAATCGTTGCGGGGCTAGCAAATGATGGCACCAACCTATATGCGGGGCTTGGCACCAGTGATGGTGACGGTGAAGTCTGGCGATGGAATGGCACGAGTTGGACAAAACTTGGAGGCGATGGGCTAAGCGGTAGCTGGACAACCGCCCAAGGAGACGGTGTCTACGCATTAGAGTACAGCAGTGGAATGTTACATGTAGGATTATATGACGCCAGTGGCAATGGCATGATCTGGACGTACGATGGTTCAAGCTGGGTGAGAGTCGGTGGCGGTTATGTTAATAAGAGCTGGGGTGGCTTTAATCTGCAAAGCGTAGAATCGACCACCAACCATGCCGGGAAGTTGTATGCTGGTACCGGAATAACCGTACCAGGAAATGCAACTGTCTGGGAATTTAATGGCACGACATGGAAGATGGTTGGAGGACAAGGCATAAATGGCAGTTGGGCCCCAGATACATTTGAGAACGTATACACCCTACAAAGTTACAAGGGTGAGCTATACGCAGGGTTGGGCTATAGCGCCAATGATGCAGAAGTCTGGAAGTATAATGGCTCAACCTGGACAAAAGTTGGTGGTGATAGCATTAATGGAGGCTGGACGACCAACTTTGAGGCCGTGAATGTACTAGCAGTCTGGGGGAATGACCTTTATGCTGGCTTAGGTAACTCAACTCAAGATGCTGAAGTCTGGCGATGGAATGGCACAGCCTGGACAAAAGTTGGTGGCGATGGCGTGAATTCAAGCTGGACAACGGGCAACAACATGGAATCTGTAATGTCACTAACATTATTTAACGGTAATTTATATGCTGGCCTTGGCAGCAGTACAAATGATGCTGAGGTATGGCAGTTTAATGGTAGCAGCTGGTCTAAAGTAGGTGGCGACGGGGTTGCCAGTAGCTGGTCTGGCGCATATGAAGAAGTCTTCATAATGCGGGTTTACGACAATAATTTAATTATCGGCCTTGGAAACGGGACAGATGATGCAGAAGCATGGTCTTACGATGGCACAACTTGGACTAAAATAGGTGGTGATGATATTAATGGAAGCTGGACCGCTGGTACGTATGAACGCATTCGAAGTATGGCAATCTACAACGGCAGGCTCTATGTGGGTATTGGCGACGGAGGTGGTGATGGCGAGGTGTGGGAGTGGAATGGTAGCACTTGGAGCCAGCTGGGAGGCGATAGCCTAAATTCCGGTTGGACCAACATGGTTGAATATGTATCAACACTCATTGATTATAGGGGTAAGCTTTACGCTGGAACCGGTTATTCTGGTAATGCGGATGCGATGATGTATAGCTGGGGAAATAACGCCTTTATGTCTAGCAATCAGACATCACAGAATACAGACTGGCACCATATAGCAGCAACCTATGACGGTGCTAATATGAAATTATTTATTGATGGCGTAGAGGATTCATCATCCCCAGCTTCTGTTACGATTCCTGATAACAATTCTCCGCTTTTGATTGGCTCAACATACGGGAGTAGCAGTCGCGGTGAAGCCCAGGGATACTTTAATGGAATGTTGGATGAAGTCAGAATTAGTAATATAGCAAGAAGCTCATTTACTACCAAGCCATACACCACCGGCAAACAGCTCATCACACTAAACTCACCCGCATACACAGCTGGTGTAGAAACAATCGATACGTTCTCTACCAATGAAACTTTGAATGGTGGCACTATCGGCTACCGCATATCTAACGACAACGGGGCAACTTGGAAGTTTTGGGATGGTGATTCGTGGGAAAATGCCGTAACTGAAAATGACAGCTCGTCAGTGGCAGATATTAATGCAAATATCGTATCACTACCAGTAACTTTCAGTGGTATAAAATGGCAAGCCGTACTTAATAGTGACGGCAAGCAAAGAGTTACATTAAATGGTGTAACAATCGAGGCAACCTCTGATACTGTTGCACCAGATTCAAACGCAAGTGCTATTCTAGCATTTAAAGCAAATGGTGGGGCTTCGGTATCTAGCAACTCCTGGTCTAACGGTAGTTCACCTTACTTCAGCTGGACCGCGGGAAGCGATGCTAATTCTGGTATTCTTGGCTACTGCTTATACCTAGGTCAAGACAACACAGGCGACCCAGTAACCACTAAAGGATTACTCGGAACAAGCCCGATAAATACTAATAATGCCTGTCAGTTTGCAGTAGCCGGAAACGATATTGATTTAGCTACAAGTGGCTACTTAGGAACTGCTCTAACCTCTTCTGATACTCCATATTATTTAAATATTAAAGCTATCGATAAAGCCGGAAATGTCTTTGGCTCTTCTGAGTCTTTCCACTTTAGGTTCGACAATACCGCCCCCACCAATCCTGGCTTTATAACCGCACCATCTGGATTTATAAATACTAAAGAAGCC
>CAZQLN010000020.1:0-4306 GCA_964594215.1 uncultured Bdellovibrionales bacterium | reverse complement strand
TGCGCCATTTGGGAAATATCATCCACGTTGATAGTAAAATCATCGCCTGCAGAAAACACATCGGTGCCAACGGTGACGGTATCATCTTCAAAGGGATCGCCAGCTTCGAGATCGGTGACAGTGATCAGTTTGGATTGCTCATTAAGCACTTTCACGGCGTAGTATTCATTATCATCCTGATTCATGGTCAGATACTCGTAGGATTCACTGAGTTCACTTTGCTCCGGATAATCTATCGAGAGATCAAAGCGATCTGAATCCACTTCGTTCTGGGTTACGGTCACGACGAGCGTGTTGCCCCAAGTACCTTCGTTGGCAGCTTCGATGAGTAAAGTGTCTCTGGCTTCGGCATCCTGCAGAGTGAGTGCCGCTTTGTCTGCTGTGATGCTGCTCGCATCTGCGGGATTGGTATAATGGACCACGCGATTGATGTAGAGCACGGCACCTCGATCAAAAGCGCGTTGCACGATGATATCGGAATCCGAACTATCGATCGGAAGCCCGTAGGTTTCCTGAAACTGTTTCATCGATCCGACGAGTTTGACTTCATTGACGGGTCCGCGTCGTGCTGTAAGCTGCAGGCAATTGCGTCCTTCGGTGACGGCCTGAATGAAAAAACTCAAATCACGTTCGGTAAATGTAACTTTGGCTGCTCCTGTTGGCATAAATATCCTCCTGGACTTTAAATTTTCTCAATTCTGATGAGCCCCTTTTTTTCGAGAGCCTTCAGTGCTGGGGTGATGGCGTTCGCTGTAAGTACAGGGACGTCCTGACCTTGTTTGCCTTTTTGCAAACGCAGATTCAAAAAACGTGTTTCACCCTTGGCGTTCAGGTATGGCACCGGAAATATTTTCTGAGTCAGATTCACAATCCGGTACTGAATGGTGCTGACAGTTTTTTGAGCCTGGACTTGTTCTCGTTGTTTCTTGGCCATAAAAATATCCTCTCTTAAGCATCGGGAGCCGTGACCACGTTTTGCAACTCGTAGCCTTCGGGTGCTTCGGAATCGTCATTGGTTTGTTTGTAAATTTCATTGTCGATTGTTGTAATGATCTTGCCGTTACGATCAGACAAAAAGCCCGGAATCCATGCTTCAATTTTGTAGCGATAAATTTTCTCACGGATGTTCTTGGTGAGATCATCCAGATTCTGAATACCGATAAGCTCAACAGGAAAGTCCGTGTCTTCACCTTCAATTGGGAGTGTCAAAACACCGCGCTCCGGAAAGAGCTTCATCAGTTCCACATCCAGCGCGAGCGAAGTCTGTGAATCGTAGCACCATGAGTCCACTTCGTAGGTCAGATCTACAGCAATGGGCTGCTTGATGGTGTAGGACGTTTGTACATCGTGCTCTTCACCGTCATACATGATGGATTCGCTTGCTCCGGTTGCTTCAAACACTTGTGGCATGACACGACCGCGATCGGTATCCATGCCCGTGCAAGATATTTGCATGCCGATACGAGGCAGAGTCGGACGACTCTTGCCGTCATCAAAGCCCAAAAACTCAAGGCCCGAGACTGTGCTAATCGAACTGAGTCGGTCATAGAGAGCCGCATGCAATAAAGCGATATTGGTTAAAATTCTGGCGCTCATGTTCCTGTAGTCTCCAATACTTCTTTGATGGCTGCCTTGAATCGGTCTGTGACTTCAGGCTTGATTTCGGCAAAGGTCGGACGAAACAAGGGACGAGCCGGAATGTTTCGTGCCTTGCTTCCAAACTCGTGCAGTTCGGCAATCAGCACACCAGGTTCACCATCCTTGCGTTTGGCATTTCTCAACACGCCCACAAAGGCCGAGAGCTTGTCTGACGACATTTGCGTGGTGATCGACTGCAGGAATTCCGAGGTGGCAATGAGAATGGCTGTGCTGAGGCGCCTGCGTCTCTTGCTCTCCAAATAACGGGGATTCAGCTTGGCCCAGTGCAAATCCTGATTCTGGATGTGCTTGACCAAGGACTTGCGGACAATTTCTGCATTTTGAGCTGTTGTGAGTTGAAGGTTTGCCGTCAAACGTGCTCCGATGCCACGCAAGTCGTCTTCCAGCTCTTTCCAGGGGCCGTCCATTTGACTCATGGCGTACCTCCATCTGGATCGGCAAAGCGGCGCTTCACCATGAGATAAACAAACGATGGTTGCTTGGTCATTTCGGCGATGCCGCCAAAGGACACGATGTCGTAGATTTCGTTTTCCATGAGCACGACATCGTTGTGATCGAGCAGAACCTTGTTCTCGGCATCAATCAGGCCAGCTGACAAAAAATCATCCCAGTGAATGTAGAGTTTGCGCTCGTGGGTAACGTCAGTGCCAAGATCGTTGCGGACTTGATCAGTTTCTCCTGCGGATTGAAAATCACGGATGGCATTGAATGAAAAATCTTCGGTTGTGGGATCGGCTCTAAAAGCACCATTGGTAAATGTCGTGCGGCGCACGATGACCGGAAACGCAAAGGTTTCACTCAAGTCGTGAAAGACCTCGCGAATTTGATTTACCTGCTGTGTCGAAAGCAAATCTGTCATCGTTTAAGCTCCAAACGTAATGGTGTCGGTTGCAACACCTTCGTCTTCACAAACATCGTCTGCTGGATCACAGCAGGCGCGGACTTTCTTCAAAAGTGCCGGTGGGCCATCGAGTTCGGCATCGGCGTAGCCAAGTTGACCAGTCAAACCCGTAAGCTTGCTTTCCAATTCTTCCAAAAGCGATTTGAGCCAGCTCAGTTTGTCGGATCTGAATTTGGCATTGGCTGGACCAGCAGTCGCATCAATGACGTCTTCCTTGTAATAGGAAATGGCCGTCTTGATGAGTTCAATGGCAGCCGCCGTTGCAATCAATTCCGATTCAAGAATGGTGAGATCACTGTCATCCGCGTACATGGTTTCGGTCCCATCACCAGAATAGAGATCATAAAAACTCGCAGCATATTGCAGCGCTGCATTTTTATTCTCATCCCGAAGCGCATCATCGCCATCACCCAGAATATCCTTGGTTCGGATCAGAATGCGATTGAGACGGTGCATGGATCCAAAGGCCAGCGTCACGGATTACCTCCGGATTTCTTTTTTGATTTTTTGGCCTTGGGCTCCAACTCACTCTCGTCGGGTGCAGACTCTGTAGAAGCATTGGAATCGCTTTCTTGGACAGGTGCTGCATTTTCTGAAACTACATCCTGAGTTATTTCAACATGGGATGTTGGTTCAGTTTCTGCGGTTACGGGAACCTCAGTAACAGGCACCGTCAGGTCTGCCTTTTGCTGAGTCAAATACAGGGCCTCATCAACCACGACGAGGCCTCCGCGCCGAATCCACTTTTGCATGGTGCGCGAGAGTTTGCCGGTCACCGGCACAATCTTTCCTCGCGGCACCTGAAAGCGTGTTTCAGGATCAACAAAGGTCATCACAGCGTTGCGGCATTTGAGATAAGTCACTTGGCTCATGAATCACTCCTTAAATTGTGGGTTCCATCCAGCTTGGGAAGTCGTTGGTTCCAACATCCAGAGAGTCATCGATGATCACGCGTGCATCGCGGAAGATGACACCAAAACCTGTGGTGATGGAGGCATAGGCTTCTTCAATTTGTTTGCTGACAATCTTGTCTCCCTCAACATTGAGTGGTGAGGATGTCAGTTGCACCAGCGCAAAACGAGGATCGAGCAGGATGTATTGATGCTCATTCAAGCGGCCACTCACAAAAACCTGACTCTGATTGGGTAGAGTTTCGTTGAGTACGAGTGAGGCAATCGGTGAACCGGCTTGCTTTTGCTTGAATTCATCAAGGTTCAAAAGACGATTGGCTCCCGACTCGCTGGTGACAATGTGATCGTATCTGCGACCAAGACGGCTGGCACGAATCCATGGATAAACCAGATCCTGATAAGTCAGTCCGCTCATGACACTATCAACACCAATGGTGGCCGAGGCTTCGCTGCCATCACTCTGGTCGCCATTAATCAAAATATCGACAGCTTCGTTGTTGAGCTTGTGCCCAAGTTTGACACCCACGTCCTGAATGAAGATCGTGAGCAGATTGAGCGAGGTGTACTGAATGGCTTCGTAAGTGATACTGACGCCCAAGGCCTGCTTGAGAATCTCTGTGGTTTTGTTTCCGTAGGAGATGGTGCCCTTGGAGATGGTTTCAGCTTCACCGGTTTCTTGAGGCTCTGCATCTGAAAGCTCCAGATACGGCATGTTGACCTGAGGTTGACTCACGGTTTCACTGGCTGCCACGAGTCGATTATAAAATGGTGAAGTCCGAATGCCTTTGCGAATGGCGTCGCGGAAAATTTCCGGCACCAGCCAGCGACTGTCGGT
>CAZQLN010000019.1:0-4429 GCA_964594215.1 uncultured Bdellovibrionales bacterium | reverse complement strand
TTCATTCATTATTTCCTCAGAGTTACTCGGGGGAGTGTCTAGCTAAGGAGGGTTGCATATCTATTCACATTCTGGGCCCTTAGCTCATCTGGTAGAGCGCTCCCATGGCATGGGAGAGGTGAACGGTTCAAGTCCGTTAGGGTCCACTATTTTCATTACTTGGTTTGGATAAAGTTGTATAAACTAGTACAATCCTTTATACAAGCCTCCGTAGCTCAATGGATAGAGCTATCCCGTCCTAAGGGAGAGATCTGGGTTCGATTCCTGGTGGGGGCACCACAATCATCCTTCATAGGCGACTCTTTCCTTTTTCAGCTTATCGTGTTAAACTAGTTCGTTACTTAATGGAAAGCAGATGTCACTTCGAATCACTAAAGTTAATGATCTTTTACGAGATCTTATTGCCGAAGCTCTTACCAAAGAGGTGAGCTTTAAGGCTGGAGTTATCGTTACCGTGACAAAACTACGCGTTACCAAAGATTTGCGTCATGCTTATTTTTCAGTCAGTATTTTTCCTGAAGATGAGCTTCACTATGTGGAATCTACTTTAAAAAAAGAGATTTCTCAGCTTGAACGTTTTGTTCACAGTAAACTTTATATGAAGCCACTGCCACGGCTTCATTTTGAAGTTGATAGCACGGGACTCAATGCAGATGCAGTAGAAAAAATCCTTCTTTCTCTTGAATAGTATGCAAAACTACGCTTCCGAATTTAAAACTCTTGAATACATTATTGCTCAAGCCAAGAACATTCTTCTTGTCGCCCATACTCGTCCTGATCCTGATACCGTAGGTTCCAATAGCGCTCTTCATGAACACCTTGTAGCTCTTGGTAAGAATGTAACTATTGCTTGTTATGATCCTTTTCCAGATGCCTTATTAGCTCTTGGTAAAAAAGAGTTTGTTCATCCTGATACACTAGAACTTAATCAATTCGATGCGGTACTTGCTCTTGATAGCGTAGATAGGGGATTTCATCTTTTTCGTCATCAACTTCGCGAAGATCAAGTGGTGGTGTTAATGGATCATCATCCTGACATAGAGCTCCATGGTGATGTCGTTATTATTGATAAAGACTACTCTTCTACTTCTGAACTTCTCTATCTCTATCTCAAACAAACTGGCGCTCGTATCACTAAGCGCATGGCCACCTATATGCTGGCTGGCTTAGTTTTTGATACTGGTGGTTTCAAACACTCAAAGGTCAGTCCTGAAGTTATGGAAATGGCTTCGACTCTTATGCAGAAGGGTGCTCCTCTTGAAAAAATTTCTCAGATTATTTTTGCTCACCAAAATATTGGGGCTCTCCGCTTATGGGGGAAAGCTATTGAGAAAGCTCGTCTGTACACTACAAATGGGATGCTCGTAACAGCGGTTACTCGAGAAGAGATCGAACAGTGTCAGGCTTCTCGGGAAGATATCTATCAACTCACCTCTATCCTCAGTACCATCCCAGACGCTAAATTTGCCCTCGTACTATCAGAGCGCGATGAATATACTGTAAGGGGTAGCCTTCGCTCTATGGATCACCATGGTGTCGATGTATCAAGTATCGCTCACCAGTTCGGCGGCGGAGGCCATCATCTAGCTAGTGGTTTCGAAGTACCTGGTCGCCTCGTAGAAACAGGCACTGGTTTTGCTATACTGTAGATATGTCTCAAGCAGAAAAACTTCTCGCTCTTCATACTCAATATGCTGAGCGTAATACTTGTGAACTCAAAAAAACTGCTACTCAAGCTGTTTTTGGTAGTGGCAATCCACAAGCTCAAATTGTTTTTATTGGTGAAGCGCCTGGCAAGAAAGAGGACGAGACTGGCGTACCCTTTGTCGGGGCAGCAGGGAAGTTTTTGGATGAGATGTTATCCCAAGCTAATCTCAAACGAGAAGACATCTACATCACCAATATCGTCAAATACCGTCCACCAGAAAACCGCGATCCTACACCTGAAGAAATAGTGGCATGCCAAGAGTGGCTTCATGAAGAAATTTCTACTATCAAACCCGTAGTGATTGTCACCCTTGGCCGTTACTCACTCAATCATTTCATCCCTGATGTGAAAATTTCCGAAGTCCACGGCACAGCCTTCCGTCGCAATATTCCAGGACTAGGGGAGTGCGTCTTCTTTGCTCTCTATCACCCCGCTGCTGCTCTCTACAACGGCAGTATGCGCGAAACCCTGATCCAAGATTTTCTTAAAGTACCTAAACTCGTGAAACAGATACAAAAAAAGAGTCTCTAGGACTCTTTCTGATCTAAGTTTTTATTTAAGATAGATAAGAACGTATCTTTGCTCTAAATTGTAATTGTGGGGCGGAAAAAACCCTCTACCTAGCGGCAGGCAGGAAACACCTAAGCTTTATTTTGTACCCGGGGCGGGACTCGAACCCGCACGAGAATAATCTCATTCGATTTTAAGTCGAAATTGTCTACCATTCCAACACCCGGGCATCAGTTGTCATTTTACCATATTTTGACCAGCCATTTTCACTCTGCAGACACTCTACGACCTTTCTTTTCTTTCTCTCTAACGCAATACAATCTTTATAGTAGCTTGATTTCAGAATAATTTTTGTTGCTATTTTTCCGAACTTTAAGATGTGAATAGGATTCTTTTTATCTTTATACTGATAGGTATATAGCTTACCTTTTACTTGGTAATGCTTTTGAATTGCTTTATGTAACCAAATAGAAAATTTTTGAGCTCCAGAAGTAACTTTCAATGCCCATTGCACTCTCTTATTAGATGCATGAATCCAAGTAAGAATACTCCCGTCTCCATCAATCACACCACGTGTAAAATCCTTAAAAAACTTCTCTGGCACGCTAATCTTTCCTAAAGTTAAAGATTTATTTGAAAATAATCCAATGCTTTCAAGGAACTTGTAGAGGTTTACATCAGAAAACTGTAAGACTGAATATATCTTCTCTCTTGACCTTCCATTGCTCTTCTTACCTATTTTTGTATTCAGCCCAAGTTGGTCTCGTAAAATAATAAGTAACTCTTCGTCTTTAGAGGTAATGTAAATATGCCTCTTATCAACACTGAGAGAACCATCAGTAACAATAATACCTACGGTATACCAAAGAAGCTTTTTATCTATATCTTTTAAGTTCACCATGACTATACTCTAGCATGGGATCCGTAAAAGTAACAGCTTGAGGTCCGAAGCAGAATCGAACTGCTGTGCAAGGTTTTGCAGACCTCTGCCTAACCACTCGGCCATCGGACCCGATCCCACTACTGTCTAAAAAGGGTACCAAATAGGGGGGTGAGCGTCAATCAAAAAACCTCCCCACCAAACAAGGTAGAGAGGTTTTTTGATTAGTTGACCACTTGGGCGTTCAGGTGTTGACGACCAAAAGAAAATGCTTCTGATTTAGTCTTCACATAAATATCGAAGTGATTTCCTTTGATAGCACCTCCACGGTCTTCACAGCGGTACTCACCCATTCCTTCAATACTGATTTTGGTACCGAATGGGTATTCTCGAGGACAGGCTAAGGTACGTTTTTCAGTCACTAGAAGACCTGAAGCAGTCATACCGTCATTCTTACCACACTCATCAGCTGCTGCTGTATAAGCAGAAGCATTGATGGTAAATGATTCGGTAGGAAGCTTAGCCCAAAGGCTTGCCTGCTTGGTTTTCCATTTCTCAAGAATCTTATCCTCAAATGAAAGTTCTTTTTGTTCAATCTGAGTTTTTATAGAGCTTTTCTTAAAACTCCACTCGAGAAGGTAGGGATCTTGGGAATAGTTATAACCCTGTATAAGTGGGAGTTCTTGACTTTTTGCTGCTACGATACTCGTTTCTGCAAAAAATCCTGTAATACTGACTATGGCTACGAAAAGAAGTTCTTTTCGGTACGTCATAAAGTGTCTTTATGGCTAAGCCACCGCGTCCCGGGGCCTGCTCGACATATTGCGGAGCTATGGGCGGGGACTGATGGGTCAAGTAACCAAAGTTAACTCAACCAGTGATGTTAGCATACTTTTGTATTTTTGTCAATACCAAAATACTAATAATTGCTTTATATAAAGCAAAAACAGCCACAATGGAGGCTGTTTTTAGCTTATTTTGAGCGGGTAAGGGGAGTCGAACCCCTATCTCAACCTTGGCAAGGTTATATAATAGCCGCTATACGATACCCGCAACCTAGAAAAAAGAAAAACTACCTTACTAGGATAATTTTTTCTTTTTTGACTGTCAATCCTGCTTTGTGGGACTGGTTGGACTTGAACCAACGACCAAGCGGTTATGAGCCGCGTGCTCTAACCAACTGAGCTACAGTCCCATCTTATTTGAACTGAATAACCTTGTATAAGTCTTCCTTAGAGGTTCATTCACCACTTATCCACTTTTATCCGCCAAATAATGGTGCCGAGGGGCAGGATCGAACTGCCGACACAAGGATTTTCAGTCCTCTGCTC
>CAZQLN010000018.1:0-4945 GCA_964594215.1 uncultured Bdellovibrionales bacterium | reverse complement strand
ATACGTTGTATGAAGAAAACTATTGAAGAAAGGCTTACTGGAGGACATCCCAATTCGCTTGGTGAAACGGTCTCTGTTGCTGAAGACGTACTGCAGGACAGCTCAAGACAACTATTTAATGAGCTTTGTCGTACTTATAGCTCAGACGATGAGGTTGTTCGCTTACGTGTAAGCAGTGCTCTTAAACGAATTTGCGGTCTCCATCGTGATTCATTATCGGCGAACACACAGCCAAAACCAGAATGGCTACTTGAAAGGTTTGATTGGCTTATTCATGATATTGGCTGGAATCTTGATCAGCCTTCAGCTAAATGGTCTATTGCTCAGATAGTCCAGGAATTAAGAACCAAAATCACAGAGAAACAACGCAATGAGGCTATTGAGCTGCTTAAACATAATCTAGAGACAGAGAGCGACTGGATTGTACAGAATACGACCGCTGATACATTTACTGATTTCGCAGCAAATGATTCAAGGCTAAAAGCATGGTTAGTGCCAAGATTGAATAAAATGAAAAAGGATAACAGAAAATCGGTATCATCGAAAGCCGTAAAGTTGCTCAATAGGCTAAATACCTAATCCTCTACGGTTTCATTTCTACTATGGGTATACAAAAAGTCAGAACCATTTTCACAGTTCTGACTTTGTCGTGTCCTGCTTGGCTCACCACTACGGTCTTGAACTGAACCGAGACGACTACATTCGAACTATCACGTTGCCAACTTTGCTACCGCTATCAGTATAGCGGTGCGCAGCCACGATATCATCAAGTTCATATATTTTATCAATGACTACTTTGATTTTGCCTTGTTCGGTCAGCTCTAGTAAAAAATAAATATCATCTTTCTTTTCAGTAGCAGTCCCCGTCATGACTTGACCGCGAGCCACCATCCCTTCCCACAAAGTACCGACCATCAACCCTGCTCGACCCTTCTTGGTAAGTAACGTTTTCGCTGCCTGAGGCGAAATATTGCCGACTGTATCCAAAACAACGTCAAATTTCTTGCCCGCACTCACAAGATCCTGCTTAGCGTAATCTATTATGTCTTCTGCTCCTAACCTCTCCACCAATGTGGAATTTTTACTGCTTGTTACACCTGTGACCTTGGCACCATAATACTTTGCAAGTTGTATAGCGTTCGTACCAACAGCACCTGAGGCACCATTGATTACAACCGTTTCACCTTTTTTCACACCCAGCTTATCGCGGACGAAATATAATGCCGCTGTTCCGCCAAACAATAAGCCAGCAGCATCTTCGTGAGCAACACCGTTCGGCTTAAAGGCGATGCTTTTATACTTTGAAATTCTAATATACTCTGCGTATGTTCCCATTTGAACACCTGTCATGCCGCAGACTTCATCACCAACATGAAACTGCGATACGTTTTTTCCAACCTGCTCTACAATACCCGAGTAAGTACTGCCTAGTATTTTTATTCTCGGCTTGTTAATTCCAAAAACCAGTTTAGCAAGAAAACCAAAACCTTTCGGAAATCTCGCACCCCTGATTCGTGAGTCGGCGGCGGTCACTGCAGTCGCCTTTATCCTGACCAAGATGTCACCACTTCGGATTGTTGGTTTTGGAATATTCTTAATCTTTAAAACTTCTGGCTCACCGTACTCTTCAATATTCACTGTTCTCATGAATCGAGTATAGCAGAAGTCCAGTAGCGTGAATGCTTACTGGACTTCTGCTCAAATATCTTGTCTTGGCTCCGCTTACAGGTCACGAACCTTTTAACGGGGTAAAACGCTACAAATGAGACACCGCTCCAACGTCGTGGACAATCGCTGTTTACAAATGTACACAGCACGTTTACAATAGAAAGTACGGTTAGCGGAAACCGCGCTATTTAACAACCAGGCAGAGATTGGTCCACATGAACAAGATTTACGAACTATACGTCGCCCTCGGTGATTTAGCCGAAGCGGGCGGTGTTCAAAACGTTATTAACCTAATTAGCAGCCAACATTACCATTTCAAGGTTGTTGGCATCGTCCGAGGATTCTGGGAGGAAAATCCACAAGACACACTTTTGGTGCAAGTTTCGGATACGGAGCAAGCACTTGAACAAACAATTGAAAAATTAAAAGAATATCTCGAAACTGATGCCGTATGGGCACAGGATATTCAAGACACATTCGACTACTAACATAAATCCGCTATCTGCCTGGTTGACTTAGCATTAAAGGAGGCCACCTAAATGAAAAACAAATCTCCAGACATAGAAAGGATAGAAAATAAAGATGTTTACTTTGTTCGCGTAAAAGCAGAACTGTACGAAAAAATAAAAGAATTAGCAGCTGAAGATGAAAGGACAATACACTGGACAGTAAATAAGCTTCTAGAAAAACAACTAGAAACTAACGGTATCCGCTAAAACTATCTCAAACATCAGAGTGGCCTATGGACCAAGCTACTCTACCCAGGAAGAGAGTGCCCCTCCCGGCACTCTCTTCTATTTAGGTCAAAGTCTCAAAAAGCCATTTATTCTATAATTAGAATAGATAAGTTAACGAAAGGGCTAAGATGTCAGAATTTCAAACAACAAGCCAATATACAGTAAAATTCAAGGGGCAAAGTAGCAGGCCCTACGTTCAGGAACCACCTATAGTAAACAAGGAGAACTCGAATTATACCGACCTCAACCTAGCTGGCCCTGCATTTTTTAGTGACAATATAGAAGACTACGAAGCTTACCATGAAGGTGTTAAGCTGAAGGTTATCAAAATTAAAGGAAATGTTCTTACCGTACAGGCTGAATAGTTAACAATGTGGTCATCAAAATATGTATATAATCTGCGGTAGCTAGTAACTGCAGATTATATACACTACCTATTCAAATATCTGCTCAGGGATATACTTTCGTATAAATCATCATTAATGCTATCTATAAGTAATTCTTCAATACTAATTGAGTCGACAGAGTTGAAGAATCCAAAATCAAATATAGCTACGCTGCGTAGATAATTCTTGTCTTCTTCCGGTAGCTCATCCCTACTTGTGAATTTATCAATATCCGCAGAGTTACGATCAACAATGAATCGGAGTAAATCTGAATCTACATTGCCCGAAAACTCTGAGGCCTTATTTTCATCAAAGTGATTTAATATTGCATAAGTCCACACAACCCTAACTTGGTTATGACTATTGTTTATTCTTCCTACTAAGTCATCGAGGATAAAGTCTCTCTTATCGCTATTATCTAGACTACCTAATATAAAATCTAGAACTAAATAAAGGTGGGGACTTGTTGATACACCAGATTCAACTACGTCGATGATCAGTGAATATATCAAATCTATCCATTCGTTTATAGAATCACTTATTACCATTGGAGTCTGACTTGCTCGAATCATATCAATAAAATTCTCAATATATGAATCAAATATCCCTCGATTAGACTCATTTGCCGATTTACACTCCACCAAGAACTGGTAAAATTTTCGCCAAGCGAATTGACTTATACTGGCTTCTGATTCAAGAAATTTTGGCACTACATATTCACCAGCAAGAGACTTCATATATGAAGTACTGGTCTGAATTTTTGTCTTCGTCTTATTTAACGTAAGGCCGTACTCAGTACTTAAGTAATAAGCAAGTGTATCGATTATTAATAATGCTTGGCCCTTGTTCTTGCAAATAAACCTGTAATCATCACGGAAACGATAAGCTTTTATATCTTCACTTTCTATAACACTTGCTAATAGCCTATCTATGTCCTTTAAGATAAGTTCTGCAGCAAGATCACTCAAAATATTACCCGTTGGAATACCGTTTGTCTGTCCATCATGTGCATTCTGAAAAAGCTTGTCTATTCTATTGCCTGTCAGCTCATTGCCTCGACTTGATTTTGCAACGTCTTTTGTTTCTATTGCCCAGGAAATTGAATGTGTGTATATAGATTCATAAAAATTATATATATCAGCACTAGCTACATATCCATATCCCTTCCAGAAGTTCTCAGATGGATCAATACGTCTAAAATGCGACCAGCCCTCCCCTATATCATTATCGGTAAAGTTGGGAAGGGAATAAACATCAACAGGAGTCTCTTCGAGTAATAGACCTTTGATCCTATCGAAATCATCTAAAAACTCGAGTGCCAAATGCCAGTATATGAATGGGTTTACAAGAGAATATCTTCGTATACCATGGCTTGATTTGTCTACGATTATATCAAGTGAATTTGTTCTTGGAAGCGGAAATCTTTGAGACCAGTCAATGCGATTTAGGTTTATATTGAAATCACCTGGAATCACTTTCCCTGGTAATACGAACCCGTCATGAAAATAACCCTTACTCAAGATATAAGGTCTTGCAGCCTCTACGGTTAGGTTTCGTAAATTTTGACGTTTTTCTTCAAGGTAACTCATCTATATACATATTTTAACTTAACTAGGGTGAAAATATCGAACTGTTAAATGGTTTTATGTGCTGATTCATGGTGCCTGCTACCTTAGCTTACATTCACAAAATGTCAAAGTATTATGTCAGTTCCGTCGGGCGCTTTAAGCTTCCGCGGACCACTATCACTCTTTGACGTATCTGGTTTCTTCATTTTCCCAGTCTTTATATCTCGTTCTACCAACTTCTTCAAATCTTCTTCGCGCTCGTAGGCACGCAGGCGTCCATTTAAATACCCAAGACGATACGAAATACCGTCACTCATGAGTCTCCAGTTGGTGTCCTGAAGCGCTTTTTCTACTGTTTTCTTGAGAGTCTTTTCACTATCTCGGTCATCACGGTCACTCTTTCCATCAAGGCAGTTAAATCCCACAAATACGTCTTTGCCCATTTCTGGCTTATCTAAACTGAATTCGATATAACCAGCCTTTTCAAGCGCAGGAGCAAGTATAGTATTTAGTTCTTCGATCTTCGGCTTTTTCATTTCTTTCATAGCGTCGTAAAGATGTTTATTGTCTTCCTTCTCTTTAAACT
>CAZQLN010000017.1:0-5515 GCA_964594215.1 uncultured Bdellovibrionales bacterium | reverse complement strand
TAAAGAGCGTGGTTTATTTTAGCCTGAAGTAATTATAAATCATTAATCTAGTGGAATTTCTTAATAGGGAATATGTGTCTGTGTCTACTCGGCCTGATTGGTATAAAGGTTATCATGTTTTTCAAAATAAATCGGAAGTAGAGGATAGATTTAAATCAGGAAAACCTTTGTCCTGCTTTTGCCTAGATGGTGATTGCAATGCAGTCCATGTTGCATTCACCAGAGGAGAACCAGAACAAAGAGGAGATGAACATGAAGTCACTTTCCTATCATTTCGCTATCACACATCACAAATGTACACTCATGAGACAGGAATGCAGTTCTGTAGGTTTGAGTGTACTAATGAGGTTTCATCGGTTAGAAAAACAAGCTTGAATTTATTGGATTATGCACTCATGTTACCCTATTCAAAGATGGGTTTTCCATTCCAAAGACAGTTTACTCTCGTGTATTCTGATTGGGACGTTCTTTTGTGTGATAACAATGATCCTGATAGCAGTAAGGGACCCGTCTCAGTTCATTCCCCTTTGTTTGAATGTGATGTCTTGTAATGAAATATTATATTAATATTTGTAAGTCGGAGGAGATGAAACATTTCGTAGGAATTAATACAAAACACGTGGCCACATGTACCGAAATTTCAGCCCAACCATGTAAATTACTAAAACATTATAGTACAAAAGTGTCAGCCTCGCGATGAAAAGAAAAGCATGCATTATTTTTATTTCTATTTTACCTATTACGTAGCGTAGAGTCATGTTTCCCGCAAAATCCAACCCCGGGAATCTAAAGGGACAATGATAAAGGCGAACAAAGTATGGGAAGTGGTTCTAAAAGGAAATGTCCGTCGAAATCGGTCATTAATGGGTCATTTAGAGTGGTGGGTGGTGGGTGTTTAAATATATGGAAACCAAATCGCGCCAGTTTCTTTGGAGAATGGAAGTGCACGGTGCCATCACATGTTTATCTTTTGATTTTCACTTTGTTATGTCTCTTTTTAAAGTACTAGATCCTACTTTAGGTACCCGTGGCCACACGTGTCAAAGTTTCAGCCGCGCAATTGTTGATTTCATTTTTTCCATGAACAGCCACATCATAAATAATTATTCTTCCCGAAATGATGTCTCCACCAAATAATCCACAACCCGTGGTTTTTAACATTAATAATACTCACGGAAACAACTATGTTAACCATGGTGTCTGGTCACATACACGAGAGACCACAGGTGAGGAGTGTGCTCAAGCGGGCCACGTGCTCGCTCATAGGTCACCTCTTCGTGAGGCTGAAAAGACGGGCGAATTTTCCACACCTTCGAACAATATCATGGGTTTCCGTGAAGGGGAAGACACAAACTCTCTCAACAAAGGAATAGGAACTAGTTCCAATGCCTCGCATTCACCCAACAGAGAGCGTGACCCGGAATACACAACAGACCCAAATCATCCGTCCATTGCTGCGCAAAATAAGATCGTAACAACCACAGACGGACTTGGTATGGTGGCAAGTGCCACACCATGCAAGATCAGTGTTGAGACAAACAGGGAAGGCGTTGTTATATTGGATGGCGGGCTCGTTCCGTACAAAAAGGGGGGTCTCACTGTTGCACATGCAACAAAATACTGGTCCTATTATTCTCATATCCTTCCTGGCATGAACCGTACTAGCTTTCCGGCTGTTACAGAGGAAAATATGCATGATTTCCTTCAAAGGTTATGCTCAATCCGCCAAGATGTGGTCAGAATCGGGAAAGCTTCATTCGAAGCAGCCATTGTCGAAGCGTTCAATCAAAGCGGACACACTAGCAGAGGTCAGCCAATAACCAGCACTGCTGATGTTGAAGACCTTATCTGTAATTGGAAGGGAAGTGTCTTAAGTTGTCTCCAGATCAATTGGAGAAACATTCACAGTCTCAACACCGAGAACAGTGAATTTCTCAAAGAAACGCTTCCCATGGCAATTGTTGTGCATGGAGCAACTCATGATCCGCCGTATACCATCAGTGACGCTATCAGTGATAAGGCTGATACAAAAAGAAGGGTGTCGAATCATGGCTTAGTCAAACTTGCAAACTCTGCCTGTGTAGATGTAAAGAAAAAATTTCAATATCTTGAGGAAAAGGTATTTGGAATGTCTGTGAGAACCAAGGCAGGGGGCAAACAGCATGCACATGCTGATCATTATGAGATTGAAGTTTCGTTTGATAATCAGGCAAAAGGACGATCTAAGACATACATATTGGTGCAGAAGCGATTGTTCAAGGGAGGGCATTTTTCTGACATTAATCCACCAACTGAACAAGATCTACGAGCACATCTCAATAGTGGGGATGAAGTTAAGATCCTCTTACAAGCTGCTGTCTCAAGAGCAAAGAGGGCAGGGATTTCCCGGCAAGTGCTATCATCATGCATGGATGATTGCTATCGAGAGGTAAACTGTTCATCAAGCATCACTCTTCCTCCTGATTGGATGATGTACTTGATCTAAGTGCGTCTATAGAAGGTGAGTCATTGTCCATCGACTGTTTCTCTCGGGATAGAAGGATGGAGCAACATACTCCATCGACAGAGAATCCCCCACAATTGGATGAATACTGGAGGATTCCGCATGAACAGCCTTTGCAGCTGGGGCAGTCTTGGCAGTGGCAGCACCAGCAGCCTCCAAATATAGAGTTGCGAAAACAGATCCGGTGCATACAGCGGATGAAGCCGAATCAATTGAATGGGCAGGAGCAACAGTTTGAAGTGAGGGCTACGCGGCACAATGAAGAAATGACGCAGATGGTACACAATGAGCAGGAGAAGTGGATTGATCCCCATCAACAGGTGCACAGCAGAGATGGAGGTAAAACTGGCACAGAGCCAAAACAGAATAGTGGTCTACATCTACAACAGCCACTTCAGATGGAGTCAGAGAAGCAGCAGACGACACTGAAACCTGCAGAGCCACAACAGCTGAGTGATCTACAGCTGTTGGAGCGATTGAAGGAACGGGTGCGTCGACTTGAGCAAGATGCTCAGCAGCGGGAACAACAAACATTGCAAATAGCAATGGGGCATGATCCAAGCCAGGATGGTCTGCATGATGAGCAACCGCAAGAAACTCAGCGGGAGCAATGGCAGCAAACACAGATGACGACGGGACAGGGGACCAATGCACTTGAATTCTTCGAGTCCTCCTCAGAAAGACTGTTGTCTGGTCTGCAGAAGACCACTAATGGGTATTGTGATGATGGTGAATCGAATTCAAGTCTCGACCTTGGAGAGGAATCGATCAATATGCAGCAGCAGTATCCAGTTCAGTCCATCCTTCATTCTAAGTTAGAAACAAATGGTCAGCAAAAGTACTTGATCAGATGGATGGGAGATCATAAAGATAGTTGGCAACCTAAAGGCAACATAACATCTGATGTCATAGAAGAATTCGACAAGAGAAAGGTTCTAGAGAAAGCAAACGAGCACTTGGCTAAGGTATCAGTGTACTCCATTCAAGGTATACTTTTTGCTATTTCCGTTTTGCCTTCATGTGTCACTCACATTGGATTCATTTCTTCATGGTGAATTAGGATGCCACAGATAAGGTTGTTCATACCATCTTGTATTCTAATAAGAAACCTGGAAAGTCCAAGCTGTACAAGGTTCGTTGGGTGAAGGAGTACCCTGATGAATGGTTACCTTATAACAAGGTTCCAAAAGGCTTAAGAGTCGCTTTCGAGAAAAGGAATGCCACTCGAAGAAAGGGGCAAAAGGAACAAAACACTTCGTCTGTCGAGACCTCTGTCAAGGCGAATGCCGTGGCTCAGCAAAATGAGGTAGAAGTATTTATTTTCATGTAGCATGAATGTAATTGTTTGACTAACATTGGTTATCTTCTTCTATTTTGTGTGTTTAGGATGCAAAACGCAAACAGGTGTCACAAACACCTGCTGAAAAATCTGGAGAAAGAGAGTCGGTGGTGAGTGAATGATAAACTGCCTTTGTCTCCTGTATTACTTTTCCCCTCAAGCGTACAATTTTTTATTTCTTTCTTCTTCCCATTTTTTTGCACCGTGAGTACAGACGAGTGCCTCATTGTTTCCTTAGCACCCTCGCATTTGGCATGTAACGTCCTTTCCTTTTTAGCTTCATTACAGGGTCTCAAAAGCGGTCTCGTGAGTATCTGGTATACTAGTGCCATATATTCACCTCTTACGTGAAATTTGTGCTCAACATATGTGCACTTTTCAGTATTACCCTTGTCGAATGTCTCGTGGTGGGTTCTCAAGCTGCAGGAAGATCATGTGCAGTATCTGCATGGAAGATATGATGGACAGTCCAGACACTGATCTTGCTGACAGGCATGGGAACAAGTTAAAGAGAAGTAGACGTCAGATAATCGAATTCATGACAAAGCCAAAATCAAAATGTGTAGTAGATTGGAGCAAGTGTCACCATGATATCGCAGAGGGCTTTCAGAGAGAAAGCGATTTCACATATCTGAAGAAGTCTTTTCGTGATGGAATGAGGAAGACTGGGAAGGCTGATTCTCTTCTTGACAAGAATTGCATGAAGTGCAACAAACCCCTGCTTCCTATAGACAAGGGTGGTGATGGTGACTGATGATAGACATGAAACGTCTGCTTCTTTCCACGAGTTTTGCGATGATGACTTATGATTGACGTTGAGGTTTGGAACATGTTTGATGACACAAAGGGTTGAGTGGCCCATTGCCACGATGCCTGATCACCCTTTCATTGATGTGGACAATTTTATGGTGTGGTAAAGGAATCCCAGTGGGTTCGAGTAGACCGTCGCGGTGGACTAGGGAGCATGCTGCTGGGGCTGAAAATTTGTCACCTGTGGCATTTTGGTGGGCTCGGGGTGGTGGGCAATGTGAAGGGGTACTGTAGGCAAGTAGGCGTAGCATAATTTGTAAGCCTAAGCTAGCTTCCAGCTGTAACCTACCTACCTCCAGTAACCCGCCAGATCCCTCCCATACGTAGGAATCTCTACTTCGGCACTCTTGTGCGAACTCCGGTAACCCTCCCGTACACTCCGGTAACCCTCCCGTACACTCCGGTAACCCTCCCGTACACTCCGGTAACCTTCCGGTAACCTTCCGGTTACCCTCCTGTGCACATCCGGTTACCCTCCTGTACTCTTCCGGTATGGCACCGGTTAACATTTTTTTAGCTACTAAGTAAAGCAGTTATAGCTACTATTTAGTTTGAAATGAATTCTAAGACTTACTGAGAAGTCCGTTTTCTCGTAAAAAAATACCAATTCCTATCGTACGTAGAAATAAATCTGAAAGCTGCTTTAGGTCTCGAATTTCCGGTAACCTTCCCGTACACTCCGGTAACACTCCCGTACACTCCGGTAACCCTCCGGTAGAGTAGTGTACAGGAGCATTACAGAAGTGTACCGGGAGGTTACCGGAAGCGACCATTCGGATGGCTCCGGTAACCTCCCCGTACACTCGAGTGTACCGGAAGGTTACCGGTGTTTTTCGTTTGCAGTGTTGTTGCTCTGGGTAAAT
>CAZQLN010000016.1:0-8344 GCA_964594215.1 uncultured Bdellovibrionales bacterium | reverse complement strand
GAATCGCTGCTGGTCATGGATGTCGCCAATCAGGTGGCGCTTGGTGGTGTGACTGACGTGACCACAGCGGTAGATGGTTTGACCACGATTCTGAACGCGTGGAAGCTTAAGGCCAGTGATGCCTCAAATGTGGCGGATACGTTATTCACCACCATGAGGCTTGGCAAGACGACCATTCCCGAGCTTTCAAATTTCATCTTTCAGGCAGCTCCCCTTGCGAGTGCCTTGGGGATTTCACTGGAAGAACTGGGAGCCTCTATTGTCACCATGACTAAACAAGGCACCAAGACGCCGATTGCCATGACTCAACTCAGAAATGTCATGGCAGCACTTATTCGTCCCTCTGATGATCTCAATAAAATCTGGAAAAGTCTCGGTCTGCAATCAGGTGAAAATGCCATCAAGCAGTTAGGCTTGCAGAAGGCGCTGGCCAAGCTGGTCGATAAAACCAAGGGCAGTAAATCAGCTCTCATGGAACTGCTAGGATCGCAGGAAGCCGTACAGGCAGCACTGCAACTCTCTGGTGAAAACACACTGACCTTCAACGACACGATGGATCAAATGCAAAAGAAAGCCGGAGCAACGTCAGAAGCCGTGAAGAAAATGCAAAACACTCACGACAACCGTGTGGCACGTATGCAGGCAAGTCTTGAGGCGCTCAAGATCACCATAGGCAACAGATTACTTGTAGCCATGGAGCCGCTCATCAACAAAGTAGTCGAGTTTGTAAACAAGGCAGATGCCTGGCTGGCCAAACACCCCAAACTTGCCACAGCTCTTGCAGGAACCGTGGGTGTGCTCACGGTTTTGGGTATCGCACTGGGTGTGGTTGCCGCCATCATGGGTATGGTAACGTTGGTAAGTGTTCCTGTCATCGTTGGGTTTCTAAAAATTGCAGCGGTGGTTGGCTTGGTGATTGGAGCCTTCATGCTGCTTAAGCCATTCTTCATCAAGCTGTGGAATGACAATCAATGGTTGGTGCAAAAACTCAAAGCTGGGTGGGACTGGTTTGTCACCAACATCTGGCCAGTGATTCGCAACATCATCTCCGCGTTTGTACAACTCCACATTGCAGTTTACACGGCAGTCTTTCGTGGCATTGGCCGCGCTATTCAGTTCGCAGTGAGTCTCATTCAAGCCTGGTGGGCTGAAACCAAAGCCAATCTGCAACTTGTTATGGATGCGTGGACGATATTCAAAGACGCGATCAGTCCTGTCACCAATTTTGTCATCAAGGTTTTTGAGAAATTCAAGACGGGTATCGGCAATGCCATATCAAGCGTCGTGGGTTTCATTCAGGGACTCATCGACAAGATCGTCGAGTTTTTAAGCAAAATGCCGCTCGTGCAAAAATCATTTGAAGTGATTGGAAAAACGTTTCGCTTTGGTAAAAAAATATTTGGTTCTCTGACTGATTCCATCAGCGAGCAATTTGATGAAATCCAGCAGAACGTTGAAAACAGTCGGAACAACATTCATCAAATTGCAGAAGACATTCGCAACAAGAATGCAAAGGATTCAGGCCTTGCCCTATTGGGCGACAACACCAACGCGGCTTTGGTCGCAGACAATACGTCATCGGTTATTACCACCCAAAATCCGTCTTCAACGCCGCTGGATCTCACGCCAGCCCAGAACAAAAATATCAATCTGGTAGCGAGCAAGAATGGTGGAAACTCAGGTGCTCAACCGCAGATAACCAATAACATCACTGTGCCTCCGGCCAAGATCACACCCGTGGATGTGATTCTCGACAAACAAAAAATCGGTAAAGTGATTTTTGATTTGCAACAACTTCAATCGGTGAGGAACTAAAGATGGGACTAGGCGCTTTCAATATTTTTGGATCACCCGGATATTATCTCGACTCCGCAAGAGTTGGAGCCGCCGCCACTCTCAATGATTCGCTCGGAAACGGTATTGCATCCGAATTGTTCTACGGTGTGCTGGCACAAGGCGGTGGTGCCATCGGCTTTGTCCGAAATTTTTTGCGCAATCATGGATTTCTAGTGGATACCGTCACTCGCGAGCGGCTGGTTTTTCAGTACAATGTGGCAAGCCGCGAATCGGGTGGTGCCAACTATTCCACGCATGAGGTGCTCGCGAGATCAGTTCCGCAGTTCCACTACAAGGGTGGCAAGGAGCGAACGCTGGAACTTCCTCTTACATTCACGATGCAGGAACGCTCGCGTGACGACATCAGGCGTGCCGTCCGTTTTTTACAATCGCTGGCATACCCCGATTACAATTCATCTGACGAAGCAAGTCTTGCTCCCCATCCTGTTGTGGTGGTGCAAGGTCGACTTTACACGCAGGACGTTTGGCTGGTGCGTGATTTTGGAGTGCAATGGGGAAATGCGATGGATCCGGTCACCAATCTTCCGAGTGAAGTGCAGATCAATCTGACTTTAGTTGAAACACGCTCACGCGGCAAATCGGCTAGTGAGGTGTTGCGTCTATGAAAATCCGCGTCGATTCCATTTTCAGGTTTGCCACTCCATACCTTGATGAAATTCAGAGTGAATACACTTGGGGCATTACTGATCTGCCCGAAGTCCTCAGACGCGATGACGACCAGTTTTATGTTTGGAGAGAAAGCGACCGACTGGATCTGGTGGCACATAGATTACTCGGTGATGTTCGCCACATGTTTGTCATCATGCATTACAACAACATCGCAGATGCCATGAATATGCAGGACTTTGTCGGTGTGACGTTACGCATCCCAAGCCGCGATACCCTGGAAAGGATTTTTTTGAATGCCCGCTAATCTGCCCATCATCGCTCGCATTTTTGCCAAGGGACAGCCTCTCACTTTGGGGTTGGGCACTCGTGTTTTACAATTTCAGTACGAAGACAGCGAAAAAGAAGATGATCTTTTTAATGTGACGTTCAGTGATCCATTTGGTGAGTTGGTTGATTCCGATCAGTTTCAGGAAGGAACCGAATGGAGCGTCCAATGGGGATTTGCCGGAAAGTTGCATCCACCACGCAAAGTGATCGTTAAAAGGCCACGCTTTGCTTACGGACAGGTTGAAATTCAGGCGCTCGATAAAGGTTCAGAGCTAAAACTGGCAGAAGCTTGGACAACGTACAAGAAGACTACGTTGCAAAACGTGCTGCAGGACATTGCCTCATCTCATGGGCTAAAGCTTGATATGGATCCCGTCAATTTGGCAATTCCATTTCTTGCCATGGGTGGCAGATCGCATTTTGACATTCTCAAAACCTTGACCACCAGAACTTCGGATCATTTCTTCAAGGTTGTTGGTGACACACTCCAATTCAAAAAGCGTAATCTCAATGCACCACCGGTGGGACGCTTTGCTTATGCGCCTGGGAGAGATTCACGACTCATTTCATTTGATATTCAAATCAAGGATCAGGACAACGCCAAAAGCTCGCTGCAAACTACCGCTGTGACGGTGGATCCTTTTACACAGAAGACTAAAAGTTTTTCTGCCGATGAAGGGTCTTCCTCCACCGAAAATCTGGGCAATGTGCGCGTCACCAAAAACTACGTGACCTCATTCAGCAATACCATTCGGCAAATCACTGGAGCCTCGCTCACTCACAAAAGCATTTCCAATACCACCGGTAAATCACTGGCTCTACCACCCAAAATGGATGCCGAACTCAATGCTATTGTTGAAGGCAAACGCCATGAAGCCTTGCTTGATAATGTGGAGGCCAATTTTGAAATTTCTGCAGCACCTGAAGATGGCTTGCTCAAAAGTGGTGATCTCATTGAGGTGCGTGGCATCGGCAAAAAGTTTTCAGGCATGTATCAGATTCTCTCTATTCGCCACGACCTGAATGACGGTTATAAGTATTCCATCACTGGAAAAAGAAATGCCGTTGGTGCCACTGGTTCCTTCCCGGAGACGGCACAGCTCAATGGTCCCATCAACATCAAGGGTGCTGTCGAAAAGTTGGTGGAGCTGGTTGAAACCACGGCGGTGGGATCACTCACCGGCAGTATCTACGGCCAGAGAGGACGGATACTCTGATGAGCGATACACCTGTCAGCGTTTCCCAGCTTTTGGATACCGTTAAAAAATATGGCTTTGAATATTTCGGTGTTTACTACGGAAAATACCGTGGCACCGTGATCGATAACAAGGATCCCGAAAAACTGGGCCGCGTCAAAGTGAACGTGCCGCAAGTGAGCGGCAAGAACATCATGGACACCTGGGCGTGGCCATCCGGTCTTGTGGGTGGCGATGACTTTGGCGCTTTTTTCATTCCACCCAAGGGTGCTGGCGTTTGGGTGAGCTTTGAAAACGGGGATCCCAACCATCCCATTTGGGAAGGTGGACACTGGTCACGGGGCAAAACTCCCGAGGTCGCCAGACGCGCCACACCGGACAACCGTGTCTTTCAAACCAAAAACTGGATTCTGGAAATGGATGATGGCGACGGTGCTGAAAAATTCAAAATCACCGATCGAAAAACCGGCAATCACTTTCACTTCGATTCAGCAAGCGGCGACATGAATCTTAAAGTCACCGGCAATGAAACCACCGAAACCACTGGCAATCGACAACACACCGTTTCTGGAAACAGCAGCGAAGCCGTTACCGGCAACAAGAGCATATCATGTGTAAACTTTGGACTCACATCAACTGGCACGTCCACGATGACTTTTGGCAGCAGCACAGTCACTTTAAGCCCTAGTGAAATTTCATTTAATGTCGGCGGCCACACGCTTTTGATCAACGGATCCGGTGTGCACATCGATGGTCGTGAATTTCTAGCTCACACGCACACGGGGGTAGATCCCGGTGGCGGCAGTTCGGGGGGAGTAAACTGATATGGCACTCATTGCAGATTATGGTTTTACGTTTCCACAAAAACTCAATGCCAAAGGCTTCATTGAATTCACCGGTGACATCCGTGCCTTGGTGCGCCAGTCCATTTACCAGATTTTGGGCACCCGCATTGGCGAACGCATCATGGTGCCAGATTTTGGCTCCCGATTGCCTGAGCTACTGTTCGAACCAATCGACGAGGTGACGATATCACTCGCCAGAGTTTATACCATCGAAGCCATCGAAAAATGGGAGCCCCGTGTCTCTCTCAATGAGGTCTCTGTAACAATCAATCCTGATAGCGGATGGGTCGAGGTTTATGCCGACTACGTAATCACCAACAGAGGGATTGTGGATAGCGTGGCTGTCGCATTCCCCAGATTTGTTGAGTGAACCATGCCCAGTTTTGATGAAATTGAATTTCGCACGTTTGACTATGATGGTTTCAAGGAGTCGCTCTTTGACATTGCCAGGTCAAACTTTCCCGAATGGACGGACATTCTCGAATCCAACAACGGTGTCATGTTCATTGAGTGGATTGCTTTTGTGGCGGCCAATCTTGCGTGGATGCAAAACTATCACGCACGGCAACATTTTGTACCCACTGTGAACGAGGCCCAAAATCTCACCAAGCTTGCCAAGCAATTCGATTACCACATTCCCAATAACGTGGCCGCCACGGTTGATCTTACCTTCAGCACCGAAGATGGTGAGATTCTCGATTATGATCTCATCATCCCCGAAGGCACTCAGGCCAGAACCACGGGTGAAACCAGTCTCATCTTTGAAACTACAGATGATCTGATCATTCCTTCAGGAGCAGCTAGCGGTACAGTTTCAGCCAGTCATCAAGTCACCCGCACCGAAACAGAAACCAGTGACGGATCTTCAGATTACCGTTCTGCTTTGCATTACAGTCCCTACATTGAAGACACGATGGCGGTGACGGTTGATAGTGTTGATTGGGTTGAAGTCGACAATTTTCTGGATTCCGATGGTAACAGCGAACACTTTCGACTTGAGGTTGATTCGGATGGACTCGCCACAGTCATTTTTGGTGACAATAACAACGGCAAGATTCCATCAGCTGGCAGCGCGATTGAATACACCTACAAGGTGGGTGGTGGATCCGATGGCAATGTGTCTCCTGGCACCATCACTATTTTGGATGACACGTTTACCGACACCGGTGGCAATCCGGTGTCACTCGTGGTAACCAACAGCAGTGCCTCACAAGGTGGTGTGGATCGCGAAGATATCGAGACTTCTAAAATCCGTATTCCCAAATCCATCGCTGCCAAGGAAGTCACCATCGACTACAACGATTTTGAGGCCGTCATCACCAGCGTTTCTGGCGTGAGTCGTGTGCGCATTCTGACGGTAAACGACAATCCTTACATTGAGGAAAACACCGTGCTTGCCGTGGTATTGCCCGATGAAACCGATGAACTCACCGAGGCACTCGAAAACCAGATCGAAACAGCCCTTACAGAAAATCCACCGCCACTCACACAACGACTTATTCTGGCGGGTCCGCAGTTTGTAAATATTCCAATCGAGATTCGGGATCTGGTGACCACCAGTGAATACACCAATGATGTTGGTGTCGCTGCGTCAGCTAGCATCACTCTCCTCGATAACGTCTTCGATGCAGGAGATACGGTGACAGTGAACGGATTGGATTTTGTCGCGGGTGTGGATTGGGCCGCCGGTGGTGATTTGAATGCTTCAGCAAATAATTTGGCTACCGTCATTGAAGTAGCCATTCCTGAACTTTCCGCCGAAGTCGATACGGCCACAGTCAATCTCACGCTGCGCACACCAGGCGCTCACGGCAATGATTACACGTTATCGATGACAGATGGTGTGACTACCAATTTTTCAATTTCAGGCAGTGCGTTCACGAATGGCGAAGACTCAACCGTACAAGCAGCAATTCGTGCTGCTATTGAGGCCTATTTTGGTCGCGAAAATACTGATGAGGATGGTGAATACACAGTCGGCTTTGGCACCACCGTTTACCGTAACCGAATCATTTGGCTGATTCAGGATGTGGAAGGTGTCGAAAGTTTTAATCTGTTCACACCAGCCACAGACACCGAAATGGAGATCAACGAGTTTCCCACTTACTCCTTGAGCTTCACAACATCTTGAGGGCTCAATGTCAGAAAATGAAAAAAATCTGCCGCCTAAAATTTATCATCAGAATGATGCTGATGGCATTCTCGATCTCTGGAAAAATCTCTTGGGTCAGATGACGGGAGAATTCAGGGCTTACATTGCGCTCTACGACGAACTGACCGACCCCGACACAGCCCCCATGGATTTTGTAGCACTCATGCTTCGGCAGCTTGGCAATCCATTCTCCAGCTACCCCATGGATGGAACGCAAAAGCGCAAACTCGTTAAGCTGCTTATCCCCATGTACAATCAGAAAGGCCTCGGCAAAGAAAAAGGTATCGTAACGGCAGCACGGTTTCTTCTGGGTATGGAAGTCGAAATCATTGATCCGCATGCCTATCCCGAAGACGGTTGGCATGTGGGCGAAAGTGAACTCGGGCTTTCATCTTATTCCGGTGGTCGTCGTGTGTATGCCAACATGCTCGACTGGACTGAGGATTTTGCAGAATCGGTGTGGATCAAATCCTCGGTGACAGTCACCACAGACGTTACCACAGGCCCCACCCCATGGGGACGAGAGTCCGATGCGTTGGACATGAGTCTTGCCGGATCGTTTATTTATCAGGATGCCACCCCTTGGGAGACAGGCAATCAGGATTTTACCGGTTCCATCTGGATCAAGGCAGACTCAGCAGGAACGCTCACAGCCATTCTTCAAAGTGTCAATAATCCTCTCGATCAAACAGAAGCCACGTTCAATGTGACCACCGAATGGCAGAGATTTATTTTCCAGCACCAGTGTCTGCCAGACGCTACGGGTGACGTTCGCTTTTTGCTTAAAAGCGAATCTGGTTTTTCGGGATCGCTTTATGTTTGGGGAGCGCAACTGGTTCGAGACGACAATGAAGACACACCGTATGCTCAAAGAACCGATGATGGCGAAGACAGCGATCGACCCGGTGCCTGGGCATTTCATTTTTTTATTCAGACTCCACGCATTTTGACAGATGACGAGCGCGATTTACTCCACGAAATTGCCGATTTCATGAAGCCAGCCCACACGCACTACGACATCATCGAACCTGATGATGAGGGTTTTGTGGATCACTGGGAGGTGGGAGTTTCGGAAGTCGGCGTAAATACCTATGTGCACTAACCGCATGGGTATTTATGGACAAACACAATTGGTACTACAGATTTCTTGCCGACACGGATTGGCTCGAAAGCCACCACGGCGACATTGACAATGCCTTGTGGAATTTCATGCTCGAGATCACCGAGAACACTGGTGTGGTCTACGGACTTGATGTTTCCGAGCGTGGGGCCGGAGCCAACTTTTCCATCGATGTCAGTTCGGGTGTGGCCTACGACACTTATGGTCGCCGCATCATCAACAACGCTACCACCAATGT
>CAZQLN010000015.1:3479-8602 GCA_964594215.1 uncultured Bdellovibrionales bacterium | reverse complement strand
CAAAATGGTGATTGCAAGATGGACATTCGATTTCAAATTTTGGAACACTCATTTTACCTCTCCTTTTTCTCCATCAACCTCGGCATTCGCTCATGCTTAGTTAACTCTTTGTACTCCGGCGTGGCGGCTTCGGTGATCATGTACACGCGCTCGATGCCATCCTTTTGCACCATCACCGCCTTGATGTCGGCGGTGAGTTCAAACCAGACTTTCTTTTCGCACCCGCGAACCGCAGGGATCAAAACCACTTTGGGTTTAAAGCGATCCCATTTCTTTTCGAGCAGCGATTCCAGTCTGGCCCAACCGGTTTTGGGCAGCGGAACAGTATCGTCCCGGTTGCCCCAATCAAAAAAACAAATCTCATTGCCTTTGCGCACTGGCAGCACAGGCCGTTTGTCCCAGTAAGCAAAAACAATCTCGCCATTCTGTTCAAAGCGGGCGATTTCTTCGGCGGTAAAAAACTTGCTTAAGCTTTCTTTCATTGCCGAATCGTATTGGATCGACACCGCACCGCACATTTCCAAACCTTTCTTTTACCAAAGTCGCTGGACAGCTGAGGTCCCGCTCACTTCGGTTTTATCAAACAAACCTTGTGAATAAATTTGTAACCATCCGGCACCAGAATCAGTGGCTCATAAGCCGGATTGATTGACTGCAACATCATCACGCCATCTTGTTTGCGAAATTTTTTGATCATCACTTCATCGGTGTTGAGCGCCACAATCACCAGATCGCCGTTGACGTAGTTGTGATTGGGGCAGACATAAACGATCCAGCCTTTCTCCAGCATGGGCGACATGGAGTCGCCTTCAACCACTAGAGCGTAAGCATTGGGATCTTTTACATCGATGGGTCGGTGGACTTTTCTAAAGCCTTCACCGCCTGAAGGATAACCATCGTTATCGAAGAAGCCTCCGCGACCAGCTTTGGTAAGGCCAATCACCGGAATATCTTGCGGGATATAGTTGGGTGCATCGAAGGCTTGCTTCGGACGCTCGCTCCCAGCTTGATTTTCCTTTGGATACAGAATCGCTTGCGGGCTAACACCCAGTGCTTTTGCTAGAGCCTCAATGGTTTGAAAGCGAGGATTGCTCGAATCACTTCTTTCGATCCGTCCAATGTGTCCCGGAGCGATGCCTGTCATCTCGGCCAATTGTTCAATTGTGAGATCTTGGGATTCCCTAATTTTTCTCAGTGTTTCACCAATGTTTGCTGACATATATGTTATGTTTATATCATTCATGTAAAATTGCAAGGCAATTTAAATGTTACATTTTTGTTTGACTGCTTTTATAAAAGTGGGCATATATGTAACATTATGGGAGCAATCAGTTTTTCAAAAAGACTCAAAAAAGTGCGATGTGAAAAAGGCATCACACAACAGAAACTTGCTGAAATTGCAGGTCTTTCTGTCACTCATGTGATCCGTCTGGAGTCTGTCAAACGCAAGTCAAACCCCACCATGGATACCATCAAGCGCATCAGCAAGGCTTTGGGCGTGCCTGTGGAAACCTTTATGTCACTTGGAGGGATCACTCATGGATCTTAGTCCTCTCAAATTCGGTGATCGCCTTCGTTTGTGTCGACGTCGAGCCATGTTGTCTCAGGCCGAGCTCGCTTTGGCCATCGGCGTACATGAATCCACCATTTGTCGTTGGGAGCGTGAACTCAAAGTTTCCGAGATGCCCCTCAAACACTTTTTGAAAATTGCTGAAGTCACGCAAACGGCTGTCGCTGATTTGTTGGCTCCACTCCCTGACAAGCGAGGTTTGTTTGAAACCAAATAAACCTAATTGGGAAGACAAGGTTTTGGAATGGGCGGACCGCATTTTCAATTCGCGCATCATCGATGCGCTTCACATTGCGGGCATGATTTTTGCGGTTTTGTATTTTGGTGCGCACATTGTCTGGTGGTGGATTCATCACCACTGAGAATTACGAGCGCGGCTTTTTGGAAGCTCTTGTTTTTTTGGCCGGAGGTTTGGCGTGGGATACACGATTAGGAAAATAGGTATCAAAGGCAGCGAGCAAATCGTCAATCGGACGAATTGGCCCCTTCTCGTAATAGTCCGCCATGTAACCCAGAAAAAATTCCATCAGGCTGTTGAGCGAGCGATTTTCCCTGGCTGCAATAGCAGTCAATTTGTCCCGAAGCTCGGGCTCAAAACGGACAGACCAGCTGACTTTGCGTTTGTACGGCATCATGGCCACGTTACCCTACATAATGAGGTCAATCAACCTCATAGTGACGGGAAATACTCTAAAATAGTGGGTTTCCCGTGTTTTATCAGTCTCAATTGAGTTGACTATGGGGGCACTATAATAGCAACATGGTGAGTACAAAATGGTTAAAAACACTTTGGTTTCAAGGTGTTAACCGCAAAAAGAAAGAGAGCTTAAAATGAACGATTTGTACCCAAAAGCCAAACTGCTGGTCGAAAAAATCAAGCTCGAGGTTTTAGCCCTCGAAGAGAATCTGGAGTTCTTCAACGAAGAACACGGTGTCGGTGAAGACAACCTTCAGGCGCTCGAAAACATGCTCGATCAAATTAAAACTTTAAACGGGAGGACAGAATGAACCAATTCAGCACCAGCCTTAAACCAGTCGAAACAGTCGCACTTGATACACGTAGCGAGATGGAAAAATTCACACCATCACGCATGAGCGATCTACTCACTTTTTCCGAAGGACTTTTGAAATCGGGATTTTTGCCCGCAGCCATTCGTACCAAGGAACAAGCCGCCGCAATTATTCTCACCGGACAGGAACTCGACCTGCCACCCATGCTTTCCCTGCGTGAGGTCAACGTCATTCAGGGAAAGCCCACTCTTTCGGCACAGCTGATGCTCACTTTGGCTTACACAAGAATCCCGGGATTCAAAGCCAACGTAATCGAAAGCACTGACACACGCTGCCTGGTAGAGTTTATTCGCCCGGGTCAGAAACCTTACCAGCATGAATTCACGATGCAGGATGCCGAAGCACTGAAGCTTTTGGAAAAGGACAACTGGAAGAAACAACGCAAGACGATGATTCGCTGGCGCTGCATTTCATCAGGCCTGCGTATCACGGCACCAGACGCCATCGCTGGTTTTTACACCGCCGAAGAAATCAATCCTGACTTACAAGTAAATTACCAAACCGGTGGGCTCGCTGAAGGACAAGTGGTTGAGGCAACTCCCACAGCAAGCAATCTGGCTGATGAATTGATGCCGAAGCGCATGGATCAGAAAAAAGCAGAACCGGCTCCTGAAGTCATCAATCGCGAAGAGCGCATGGAACTGGTGAATCTTTGTGACAACTTTGGTGTGAGTAAAGATCAATTTCTGGCGCACCTCAAAAGCACTTACAACATCAACACCACAGCCGAAATCAGAAAGCAGGATTTTGAATCCATCGGCGATTGGATTCGATCACAAGGAGATGTTTTGTGACTTTAGCCTTGGCACAATCTGAAACCTTGCAGGCTCCGGAGTTCAAGGGACTGACCTTCGATGAAGACTCGCACCGGTATTTTCTTGATGGCAAGCCACTACCGGGCGTGACGAGCGTGCTCAAGGACGTCGGTTTTGTCGATGACCGTTTCTACACCGAAGAAGGACGTATTCGCGGACAAGCCGTGCATCTGGCGACACACTATTACGATACCGGTGTGCTGGATCCAGAATCGTTGCATCCAAAAATTCAGGGCTACTTTGAAGCTTACTTGCGATTTTTGCGCGAGACAAAGTTTCAAGTGGTCTTCAGCGAATCCCGCGTGTGTCATCGCGATTTTCGTTATGCAGGCACCAACGACAAAGTTGGTTTTCTTTTTGGCAGACCGGCACTCGTCGATATCAAAACTGGTGACATTGCCTTTTGGGCTGCCTTTCAACTCGCTGCTTATGCTGCCTGTTATCCTTATCAACTCGCACGCTACGGCCTCAGACTTTTTCCAGACGGACGTTACAAACTCATTCCGTTTGAAGACAAAAATGATTTTTCAGTTTTTCTCGCCGCATTGACGACGGCAAATGTCAAAACCCAACAACAAAAGAAAGGAGGACTCCAATGAGTCCACAACTCGCACTGGCGGAAGACGCCTACAGAAAGCACCAACAGGAAATCGAGCAAAACACCGAAACGGTGATGCAGTTTTCCAAATCCATCAACATCACGGATAGCGAATCATATTCGCACGCCGCCGAAGCGCTGAAATCTCTCAAGGGAGCGATGAAGCGCATCAAGGACTGGATCAAGCCCATGAAGGACCACACGCACCGCGCCTGGAAAGCGGTTTGCGACAAAGAGCACGACCTCATGGATCCGCTTGAAGCCGAAGAAAACCGCATCAAGGATGGCATGACGAATTACATTCGTGAGTCGGAGCTTTTGCAGGCAGAAAAACAGGCAAAACTTCAGGAACAAGCCCAATTGCAGGCAGCGATCAATGCCGAAGAGCAAGGTTGCAGCGATACGGCCAACAAAATCCTGAACGGTGAAGCCATGGCTCCGGTGGTTCTTGCCGAAAAAGTCATTCCCACGGTCAATGGCATTTCCATCAAGCGTCAGTGGGAATTTACGGTGACCGACAAAAGTAAAATTCCACTCGAGTTTTTGCTGCCAGATGAAAAGCAAATCAGAAAAATTGTGCAGGCATCTGGCAAACACGCCGAGCACATTATTCCCGGAATTACGGTGAAGGAATCCATCGAAATTGCGGCCAAGGGAGATAGCGGAAGCTTCGCGACAGCGAACTAAACCAAACAGCGCCACAACGAAAACAGACTCAGGCGGAACCTTAAAAGGCCGCCTGTCTCTTCTGGTTTATCGCGAGTGGTACCGGAGAATTGAAAGGTTCACAGGGATATGTCGAGGTATCGAAAAATATTCATCAAGATGTGGGGAGATGTGAAGTTTCGCAATCTCACCACGCCTGGCCCCAACGGCCAAACCCTGTGGTTCTTTCTGCTCACCGGTCCCCAGACCACGCGAATACCTGGACTGTTTTCAGTTGGCGTAGCCGGTTTTGCCGAACTCATTGGCTGGCCCATCGAAGGGTTTCGCAAAGCCTTTCAGGAAATCTTTGACCAAGGCATGGTGCAAGTTGACTGGAAGGCTCGCCTTGTGTGGGTGCCCAAAG
>CAZQLN010000015.1:0-3469 GCA_964594215.1 uncultured Bdellovibrionales bacterium | reverse complement strand
ATTCACTACAATCGTCCCGAAAATCCAAACGTCGTCAAAGGCTGGAAAGACACGTGGGATGAAATGCCCGAATGCGATTTAAAACTTGAGGCTTGGCGCGAGCTTAAAGCCTTCATCGAAGACTTGGGCGAAGGGTTTGCGAAAGCCTTTGAGCAAGCCTGCCAAAAGCCTATCCTCAAGCCTTTGCCAAATCAGGAACAGGAGCAGGAACAGGAACAAAAGCAGGATAAAGAAAGGCGAGCAGAAAATTTTCAACCTCCCAAGGCCGACACAAAAAAATGTCAGGAGCCGCAGGAGCCTTCCACCCCGGTGGAAGTAAAACAATCCGGGCACGTCACCGGTAACGTCGACCCGAATCGGACTCGAACCAATTCGCGTCTGGAGATTTTTGCTGATGAGTATCTCATGGCCAAAGGTCAGGAATATCTTGTCGGTAATTTTCGTGAAGAAGGCGGAGCCGCCAAACGTACCGAAACCAAAATCCCTGATGAAAAAATATTTCGTCAGGCCGTCCGAGCGTATCTCGCGAACAATGAAAAACGACTCGTGGAAAATGGCCACCCGTTCATGTGGTTTATCCGCGAGCTGAATCGATGGGTGCTTAAGGGCAATGAAGCCCAGGCACAGGGAGAACGAGATGCCAAACGCAAAAACGAATACAGCAGCGTTTGCGAATGATCGTCCGCCCAATGGATCGTGCCTGCAATGTAAGGCCGTGATCGAACCATTTCTGCGTCCCGAGGTGCTTGGCATCCCGGCGCGTTGGATGGGACCATCCCGTCTTTGCAATAACTGCGCGAACCAAATGGCTGTGCGCAAAAAAGCGTATGAAGATCAGCGTGTCCTTGACGAGGCGTTTCGCCATTCACGCGTATCACCACGTTTCAAGCAGCGCACGTTCGCAAACTTTGTTCCCACCAAGGGAACCGAACACGCCTTTGCTGTGGCGTCGCAATATCAACCCACGGATGGAGGACTCATGTTCTTTGGTCCGTGTGGTGTGGGCAAAACACATCTCGCGGCAGCGATTGCCAACGAGCAGCTTGGAAAAATTCCAACGCTCTTTGTCTCGTGTCCGGAGTTTTTGCTGGAGCTGCGTGAAGGCATAAGCGGCAACAAGAAAGATGGTCGTCATCAGCATTTACTGGCGCTGGCACGCAATGTTCACTTGCTCGTCTTTGACGACATCGGAGCCGAGAAATCCTCCGACTGGGTGCAAGAGACTTTGTTTGTGCTGATCAATCATCGCTACGAGCAAATGCTGCCAACCATTCTCACCACCAACTGCGCATTGGATGAACTGGCGACTCGCGTAGGTAAACGCATCACGTCGCGACTTATCGAAATGTGTCGGTGCATTCGCATGGACGGTGATGACTGGCGCATCAAGCACAGGAAGCAAAAACTGGAAACGCTGGAAAACCAAGCCTCCCATCGCGAATTCTGACAAGGATTCGCAAGGTTACAGGCTCACAATTGAGTGGATGTATGGCGACAAACAATGGCAAATTCGACACGATTCAGGTTCACCAAACCCTTGATCGTGTCATGAAACAGGTACTGGATTTGGGGCAAAGCAGTCTGCCCGAAAAGCAGTTTCACGCTTTTCGGAAAATGATCATGGACTTTTTTGCCGATGGAAAACGCAGCCTTCATCACGAAGGCATGGGCCGGTGCGGTGCAAGCAAGACAATGGCAAAGGGGGCGGTGAATATGGATGGATAATGAAAAATTTGTATCGATAGATGCAAAACCACAAGATCAAAACGAGGCGAATCAAAATTTTTCGGAGCAGGAAATCCCTTTAGATTCCGAGGATTTTGAGGCTCTAGTGGACGTTTTTCGAACCCTTTTACAGTGGTCAAGGGATCTCGAAGACGCTACACAGAACGGATAGACGTTATGGATGCAATCATCATCAATCGCGTTTCCGATCGCAAGCAGAAGGAAGGCTATTCCCTGGATGCCCAGCGTCGTCATGGTGCTGAGTACGCCAAGAAGAGAGACTTCAATGTGCTGCGCGATTTTACGTTTCAGGAAACAGCGAGCAAGACGGCGCAGAGAAAAAAATTCAACGAGGTGTTAACGTTCATCGAGAATTATCCCGATAACAAAACCCTCGCTGTCGTTGTTGAAAAATCCGACCGACTTGGACGCAACCATCGTGATAAAGAAATCGTTCAGGAGCTTTATCAGGAAGGAAAAATTGAAGTGCACCTCTACAAGGAGGGACGCATCTTCAATCGGCAGTCCAATGCGACGGATATTTTTATCGACGATATCATGACCTCGGTTGGCAAGTACGCGGCGCTTAACATCGCACGTGAAGCCATCAAGGGCATGAAGGAAAAAGCCGAACAAGGCTGGTTTCCGATGAAAGCCCCGTTGGGTTATGTGAATGCCAAAGACCCGCAGGGCCGGAGATACAGCATTGTCGTGCCGGATCCAAATTCGTGCCATATTGTGCTCAGAATTTTTGAGCTTCGTGATGAAGGCTTAAGTTACGATGCCATTCGGATGAAAATTCTCGAATCGCCATCCTTGCCAGCAAATCTTCGCAACCGTTTCAGACAGAAGAGTTCGATTGAACAAATCCTGAAACGCGAATTTTACGGCGGCAAGTTCCGTTGGCGGGATGATTGGTACGATGGTAAACACGAGCTCATCGTGCCGCCGGATCTGTTCAAACGTGTGCACAACTCCTTCAAGGAAAAAGGCAAACGATTGAATCAGAAGATGGCATTGTTCACTAATTGGCTGAAATGCGAGTGTGGTTGCAGCATAACCTATGATCCAAAATTTAAAACGATCAAGGCGACAGGTGAGAAACGTCGATACGATTACTACCGTTGTTCCAACGGCAAGCAAGCGCATCCAAAACTCATCTACGTCTCGGAGGATAGTATGCTGGAACAATTCGGAAATGCGATCAACCTCATCACGATTACAGATAATCTGGCTGATGATATTTCTAACGCGCTCAACGAAGTGCATCGTCGAGTAACAATGGCACGCGAGCGCGACATCGAAAGTTACAAGGCTGGACTCAAGGCAATCGAAAATGCGGAAGACAGAATCTACGACGACCATTTGGCCGGGCTGCTTGATGTTGATGGCTACAAACGCCAAATTCAACGCATACGCGGCGAACGTGAACGCTTCACCAACCTGATGCTTGCCGCGCAAAAGGAAATTGATGGTGCTTATCTCGTTACGGCCAAAAAAGTTTTAGAACTGGCTAAACAAGCGAAAACTTTGTGGTTATCGCGCACCAGGGAGGAGCGCAAAGAGTTCTTGGAAAAGATACTTTCGAACCGAGTTTTAGATGGGCTAACTATGCGATATGAGTTGAAAAGGCCATTCCGGATTCTCGCCGAAATGGCCTCTTCGTCCTGTTGGCGCGCCCGACAGGACTCGAACCTGTTACCCCAAGCTTAGAAGGCTTGTGCTCTATCCAGATGAGCTACGG
>CAZQLN010000014.1:651-8685 GCA_964594215.1 uncultured Bdellovibrionales bacterium | reverse complement strand
CCAGAAGGTTCTACTAGAGGAGGGATTTTTTAAAGTATCCAACAAATTTGCTGTGGCAGCACATGTGTCCAATATCTTGTGACCAGTGTAAACAGAATTCACATGCTTACAATCAAACCCTCTCTTCTACACACCACTTTTTAATTTCAGCCTGACACAGCTTTTCACTACAACTATCAGAATCGGTTGGCATCAGGTGTTCTTCCAAAGGTATAGTATCATCAGATAACAACATGGCGCGTGTGAAGCAAACTGCTCGCAAGTCTACTGGTGGTAAAGCTCCCCGAAAGCAGCTAGCAACAAAGGCGGCCCGCAAAGCTGCACCTCCTGTTGGAGGTTGCAAGAAGCCGCATCGCTACCGTCCAGGAACTGTCGCACTCCGTGAGATTCGTAGGTACCAGAAAAGCACGGATCTTCTGCTTCGCAAATTACCATTTCAGCGCTTAGCGAGGGAAATTGCTCAGAATATTAGTGCTGATCTGCGTTTTCAAGCCCCTGCATTGGCCGCATCGCAGGAAGCCTCCGAGGCATTCCTCGTTGGACTCATGGAAGATTCAAATTTGTGTGCCATCCATGCCAGGAGGGTCACCATCATGCCAAAAGATTTACAACTCTCCCAGCGAATTCGAAGGGATTATCAGAGTACGAGGTAAAAGAGGTTGAGGTGTTAAAGTACTTTCACAGAACAGAACAAAGATTAATACTACGGGCACTAGGTTGGACGGGGACCATACAATAATGTGCCGGGGGGAGAAAGGAATATAGGCATTGTGTAATGAATAAAAAAAACGACGAACTATACAGTGCATAATTGTTCATCAATTTGTTGTCATAATAATGTTATGGGATACTACCGCACCACCCACATGATCAGTAATACGATGGTACTATCAAGGCTGACACCTCATCATAAGTGGACCAGATCCCGTCGTGTGTCAATCTCATCTTTTTATTCAAAACTGAAGCGGCATGGGATTTCAGTTGTTGGTGACACGAACGTCGTGGAGGTTCGAACAAGCCAATCATTCAACGTCGCACTGAGCCACTAAATAACCCACACCTCAATCCCCCCATCTCCTAGAATACATTACTTGGGTATCAAATGAGACTCCCCTCTTATCCGTAGTGCAAGTTGCATGTCTTTTGGCATGTTGGTGACCCTCCTTGCATGGATCGCGCACAAGTTTATATCCTCAAACATTCCGACGCTGAATGCTTCAACAGATTCCTGAATAGCCAACAAAGAAGTAGCCTGAAAACGATCCGCGTTGACACGTGGATAGGAACCTGGCTTTTTTAAATCCTGCAGAACTTCCCTTGCAAGACGCTGGAATGGCAACTTGCGGATAAGAAGATCTGTGCTTTTTTGGTAGCGGCGAATTTCGCGGAGAGCAACAGTGCCAGGGCGATAACGATGAGGCTTTTTAATCCCTCCCGATGCAGGGGCGCTTCTTCGAGCAGCCTTGGTGGCAAGCTGTTTTCGGGGAGCTTTTCCGCCAGTAGAATGGCGAGCAGTTTGTTTCGTCCGAGCCATTAGTTAAAAAATAATGCCATGCTTCACATGGTCTTCGTGCGATGTAGAGATTGTGTAGAGAGGTAACATCATCTTCTCTTGATTGAAAATGGTGCGACACACAAAAAAAATTATACATAGGAATTAGTACGGATACAGTAGCCACACGTGACCAAATTTCAGCCCGTCGAAAATCTTCCTCACCAGACATGCCACTCACACAACAGTACCTCCTTGACAAAAAGTCCACTGCTAGCAAATGGAATCCGTAAGATCACCCATTCCTCTTGTTAGCACCCTCGTCTTCCCAACCGCCGGCCCGTCAACACTGCAGAATCGTTCCTAGATAATGAACGCAGCATCATCATGGAAAGTGGCGACGAAAGAAACACATGGATGGGGGATTATTTCGCTCTTATTGGAGATGGCGTTCTACATTCTGACAACGGCGACACTCGCTGTAAAGTTGCATTCCATATGACCTCACACGGGAAGCACAACGATGGATCAAGGATGCTCTGCCAGTACCTGGAAACTGTAGTCGACAGGGAATTGAAGAAGTGGCTACCAGACGACGCAACTGACGAGGAAAAGTTCCGTTTGAGTTTATTTCCAGCGGTGGCCCCATTGTATGCTGAACTTGGAAAATCATTCCTGCACATCAGCACATATAATGAGTTGCAATGGTCACTACTTGATATCAATAACCAAACAACTGGACTGGAAACATTAGGAGAAATTCGCGAGCACGCCTTTCACAACCTCGAGAAAGCAAGGGTTATCACAGCTGGCATAGTACTCGATGGAGTTGCATTTCTCGAGGAGTACGGAATTCCTCCCCATCAATACACAGATGAACAGAAAATGAGAATGAAACAAGATCTTGCTACAATCCACCAACGTTTAGGTCAAATCCAAGCATTTAATGGCTTTTTGGCACCTGCCATTGAAGAATACGTCACAGCATTGAATCTCAACATTGAAACATGCGGTGGGGAGTTCCACGAACTGGTAGCGCAATCGCACCATTGTTTAGCATGCGTGTACGAATGCTATGCGGAACACTTATTGTCATCTAAGGAAGTTGTAAGAGATAGGAGGGTTGCTAGATTTGGTGGCTACGGAGGCCAAATGGGAGATGACATACCATTAAGCAATTACAGGAAAAGTGCTGAACATTACTTGGCAAGTGGGGTAAGTTATGCTGGACACCTCGCCATAATCTGCCAGAGGAAACCGGAGGAAATTGTTACTGTCAACAAACTGGATGCTATTTATGTCAACATATCCAAGATTGAAACTCCTTATTCTGAAACTGACAGAAAACATTTTGAATACCTCAAAGCTGCGCTGAATGGGGCGAAAGCGAGATTGGACAAGATAGAGAAGAGGATTGAAACAATCAAGACAAAATAAAGAGCGTGGTTTATTTTAGCCTGAAGTAATTATAAATCATTAATCTAGATTTACGATTGTTATTTTCATGTCCCCTGCGTCTTATTTTCGGCACAAAATCTTGACATTTTCATGTCTTCTGCCTTTTTCTTTGCACACCAAGACACTTCTTTGGCTTTCTTTTCCTGACACGCTTCTTTTTCACATCAAAGCACTTGACATCACGGCAACCCGCACACTTCCCGCCGATACGACTAGTTGTGTTCAGTTTACAAATTCTGCATTTTAAGGACTCCTGTATTTTCGATATTCCACCAAAACAACCTCTGCATAACCCGCCACTAACTTGGGCAAACTTCTCATGACAATTAGCACATTTCTTCTTGTGTTCTGGTTTGGCATGTTTGTAGCAAAACATTTTATCCTTGCAGACGGCGTGGACATAGCTGCCACAGGATTTGATACAACACTTCGTGCGTTCCCTTTTCTTGATGCTCACTGTTTCGATAGCTTCTTCTTTCCTTGACATCAATGCACCTTTTACCATCGCAATGGGTTCGTGATCTTTGCATTGCAAAATTTTTCCAGTAGTAGAACCGGTCATCTTTTCCCACATAAGAGAAAGATCTGCCAACTTTCGTGGGGCATCATTCTCCAAGTCATCCTTGACTTTCTTACGAGATCCTCTCGCCTCATAAAATGATCTGTCTTCATTCATTTTTGAGAAAACCCTTGCACGTGCTAGTTTGTGCGCGTCCGCAAGGGATCGAGACGTTCCCCTCTGTAGCAACATGAAAATCGTCTCGCACAGTTGGTTGCCCATAATCCTCAAAAGCGTCGCTGAAGGTTCGTTGTACAGAACTACCTTGCCATCCTTTGTGTACACCAATTCTCCATTATCATTTACTTCCCATACTGCTGCATAGACCCTTAAATCCATTGATTCTATTAATTCCAAATAATCCACGAGATGCTCCTCAATGACTTCTTCCGAATGGTAAATATTCGTAATAACATTGTTGTATGCATTGACGAGTTTCCTTGTCCAATAATCCACAGATCGTTCAAAACAAACTTCGCGATGCACAGCGTCAAATGCCTCATGATGTAATCCTTCTTCCACTAATTTCCCAGCTTCAGTCCGCATCTTGGGGTAAATTTCCATTAACAACGCATGCTGCTTGTCTGAGAGCACTATGTTGCTGAAATCATCTTTTCTTTCAGATGGGGTGTTAGACAATTCCCCAATCTTGGATGAAGTCAAAACGTCAGGCTTTTGGCGTTTCCTTTCAGACGATGGCCTTTCTTGCACGTATTCACTTTTTTCCACCCATTCCTCATGCTTCTTGTTCGACCATTTAAGCCTGACATATTCTTTACCCCGAAATGTAACACAACCAGTCAATTGCTGGACTGTTATATACGACGATTTTTTCCCAACAAAAGCACATTCATCTCTCTTAATACGACTTTCTTCAAGCACAAAATATGGACTATTCTCCCTTAGCTTTGCAATGACTCCAGTTATTTTTTTACCCTTTTCGCCGTATGGCGATATCTCGTCTACAGGGGAACACTGTGTAACGTCCTTTCGCCATTCACCGTCGTCTTTATCACCATCCCAAAATGTTATTTTCTTTTGTTCGAAGAATTGGTTCCGAGTCGTCTTGAGAATTGTGCGCTTGTGATGTTCCTGTTCCCTAACATGCTTCGCGTTCATCCGTTTCATCTCAAGTCGTCGTTGACGCCGCAAATATTCCTCGCCAACCCCCCGTGGTTCCATGGCCACAATTCGGCCGTCGCGGGTTGGATTAATGTGTTGATTGTTCTGTGTGACGACTGTGTAGCACTATTGACAAATGGGTGTGTGTGGTGGTGTGCTATGATACCGCGAAGCATCAAAAGCAGAAGACATCATGTTACTCCGTAAAGAAGTGTCGATTGATGCGTGGCTGAAATTTGGGCACGTGTGGCTACGTAGGTTGTACTTATTCCTTTGTATGCCGGATCGCACTCTCGCGCGTCTTCTCGTTTGTAATCACACTCTTGACCATCAACCACAAACAGGAAAACCCGAAAACAATACCATATAATGAAATGTCGAACGAGGGTCTTCCACTTCTATCCAACAAATAATGTTCCACCATGGCGACAAACAGCGGGTTGAAAATAAAATTCTCAGGCACCACTCCCAAGGGAATGGGTACCAAGCCTGCAACTCTACCGATAACGCTAGAGCTGCAATTAGAAACAAGCACACCCCTCGATATGATGAATGAAATGATTCTTGATGGCTTCAAAGTCAAGAGAAATGACAGAGCAAATTATCACCCTGAGTTTATGGTCGGATTTCCTCCAAAACTGCTTGATATAACGGGGAAGCATGTTGTTGGAGATTTGTCCTTGCGATCCAACGAAAATGTAATTGTCCGTATATGTCGTAGAGAAACACCACTTCGACCGAAGAGAAAAGCAGCCGAGGTCGCCAAGTCTTCCTTTAAGGATGCACTCAAGGCCCAAGACGCAATGATCAAACGTAATCTGATCAAACAAAAGAAAGTATCCACCTCGAAAATACGGATAAGTGGACCAGACCATCGTTTATCAGACGGCAAAGATGTTTCCAACACCGCTAAAGCCAATAATCTATCTCCGAAAGAGATCAAGACAGAAGAATTCCGCCGTACATTATCTGACCATACAACTTTTTACCCATCAGGAAAGAGAAATCACTTACAACCAAAAAGATGTCATCTCGTTTTAAAGAACAAGGATGACCTATCGTCGTTCTTAGTTCAGGCTTTCAACAAGGGTAGTGGTGGGGAACCGTTCAAGCAAATACGAGCAGTATACAAAAAGGCCCTGGCAAATATGCAGGAAATTTCCCAGGCACAAGCTCGTGTACATGCGGCAACAATTGGTCAGTTCTTTATGGCCCCTGTGAAGAGTGTCGAGGTTGATGCCGGAACGATGTTGGGATCGCATTCAACCAAATAGGAGGAGATGATTGTGTGTCCCACCAAATTACTTATGGAAAAGAGATGTCGAAGACGGGAGGGCAGTACATCGACAGAGTAGACGTTTTACCACTGGACATTATAAAGAGTGTCATTGAGAATGCTTACACGAGCAAAACTGATGACGACGATGATTTCGACGATGATGACGATGACGACGGCAACAAAAATGTGATTGATACCGGAAAGGAGCTTTTGCGCCCTATCGCAATTGCTCAGACGATGCCACAACTGTTCTGGTCAGTAGTTTCCCACTGCAGACCGTCCTCAGATTCAGAATATTACTTACCCGTGGAAGATATGCTCCGACAACTTCTACCACACTTAGACTGGTCTTTTCTCAACCGTGACGGAAGACAACGATTATTGAGTGAACAAGCAAGAGAAAACCTTAGGCAACAAAAGATGACAAAGCTCAATCGCGATGAATGGATGCTTGTTACGCCGACGGAAGACGACGAAAACGAATTGATTGAGTGCATATCATGGGATGAAGAGGCAAAGGAATGCAATATGGCCAGAGCCTATAGTACCTTGATGATACGTTCCAAGTCTGAACCATGTTGTTTAAATTGGAGACAATTAGCAAACACGGACGCCAAGTATTTATACGACAAACTGATCCGGGAATGCGCGGAATCAGCTATTGAACCACCTTCACTGAAGTCAGTCGAAACATGGATAATGGTCGCTCGGAACTTTTCCATAGATGAGATTGTGAATGAAATCGTTGGTACAGATGAAAACATCTTTGGATTGCTAGAGGCACTCCATTCAAATACTCCTAAAGATTTAATTACTTACTGGGGTCGACATCCAAAATTGTTGTTGAAGACTATGGGAGATCACCCTAAAAATGATGATGATCTTTTTCATGACCGATACAAGGAACAGGATGTAAGGCGTTGGATTAGTCGAGCAAAGGTTGCAATAAAGATATGTCCTTGGCTTGATGATTATTATAGTCAGTTTAACAAGTAAAGTCTTCTATTTATGTTCATATTTGTAATTTGATACATGTGGAGTTATTATTTGTTAGACATGCTTATGTTTTCACAATGTTGAGTTCCAATGATTAACTCCATCAATGGGTGCCTTTCCAAGAATGATGCCGTGAAGTATGGGTGCATTCCATCCACAACCCTTGCTGCAAAACACGAGATGTTGTTGAACTTTTCACTTCCGGCAGGCTTTTGTGTACTTCCACAACAACCAATAATGATTTCATCACACCATCAACGTTTGAACTTCCACAACAACCAATCATGATTTCATCACACCGTCAATATTTGAATACTTTTTGAATATCCTCTGGAGATTTGTCCTATTTGTCAAGTAATGAATGATGAATTGAGTCGCAACTTGTCGCAGTTCCGTCCAAAGTTAGATATATACACACCCACCCACATGTAACGCAATAAAATTGCTAAACTGGTCAGCTTTAGCAACGGTTGAATTCCCAAGTAGTCTGCTGCAGCATGCAGTTCAAACAGAGCGTTTTGGTCTACATCAACCATTACAGCATACTCCTCCTGAACAAAGTCGCGTATTCTCGTAGATGTAAAGGGGGTGACGATTTCTCGCACTTTAAAAGACAATAACGTCATCAACTCGTAAGTTATTGATTCAATTTTCATTGTCTGTAATATTTTATCGAACAAAAAATTGGAAAAAACTCACTCGGGTCTTGTTTGTAACATTCCATAAATTTCACGATCTCAGCCAAACCAAATGAGTTAATCGCGTAGAGCAGAATCTCATGAACAACCTCACCGCCTTTGCCATTATTTCTGTCCGTATCACCCCCATCCGTACTGTCTTCGGTGTCAAGACATAGATTAACGAAACAGGAGAGTGTGGCTATATCACTTGGAATTTTATATCTTTTCCCTTCTCTACTTATCTGAGTTTCAGCATCGTTGAATACCCACATTCAACGATTGGTGAGAATTCGTTTGTACTGTGGCCCCCCGCTATACTACATAATCTCTAATCTCTTATTGCACTCACCAAGGTAACAGTTTGTATAGCATTATCATTTTCCATCATTGCTTGATGGTTGACGAAGTCGACCTGTTGGGAAGGTCGCAGGTCCAGCAGCGATGGAAG
>CAZQLN010000014.1:0-641 GCA_964594215.1 uncultured Bdellovibrionales bacterium | reverse complement strand
TAAACCGCAGCGGCCAGACCAGCAGGACCGGCGCCGACAATCAGCAGATCGTAAAACGGTTGCTGGGCTTGGATCTTCAGCCCGATTTTTTCAGCCACCTGGGCGGATGACGGGGCCGTGAGGGCCGTGCCATCGGGCACTTTAACGTTGGAAACATGGAAATGGTTGTTCAAGTTTACACATGAGTTACACCTACCCTTTTATAAATATCTAGGAAGTATTCATACAAACAACTCCTCAAGTACATCAATTCCAGGAGATTTCAGCAACAGACACAACAAATTATAGTTGTCTTTGAAACCTAGATGCACATCCTTTTTGATAGTGGTCCACAAGGTGGAGACATCACTTATAATGATAGCATTGTAATAATCTTTGGAATCAGACAGCTTGCGTGACAGATCATGATATGAACAGACGGTAACAAAATCCCGAAGACACATTGAAGATGCATGATGAAAACATAACTTGAGCCATACCAACATTTTTGAAATTTCCTGTGTTTCCCAGCGGTCTTTTGTGACAATGAGAGTATGCTTTACATCACGTTTGTCGACATGAAGTTTTTCTTTCTTCAGAAATAATATGATTGAACTAATGATTGCTTTCCAATCTGTTGTGTGACAATTAAGTCTGTAGAA
>CAZQLN010000013.1:0-17307 GCA_964594215.1 uncultured Bdellovibrionales bacterium | reverse complement strand
GTACTAACCCGTTTGCCGTGGGCCTAAACCCACTCGACTTGCATGCCTTATCCACGCCGCCAGCGTTCATCCTGAGCCAGGATCAAACTCTCAATAAATAGGTATGAGATGGTTACTCTCCCACTGCCTATCGGTGGAAGAGCATGCTTTCTCAAAGAAAAGCATGTCTCGATTGTTGGTAGCCAATGGCTACCGTTTAGAAGAGGATCTCCGTCTATTTGTACTCTTTCGTCTTCCGAAGAAAACTAAGATAGGACTAACCACAAAAAACAGTGATGTCTTTTATGGTTATTGCTTGGTAGAAATTGTTAATGTTCTGATGCGTTTTTTTCTTGTCTTTTTTAGCGAAAAAATCGATAAAAATGGAAACAAAAAGCAATCTGATACGCAATAGATTGCTTATCTAATATAGAGGCTTTTAGAATACCTGTCAAGGAAAATACCCCATTTTTCAGCTGTTCTCTCAGAAGTCCAAAATAACCTGTTTTGGCCGTCAAATTCTATCCTTTCTAGGGTATTGACAAAAATGCTCAATAGGAGTATAATACTAAATAAGTACCTCGGTGTATTTTGCACCACCAATTCAACACAGGGAGTCTCCAATGAAGAAATTTCTTTTTGTGCCGGGCGCTTGCGCCTTTGCATGCGGGATCGTCCTTATGGGCGCTCATCTAGCTGGATCTACGATTTTTGGTCCACCTACGCTTTTGCCCATTCTGCTCACCCTCGGCGGTGCACTCGGAATGATCCTGAGCGGCGTGCTCACCAGAAAGCAGGTCCCTCTGCTGAAGGCGGACAACTTCAACGGCCCCACCGAGTGGACCCATGTCGGCTACAACCGCCATGGTCAACCCATCAATGTGAGGGGTTTCCGCCGCTAAGTGGTCATTCATCATGATCACTCCCCGTTCCCCCGAGGCTGGATCGTCAACTGACATCCAGCCTCAAACTACATCTGAAAGGATTTCGCATGGTTGATAACTGTGAAGATAGCCCCTCAGACCCGTTCATGTCTGCTTGGAATGATCTGGTCGGGACTTTCATTTTCCTTGGTGGCGTGATCTCTGCCATCCTGGCGACAGTCTCCATAATCGGCTTCTGTGCGATGGTCGTCATCTACGACAGGCCGCCAAATATCACCGACCCCATTTCACTGGTCACTGGTGGACTACTGATTGCTGGATGCCTATTCAGCTTTATCAGTTTCAAGGCCAACAGGTAACTCGGTTCATTATGGTCATAACGGTGACATTTATCAAAAAAGAGCTGGAAACCAATCGTGGTTTCCAGCTCTTTTCAATTTTTTGAATCAGAAATCTAGCGTAGTCGGTTATTAATAAAGAGAAGTCCAACTAGTGGTACGATCATCCAAAGAGCAAGTGCAGTCGCCCCTGCAAAATAGCCGTACACTGAGAGCGAGATGAAGTCCAAGGCTAGTTTCTTCGGTAAGAAATACAAAATACTACTTACAAGTAACCCAGTGACGAGAATACCCATCACAAAAACTCGCCAGAAAAAATCTGTACTGGCATTCGACAGATGAAGATCGAAGAGTCTCCGGTCAGTGAAGAATAGAACAAAGAAAATAGCGAGAAAAACAATCGCTCCTCCAAGTGTACTAAAGGCTAACCAGGTTGCGGGCAAGATAGCTACTAAAGCTCTAGCAATATAAACATCAATGAGAATAGAGATCAGTCGTGAGCGACCCAAGAAGAACCCGAGACCGATACTCACTCCAATAAAAAGAAAAAGGAGAGAAATATCACCCGCTAAATTAGGGGCAATATCAAGGGTCTTTAAAAATGGGTCGAAGAAATCCATACCCGTAGTCTAGCTGTCTCGGTTTCCTTTTGTCAAAACAACCCCTTCCTCCAAAACGTGACTTTTCCCTTATTTTCCGCTAGTATAGGGGTACTTTTAAAGATATTCCTCTATGACTCTTCATCGGCCCACTGTTTTCTGGGTTTTTGTCCTGGGCTTTTTTATTACCGTTGGTATCGTACTTTTCTACACCTATGGATACCGTTTCAGCACTAACAGAGGCATTTTTGTCTATACTGGATCCCTGACTATCGATGCCAATCCTGATGCGATTAGTATTAAGATAAATGGAGAACTCGTGCCTGACAGCCAACTAGGCGTCCTCAATAAGGCCTCTCATATCTCTGGCCTGGCCCCAGGTGAATACCAAGTAGAAGTGACTGCTCCGGGCTATCAGAGTTGGCAGAAAAAGGTCATTATCGAAAGTGGTAAGTCTACTGAGTACTGGAATGTCCTCCTGACTAAAGAAAATCCTGAAACCCTAGCCCTACCAGACACTACTGGTAGCGTCCGCGCATTTCCTTCACCTAAAAAGAATTTAGTCGCTCTGGCCAAAAAACGAGAGAACGAGCTTGTCATTGTCACCTATGACACTGATCAAGAAGCTGGCGAACAAGTTTTCTCTCTCCCTGATGCCAACCTTCTAGATAACCAATCTGACGGTGTCGAATGGTCACCTGAAGCTGAAAAGCTTTTAATACCAGTCGAGCACGCTGGAAAACGTGAGTACTATGTAGTCGATGTAGACACTACTGCTTCTACCCTTATGACTCAGTTTACTACTGACACTCCCAAGCGTAAGTTCGTCCGTTGGCACCCACGAGAGCGAGCTACCCTTCTCTATCTCGATAACCAAACCCTCTACCAAATCGATACTCGAGCCACAGAATGGACAATAGAAAGTATGTACCCAAATGTCATTTCTTATGATATCTCGTCAGGTAATGCTTACACCCTTACACCGAATGGCATTATCGTTAAATACCCTCTTGATAGCAGTAACTACGCTCTCGAAAAAGGTCTTCAGGTGACTACCTCTCCTATTCCAATCACCCCTGAGAGCGAGTACTTTGTAGTGATGTACGATGACTCACGCATCAGTTTACTTGAAACCAAAACTGGTACTTTTTGGCTCTACAACAAAGAAGAATCTCTTGAAATGAGTAAGGTGGCTACCGGTATCAAAGGCACACAATTTTCTGATGATGGTAAGAAACTTCTTTATTATGGCGATACTGATATCTCCGTGGTCTATCTGCGTGACTGGGAAGTCCAACCAGTTCGTCTGGCTGGCACTCACCAGCAAATCATCCGTCTTTCCACTCCTCTCACTCAAGTGCAGTGGACCAAAGACTACGAACACATCTTCTACGCCAATGCAGGTCAAATTCAATTTGCTGAACTTGATAATCGCGATTATCGTAATATTGGTAATTTTCTCACCCTACCAAACCCTCCCCTTCAACTCTTCTCACGTTTCGAAGAAGACCGTGTCTATGTCATTAGTGATACTGGTCTCAGTGCTTTTGATTTCCCTGAAGCTCTCACCCTTTTCGGCTTCGGGCAATAAAAAAACGACCGAGAGAGCTGTTAACTCTCTCTGCCGTCATCCCCTTAGCGTTTCCTTGGTAAGGGAATAAAAGAGGGAGGATTGTCGGGGTCAACTTCGACACTACGCCGAACTCTCCTTGGTTTTCCTTGTCGCCGAGCGGGTAGCGTTGGTTGCGGATGGCCAGGATTTTCTTTCTGGAATTGCTTCCATTCCATTCCGAGATCAACAGGATCTCTAGAAAGTGACTGTTGGAGTGCCGAGAATGCTCCAAAATCGCCTTGCCGAGCTTTCTCGATGAGATGATTACGATGTGCCCTCATTGTTTCTGCAGCTTCGACACCGCTTTGGAGCGCTGTCCCGACAAAGCTGTTAAGCTTTTTGTTTGCCCTTTGGGCTGCCTCGCGAGTTACTTCGATACTTACTTTGGTCATGATGCTTCTCCTAAAAATCCATTGGCACTTCAAGTTCTCGCCAATCCACTTTCAGTGATTCGCTGAACTTTTTAGCATCTACTTGTGCCTCTTCAACTCCTTTTTTGATCATTTCTCGACCGCCTTCATGCTCATACCAATGCTCCATCTGAGCCAGGCTTGTTTCTGGATCGTATACTTCACTTGATGGTCTTGCCATCGTTATCTCCTGTTGTTAAAGGTCTTATCTTTGGTATAACATCTGAGCCTAAGAAAAGCAAAACCCCGTCCGCCAGCTGGCGGACGGGGTTGGGGGAAGTTCTCGAACTAACGCTTAGACCATTGTGGGCTCTTGCGAGCTTTCTTGAGACCTGGTTTCTTACGTTCAACTGAGCGGGCATCTCGAGTAAGGTATCCTTCTGCCTTAAGTACACTACGAAGTAATGGGTCGTGTTTGAGTAAAGCGCGAGCGACACCAAGTTTAGCGGCATCAGATTGACCATGCTTACCACCACCACGAACAAGAATAGAAACACTCCAGTCAGCCTCAAGACCAGCGGTCTTAAGAGGAGCAATGGCATTATTGGTCAAACCTTCGGTTCCAAAATACTCAAAAATAGTCTTGCCACCATTGGCAAGAAGCGTGGCCTCTGTACCCTTCTTAACTGGATAGAGACGCACCTGAGCCACGGCAGTCTTACGACGACCAACAGCATAGACGTAACGTTCATCTAAAGCAACTGTTGTTTTCTTTGGTACAGCCACCTTCTTTTCAACTGGTGCAGTCACTACTTTTTCTACAACTTCTTTTTTGGCAGCGACATTCTTCACAGCCACCTTTTTAGGAGCAGCCGCTTTTTTGGCAGTAGTTTTCTTAGTTGTTGTCTTCTTCGGTGCTGTTGCCATAGAGTTATTCGTGAGTGATATGGATAGTATTCTGGTCATGCTCTGCTCCCTTGTATGTAAGTAGACGAGTCAACATACGATCACGAAGTTTGTTCTTCGGAAGCATATTATACACAGCTTGATGGATAATTTTACGGGAATCCTTCTTCATTTGATCTTTGAAATTGATACTGTTGATACCCCCTGGATAACCACTGAAACGATGATAAACTTTATCGTTTACTTTGTTTCCGGTTACTACAAGACCATCGGTATTGATAAGAACCACGAAATCTCCCCCATCAATGTGTGGAGCGTAGTTAACTTTGTTCTTACCAGAAAGGGTGGTGGCAATTTCGGTGGCTAGACGTCCCAAAACCTTCCCCTGAGCATTGAAGAGGTGATACTTGCGATCGGTATTTTTAGAGCTAATCTTAATTGCCATAGACTTATACAAATTCAATAATTGCCATACGAGCTCCGTCACTCTTGCGACTCTCCATTTTCACTACACGTACATAACCACTGGTGCGATCATCAAAACGATCCGTGAAATCACTCATCAATTTTTTCACAGCCATCAAAGGGATGTGGGTACGGAGATCACGGATAATAGCTACTTTACGAACTTCATTCTTACGACCCACTTTGGCCTTATTCACGAGTTGGTCAATAAAATTTTTCAGTTCCTTAGCCTTTGCTTCAGTTGTATTGATTCTTTCATGCACAATCAGACTCCCTAAGAGAGTTTTAATCAGAGCGTTTCTTTGATTTCGTACGCGACCGAAGACGCGACCAGTCTTTTTGTGCTTCATACCAGATATTACTTACCTTACAATTATTCTTCAGTTACAGGCTCTTTCTTCTTACGAGCAACTTTCTTAGGTGCTTCTTTCACCTCTTCCATCTCTACCCCACTTACCAATGATTGAAATTGATCGACTAGGATAGAAACGCTCTTCTGAAAAGCCTGCTCAGGAGTGATACTCCCATCAGTCAACACTTCAAGAGTAATCTTATCAAAGTCAGTGCGCTTTCCGACACGCATGTTCTCTACTTCATAATTCACGCGCTTAACCGGTGTGTAGATAGCATCGATAGCGATAACGCCAATTTCGCGTTCTTCACGGTCACGCTGTTCTGCTGGAAGATACCCAAGACCCTTGTCAATCTCGATTTCCATTTCAAACTCAGTCTTCTTGTCAGTAATAGTAGCGATCACTTGATCAGGGTTCACTACTTCTACATTAGAAGTTGTTTTGATATCTGAAGCTTTGACCACTCCTTCTCCTTTAGATTTCACAGTTACCTTCACTGATTCGTCTCCAAAAAGACGGAAACGAACCTGCTTGAGATTGAGAATAATCTGCACGACATCTTCCATTACACCTGGAATAGTAGAGAATTCGTGAGAAACACCCGTGATTTTAATTGAATGAGCAGCGGCTCCTTCTAATGAAGAAAGGAGAACGCGACGAAGAGCGTTACCAAGGGTGGTACCGTAACCAGGATAACATCCTGGAATTTCAAACTTACCGTGATTAGCGGCCAATTCTACGTACTTCGTCTCTTGTGGTGATGTAATCGCCAACATACATTTGTGGTTTCGGACGCGACGCTGGACCTGTAGTTCAAAGGCTCCGCACCGGAAACAATTTAATGAAATAACTTAATTATTTAGAGTAATATTCGACAACCATCTGAGGATCTACGCTGACACCAACGTCTTCACGTACTGGCATAGCAATCACTCTTCCCTCTCCATTGGCTACATCGAGAGCCAACCAATGCGGTACATCTTGCTTATTAGCCAGAATTTCAGCGAGATTCTTCCAGTAGTTTTTCTGTTGTTTGGAAACCTTAATCTTAATGACATCTCCTACTCTGACTTCTGCTGAAGGAATGTTTTGACGCTTACCATTGACCTCAAACATCTTATGTCCGACTAACTGACGAGCTTGTGATCGAGAGGCGGCAAAACCAAGGCGGTAGACTACGTTATCAAGACGACGCTCCAAACGAGAGAGAAGGTGGTCACCAGTGATACCCGTGAGACCAGCTGCTTCTTCAAAGTGGTTACGAAATTGTCGTTCAAGGACTCCATAAATACGCTTAATCTTTTGCTTCATGGCCAATTGACGACCGAATTCACTAGAGCTTCGACGAGCATTTTGTCCATGGACACCAGGAGCATACGGTCTGCGACTCATTGCACACTTTGGACCAAAACAACGCTCTCCTTTGAGGAAGAGTTTTTCGCCAGCGCGACGACAGAGTTTACATTTTGAATCAAGATTTTTTGCCATAGTTCTCTATTAAATGCGACGTGGTCGACGTGGTCGACAACCATTATGTGGGACTGGAGTAGTGTCTTTGATACCAACTATTACGAAGCCATTGTTAGCCAAGGATCGAATAGATGCTTCGCGACCACTGCCTACTCCTTTTACGAAAACTTCTAACTCAGAAACACCATACTTTTTGACCTTTTCAGTTACATCAGCTACCACTTGGGTGGCAGCATAGGGAGTGGACTTCTTAGCGCCCTTGAATCCCATATGACCAGAGCTAGACCAGCCAAGAACACCGCCATTCATATCAGCAATAGAGATGATGGTGTTGTTGTAAGTGCACTGAATAGTGACCCGCCCTTTAGTAACCTGGCGCTTCAATTTCTTGCGCTTCTTTGGTGCTTCTGTTTCAGCGGTTACTGGTGCTTCTCCATCAGCTGAGACGACTTCTTCTTCAGTTGTTTTGAGTTCTTCAGTCATAGAATATATTAGGTCTTGCTATCTGCCTTCTTACGTCCGCTACCCATGGTCTTACGAGTGTTACCACGAACCGTACGAGTATTAGTCTTGGTGCGCTGTCCTCGCGAAGGAAGACCCTTCTGATGACGTGAACCCCGAAATGATCCAATCTCTTTGAGACGCTTGATGTTCTGTTTTACTAAGTGACGTAATTCTCCCTCAACACGGAATTTCTTTTCAATGGTTTCACGAAGTTTATTAGCTTCTTCAGTAGTCAAATCTTTGGTGCGAGTATCAGGACTGACATTCAGTTCTTTCAAAATCTTCTGACTTGTCGTAAGACCAATACCATAAATATACGTCAGAGCAACCTCTACACGTTTGTTATCTGGAATGTTGACACCTGCGATTCTAACCATAGGGATATTTAACCTTGACGTTGTTTATGTTTTGGAGTGGTAGGACAAATTACCATCACCTTGCCATGACGACGAATTACTTTGCAATGGACGCAAATTTTTTTAACTGAGGCACGAACCTTCATAAGCTGACTAATCTATTATTTTAAGCGCTGCACAATACGTCCCTTGGAAAGGTCGTAAGGGCTCATCTCGAGGATGACACGATCTCCTGGCAATAATCTGATGTAATGAACTCTCATTTTCCCTGAAATATGAGCGAGTACTTCGTGACCATTATCAAGCTTTACTCGAAAGGTCGTACTCGGGAGAGATTCAAGAACCTCACCCTCAAAACGAATCATATCTTTTTTTGCCATAGTTTGCTTTGGGATGCAGAGAATAAAATCAAGTAAAGTGCGTTTGTCGGGTTAATACTCTTGACGTTCAGAAACGAAAAATTATTTCGTTTCATTCACTTTAGAGCATAAATAAACGCAAAAAAAGAGGTGGTAGGTTATCTTCCCTTGCTCTGTCAGACCTCAATCGTGTATACAGATATCTGAACCTTCTTTACCCTTATTGCTGCAATTTTCAAATGTATGACTATTGTAGAGGGGTATTCAAAAATTGTCAAGATTTTAAGCCTTCATTAGCTCCCCTGCCGTCTCGCCCGTGTTCCATACTCTAAAATGGCTTCTTCAAAGGCTTTTTCGTCAAAAGCTGGGTACAGTGCCTCCGAGAAAAAAAGTTCGGCATTGGCTACATCCCACATCATAAATCCAGCTGACAGATGTGGCTCTCCTCCCGTGCGAATAAGATAGTCTACCTCTGGTAATTCATGAGTCATGAGAGCACCTTTTATATCTTCTTTTTTAATCTCTTTACCGCTTGCACCAAATCGCTTGGTCAGTGTATTTACCGCCTCAAGCATATCGTCGTCACCGCTGTACGCTAAAAGAAAGTTGAGCCCATACTCTTGGTAGTCCTTAGTAGCTTCTTCGATACTAATAAGGATCTCCTTCAAGGAATCTGGGAATTGTTCTCTCCATCGTCCGATAAAACGCACCCGCACCTGATTTTCATGAATATCAGCATTGCTCGCTAGCTCCTGGAAATAGGTTTCATAGATACGTAATAAGGCCCGCGTTTCATCAAGTGGTCTCTTTTTCAAATTTTCTAGTGATGATCCCCAAAAAGTGAGTTCTCGTATTCCCAACTTGTGAGCCTTTTTAATCAGGATCTCCGTATTCTTGGCGCCAACCTCATGTCCATACCAAGGTTCTTTCCCAAGACCTTTAGCGTAACGACGATTTCCATCGGGAATAATAGCGACATGATATGGTACTGTCTCTGGCATAAAATTAGACATCCCTTTCTAGTAAATAGTTGGTCAAGGCTTTAAGAAATTCAAAAGCTTCTTCAGTCATATGTAATTTGAGCTCTGGGAGAATCGCGAGACTCTTGCTCGTTGCCTCTTCAGCAATCAACTTACAAGCTCTGAGTGAACCTGTCTTTTCTAGAAGGTCACGAAATTCTAAGATGTCTTTTTGTTCAAGAATCTTCTGACCAGAAAGCAAAGTTTTGATACGCCCACCTTGTTCTTGAGTACCTAACTCCACTGCCTTGGCTACCAACAGAGTATACTTACCTTCCTGAATATCAGAACCCACTGGCTTCCCAATAGCTTTTTCCTCACCGAAAACTCCGAGAATGTCGTCTTGTATCTGATAGGCGATGCCGAGTGGAATGGCATACTCTGTGTATAAATCTAGGAGTTTCTGATTCTCTCCAGCCAATAAAGCGCCAAGATGGAGTGGCCCTTCAATGGAGTAGCGAGCTGTTTTATTTTCATACATAGAGAGAATTTCCTCCTCAGTAGCGCTCCCCTGGAATTCGATATAGATGTCGCGAGCCTGGCCAGTGACAGTACAAGTCACAATCTTCTGGAGACAAGAGAGGGCGCGGAAAATAGCGTCTTTGGGAAAATCCGCGCGGAAAATGACATCATTACCAAAAGCATAGAGCATATCGCCCAAGATCAAGGCGATCGAGTTTCCGAAATGTTCCTCATCTTTGTCTGGAAAATATTTGCGAGCCTTCTTGGTATAACGAGTATGCAAAGTTTCTACTCCATGACGAAGAGCATCTCGATCGATAATGTCATCATGCACCAGAAGAAACGCATGGATAAGCTCAACACTCACTGAGGCTTTCAGGATAGCCTCTCTGTTGGTTCCGCCAGAAGCGAGATAGCTGTAATACATAAGAGCGGCACGTAAACGCTTCCCTCCAGAAACGACGATATCTTCCATGTGATCCACTGCCTCTCGAATAAAGGGGTCTTTCATCTCGACATCCCTTTTCACTTCGGCAAAAAACGCCTTGATTTCTGGGTCGAGGCGTTCCTTAAATTCACTGATAAGTTTTTTAGCATCCGTGCTCATGGGCAAAAGTATATCATATCAAGTGTTTCTCCTAAAGAGCCCACTTAATTGAATTGTAGGTAATCTTGATAGTGCTTATAAAGCTTGGCAGTAGCTACAATATCGCGAGCATTATACCTGGCAATGGTTTTACTCTTACCACCCTCAAAAAGCCCCTTCACATCATCCCCATCTACTCCCTGACTCTTAGGACTCTCAATACCAAATGCATGACACCAGAGATGAAGACTGCCCTTGCGACGAAGTGCCCCATAAAAAGAAAACTGATCAAGTAAATCAATATGGCGAGAGTTGCCTGGCTGGTAATTTAGATAACGATTAGAGAGTAGGTTTTTAGTTGGTCGAATACCATGAATAGCTGAGCGAATCATCAAAAAAGGTACATCGAAACTTCGTCCATTAAAAGTAACAAACGTATCGTATTTCTCAACAATAGTCCAGAAACGCATAAGCATTTCCTTCTCACCCATCACTTCAAACTTACAATTCTGTTCCTCAAAATCTTTCTCCTCACCTTTACTTTTCGGTGATGGCTGATAATAGACTGCTCCCTTCTCGCGCTCCGCATCATAAATACCAATAGCTACAATTTGACCAGTCAGCGGAGAAAAGCCGAGCCCCTCCTTAAGATCAGTCAAAGCAGATGTATAACTCTCCGCACTCTCACTCTCACGCTTAATCCAGCGCGTCAAAACCTCCTGAGTCGTCTCATCTAAGCCTTCGAAATCATCTCCTACCGTTTCTATATCAAATACCAGTGTAGCCATACATTTTCATCAATTACCCTCATTTTAGCATAAAAAAGAGGCGACCGTTTCCAATCGCCCCAAAGACATCTTAGCCCACAAATCAGATAAACTACCCTGGCAGAGGACCGTAATCACGACCTTCGTCGATCGGCACAACACCCATAGCCCCTCCTGATTCACCGAAGCTCACCGCCGCGACAATCCCCTTTTCTACTGAAGATCGCTCTGGCAAAGCACCGTACCTCGCCCGATAGCGCAGAATGTGCTCAACAATGACATGATTATTTTGCTCACGAAGCAACGTGATCAGATCATCGAGAGTAGCGGCGGCCACAACTGGCATACAATACTTGCCACGAAACTGCTGCGTTGCCGAAAGATCGCTATCCTTGGCCTGCTCTTGACGATCAAAAGCAATAACTCCTCCGATAGGAATACCTCGCCGACTTTCGATATAGCGGAGGCCTTTTTCTGCGGAGTCGCCAGATGACATAACATCATCTATCAACAACGTTCGCTTCCCAGTGAAATCACCATGGAGATGGATGCCTCCCTCACCATGATCCTTAGCCTCCTTGCGACTCGAAGCCGCAATCAGAGAGCCTCCCCACAGTAAAGCGAAGTTCGTAGCTAAGCTAATACCCTTGTAGGGTGGTCCATAGACTGCCTCAGCTGTATTCAAAACTGAATGAGCACGCACCGCTGAGATATAAGCCTCAGTAAGGACTCGCAGATCTTCACCAGTTACGAAACCACCAGAGTTGAAAAAGTAGGGCGACAAACGCCCGCTCTTCAGCTCAATACTTGATGATGAATCAAGAACCAAGGCTTTAATTTTGATGGCATGCTCCAGAAGAGTTCGTGCTTCTGGAGACAAAATGTGTTCTTTATTCTCCAACCAATCCATCATTTCTATCCTTTCTAAGCAATTGCCATTAAGGCATCTTCGATTTCAGTATCCTGAAATATACGCACAATAGGTACATCAATCTCTGGATTCTGCATAGCTGCTGTTTGAGAGAACAAAATCACCACACCGATGGCAGTAGCTCCCCACTGTTGCATGTATCGTACAGCACCCTGAATTTGAGTTTCAGATTCAATTGTTCCAAGGAGAATCACCTTTTTGCCCTCAAGAAAACACCCTGTCAGACGATGATTGCTGTAATGGAAAAATTTTTTAGCATCCCCTCCCAAAAACTGCATGGCTGTCGCGGTGACAAGGGGGTATTGCGAGTGCTCAAAAGACATAAATGCATCCACCTCATAGAGGGGCGATGTCTTGTTGATTTCTTGACGACAAGCAAAAGCTGCTGACTGCAAGAGATGGGCATTCCCATCAAACATTGGGTCAAGTATGATTCGGCCACGTTCATCTTTCTCAAAAACGCCCACTGATAAAGCGGCGTTTAGAAATGCATCGCGATAATTCTGAGCCATTTTCTTCTCCCTTTTGATTGTTAAAAAACCTTCAAACGCGAATTTGCGCGTCGAATCAGATTACTCTCTCGAGAAGAAAAAGTCAAAGTTTACGTGAATCATAAGCCCAATGAAGAAGTGACTGACGTTGCTTGGGCCGACAATGCATATCACCTGGCTGACAGTTAAGACCAACTTGTGACAAATGGCGACGATACGCTTTCCATCTTTTTATTTGTCGTTCATCGTCCTCATGTCTACGGCCTTGATAGTACCGACAATACCAAAGGAACCAACCAAGTGGATCATCCTTGTGCATCCAGCCCTTTTGTTGCCAGACCTCCCTTGGCTGACTAGCATTAATACCAAAATAGTTGAGGTCTTTTTGTGGTTGACCTGAAGAAGAAAACTCTACTCCCTTAAACCAAGACTGAGGAAATTCTTTGGGTATGGAAGTAAAATAGGCACCTCCAAAAATGCCAAGCTTAAGCATTTCCTTGGGAGTCAGGTCAGGTCGAAAAGCTGGGTCAAAATTCTTCCCCTCTGGTTCAGTCAGAGTATAACTATAACCCGCTTGGTATTCCTCACTTACCTTAATAGTCTTCTTCGCACCAGTCATTATTTTTATTCTCCAATAGCTACTAGTTTACGAAAGCGCAACGGAAGTGTCTCCGAAAGAAACTGCTTGAGTTTTTCTTCATCACGATAAAAAGTACAGGCCTCTGCCCAAAGAGATCGACCGGCTAGAAATCCACTCACTCCTTCTTCGATAGCAACCTGATAGTTTTGGGCAAAGTCTTCGAATGTCCCCCCACCAGTAAGAACTATCCATGGGGTATCACCACAGACCTCCGTCATTTTACGACACTCTTCTCGTGATCCTGGATAAGCAATTTTCCAAACGCTTGGTTTAATACCCGCTTCTATTGCTGCGGTAACATTTTCTACTACAGTACCAGGATTCACTCCATTAGCTTCATAATCTACAAATTCCAAAAACAACGGCAATCCAGCTTTTTGCGTACTCTCAAGAGCAGTTCTGATCGTATCAAGCTGTTTTTCCCAAGTGGGTAAATTATGATTGCTATAAATCAGGAGTTTTGCGCCCTGAGCGCCGTTCTCTAGTAATGACTCAGGCGAGTACATTAGCTCTGTCACTCGCTCTCCAGCAGCATCGGTATAGCCCGTTTTTTCCAAAGGAAGAAGAAATGGGCTCTGACAGTTAAGATTCTTGTAAGCCGGTAAACCATAATCCTGATCAATCAACATTCCACTACAAATATCAGTAACTGCTTCTATAATCTTCTGCTTTAAAGCAACTGTTTCTTCTACAGTCTGTGGATCTGGATAGGCAGCTTTCATAGCCTTCTCAAAGCTCCCCCGATGATCAAAAGCAAGCAGGGGCATCTTTCCATTTTTTGTAAAAACTTCAAGTCCGTTCATAGTTTTTTAGTTATCATTCTTTCTCAATGGTACCTTTTTTGGCTTAAAAAAGAAAATGCCTCTTTATACAAAAAATTGACTCTCCCTCATGAAGCATGTACTATAATTTTGAGATTTTTCTTAGGAGATAAGCCTTGATCACATATGATGAACGGGCTGAAAAGCCTTCACTTCACCCTAGACACCCGATCGTGTGTTTACTGGACATAGGAGGAATTCTCTCCACTCTGTTCTTTTTACTTCAAAGCGCTCATTGGGTCAACCGAACCTACCTTGCCTCAATAGTCTTGCTTTATCTTGTTAGTGCTACCTATCACTGGTGTGTCCACAAAGACTGGCTCAGACGCCTAGATCACATCATGATTTTTGTAGTCATTGCAATGACGGCTATACCCTACTGGGGAGTAATCACACCTTTTGCATGGAGACCTGCCGGACCACTCATCATCGCTACACTTATCATATTTGGAGCGATAATAAAATTCTTCGATTTTTTCTCTAAAGGGGTAAGTGGCGGTCTATATATTCTATCTGGATTACCAATAGTAACCTTCTTCCTCTTACACTGGAGTGAAGTCCCGAGCCCCTTTAATCTACTCTGGGCTATTGGATCTTGTTTATACCTGTTCCAACTGTTGATATATACATTTCACTGGTTTAACTTCAAGACAGAGATTCTTGGGTATCGTGAGATACAACACTGCGTGCTTTTAATGGCCACATCGCTTCACAGTTATACCGCAGTAGAGCTTGTTGGCTAAGACAGATGAAAAGAGGTAAAGTGCTTTGACACTTTACCTCTTTTTCAAATCTTTACTAAATAAAAAATCCTCCGCTTTAGCGAAGGAGTCTTTTATAACTTGTATCGCCACGGGGAATCGAACCCCGCTTTCCAGGATGAGAACCTGATGTCCTAACCGATAGACGATGGCGACATATTCTATTCTGGCACGGGCGGTAAGAATCGAACTCACGTTGACGGTTTTGGAGACCGCTGTATTACCACTATACGACGCCCGCGTAACTCAGTACTCCCGAATAATAGCAAAATCCGCCCGAAGGCGGAAGATTACTATTTGCTTTCGTTGTGAGTATTGTTCTTGCGACAAAAACTGCAATATTTGGAAAGAGAAAGCTTTTCTTTAACTTTCTTTTTGTTGCGTTTGGTGTAATGTGTAATGCGACCACACTCGCTACACTTCAGTTTTGCCATTGTATCTTTGATTCGTCCCATACAATTCCTAAATTTCATTCTTATAAAACTCCCCTATTCTACGGGAAAAGTTCCCTTTCGTCAAGTATTCCTCTTTTCTAGAGCCTTGGGTGAGAATCGGACTCACGACCTCTTCCTTACCATGGAAGCGTTCTGCCACTGAACTACCAAGGCTTCTGGTGTCTCTATACTACCAAGTTAGAACCTATTTTCAAAATAAATAAAGCGGACGAATTTTTGCGAAACAATTTTTCTGGGGAAAAGGATTCGCAAAAATTCGGCTAATTTGTTTTGGCGGAAATTCGGATTTGCGCCCGCCCGCAGGAGGGGTCTGGGGAGGAATGCGGGCGGGCCTTCTTTCGGATTTGGGGCGGGAGCAAGTAGATAAAAATTTTGAAAAATGGTAAAATAGTTGTGTTATGAAAAAAGATACTATTCACCTAGGCGCAATACTCAGTCTCTCTGGCGAAGCATCGCAAGATGCTCGCGGTATTCATGATGGCATTGAGCTTGCAGTAAAAGATTTGAAAAAATCTGGGCGTAATATTGAAGTGCATTACATTGATGATAATTCTGATATTGTTACATCAGTGCGCGCCATAGACAGTTTGGTGCGTGAACACGATGTTCGAGCGATTGTTGGGCCGACATGGTCAAATCAGGTTGATTCATTTGCGCCGATAATTGATCAGGAAAAAATAATCACTTTCGCGCCAGCAGTCGCGTCTGATTCTATTATCCGAAACAGTAACTATTTACTTTTTGGTGCTGAAAAAAATATCTATAAACAAACCGCTCTTAAAAATTTTTTCGTAAAAAATAATATCAAAAAAATTGGTGTTATCCTTTCGCAAGATAAGTGGGGCGTAAGTCATTTGATTCCAATAAAAAACGCTGCCCTGCAAACTGGCGTTGAAATTGTTTTTATTGAGCAATTGATTCCTTACATTTCTTCATTTGGCAAAAAATATATACGAGAAACTATTGATAAATCATTACAGACTTCGCCCGATCTTATTATTTGGTCTGGATATGAGGGCGAGGCAGATGTTCTTGTTGAATATCTTTTGGAAAAACAATTATCAATTCCTTTGATCGGCGACCAACTTTTGACCGCAGGACAACGCGGAGAAAAATTGAAAAACTATAGTGGCGATCTTTATATCTTTTCACACCATTTTTCTCCAAAGTTTGTAGAATTATTTGAATCTGTCTATCACAAGAAACCAACCCTTTATTCTGATAATGCGTATGACGCAACAATGTTGCTTGCTGATGTACTCTCAAAAAATGACGGCGCAGATTCTAATGAAGTCATGAAAAAAATTAAAGATAAAGATTATCAATATCAAGGCATTTCAGGAATATTTATATTTAATGAGTATGGTGATATACAAAGCAATGGTCGATGGGTCATAGAAAAATCAGAAAAATAATTTTATGGAAAATAATTCAATCAACAAACAATATAATAATTTTGATGATGTTTATAGTAGCAATCTTGCTGTACAAGATGCGGCTGGTAACAGATTTTTCTATCAAACTATAGATTTTTCACTCGAGGGAAAAGAGGTTTTAGATGTGGGCTGTGGGGATGGGACTGATTGCAATTTTTATCAAAAATCAGGAGGAATTGTTACTGGAATTGAACCGTCAGATAATTTCGTAAAGAACGCAAAGAAAAAATATCCCAACTGTACTTTTATTGTCGGTGTTGGTGAAAAACTGCCATTCAAAGACGCATCTTTTGATGTTGTGTTTAGTAAATACGCTGTTCAGACATCACCTGAAGTTCCAAAAATTATGAGTGAGGTTGCCCGCGTGCTTAGAAAAGACGGGTTGTTTGTTATGTTGTCTAAACACCCATTGAGACAATTCATGGAACAAAATGCTGATAAAAATTATTTCAAAAACAATATCACCACATCCAATATTTACGACGGACGTATTGCGCTTCATGAACCATCGCACTCATTTGGAGAATATTTTAACAAAGGATTTTTTGATAATTTTGATTTGCTTGACTACAAGGAATGGTATGATTTTCCAGCATCTGAACAATTGAACGACACCATCCACCCGACATTCTTTGTGATCAAGGCGCGAAAAAGATAAATGTATGAAAATTGCAATTTTTAGTTCCGCAAGTGGAACTCATGAACAAGAAAATATTGATCTTGCTGAAAGTATTGGTAAATATTTGGCAGAAAAAGGTGTCAC
>CAZQLN010000012.1:0-19272 GCA_964594215.1 uncultured Bdellovibrionales bacterium | reverse complement strand
TCGAACCTCCTCTTGAAAGACAGAAAACTGCTCATTACAAGGAAAAATGAGCTGATTGCAATGGAAGAACTCGCCAAAGAGGAAAAGGCGATTCGAAATCGGTTAGAACCTCTCAATCTTCCCCAAGATAAAGCAAAACTCTGGGCAGAATATGCCCAGAGTCCTATGATGCTCCGGCGGTAGGATTCGAACCTACGACCAAAGGATTAACAGTCCTCTGCTCTACCGCTGAGCTACGCCGGAGTATGTTTTATGAAATATAAAACAAAGTGATTATAGCCAACCTGAGAGGTCTTGGCAAGAGTCACTCTCCTGCTTGCATAAAAAAATTAATGTTATATAGTTAGCCTAGATACACATTCTCTGTGTATTTGTCGCTTCTGCGGCTTAAGCCAACTAAATAAAATTGTATGGACGACATGCAAACAACCGACGCTCTGCAAGGCAGTGCTTGCGAAGCGAAACCAGAGGGAACCAGCTGCACTACAGCTCCTGAGGGAGACAAGTGCGAAGGTGGTAAGTGCACCGCAGAAGGTGAAAAATGCGAAGCGAAACCAGAGGGCGCCGCTTGCACTACTGCACCAACAGAGTAGCTGTAAAAGAGAGGGTTCTCCCTCTCTTTCTTTTTATACTATGCCCATCACCCTTACTGATGTCGATAATTATGAAGTTCCAGATATCCTCACCGATCGCGTAGTGAGGCTTCATGGTGTGCCACGAGAATTCGCTCTCGGAATTCTCCGCGAAGCTAAACGTATGCTCTATCTTTCTATTCTGACTGATACCGCCGTGGCTCCCTCTGGTCGAGTTGATTGGGCTTGGCACGAGATGCTCATGTTTACACGTTACTACAGAGATTTTTGCGCTTTTATCGGAGGCTTTGTACATCATGATCCCAATCCACCACGTGGCAAAGACACGGAAGAAACTTGGGAAAGTATCCAAGCCACTCTTGGGAAACCAAGAGCTGAAACAGAAACCTACACTAAAACAAAGGCTCTATACAGGGAAAATTTTGTAGAAGCCCATTACCAATTGTACTGGACATAGATAAAAAACGACTCCCATGGGAGTCGTTTTTTTTACATCTTTTAAATATCAATAGTCTCTTAGTTTCTTGAGACTACTATGTTCGCGAATTTTCTCAAGGGCCTTAGCTTCAATCTGACGGATACGCTCACGAGTAACACCAAACTCTTGCCCTACTTCTTCAAGTGTATGAGTGACTCCATCTTCGAGACCAAAGCGAATACGAAGAATCTTCTGTTCACGCGGAGTCAGCTCGTTTAAGATATCAGTAATATGAGAACGCAGAAGTTTGCGAGCCGCCATCTGGTGAGGCATGACCGTCTCTGTATCTTCGATGAAATCACCAAGCACACTGTCATCTTCATTATCACCCACGCTGGTTTCCAATGAGACAGTTTCTTGAGAGATTTTCTGAATGTGACGAATTTTTTCTACTTCGATATTCATTTCTGCTGCTATTTCTTCAGCTAGTGGTTCACGGCCAAGTTCTTGTACAAGGCGACGGGTAACCTGAGCGTACTTATTGATAGTTTCTACCATGTGAACAGGGATACGAATAGTACGAGACTGATCAGCAAGTGCGCGAGTAATGGCCTGCCTGATCCACCAAGTAGCATAGGTAGAAAATTTGAATCCTTTGCGATAATCGAATTTCTCAACGGCACGAAAGAGCCCGATGTTACCTTCTTGAATAAGATCAAGCAATGAGAGATTGTGAGAACGACCAACGTACTTCTTAGCAATCGATACGACGAGACGTAAGTTGGCTTCAGTAAGCCTTTGTTTAGCCATTAAGTCTCCTTTTTCAATCAACTTCGCAAGACGTACTTCATCATCACCTGAGAGCAAGCCGACACGCCCAATCTCTTTGAGGTACATTTGGACGAGATCGGAGGTGTTATCACCATCCTCAATCATCTCAGCTTTTTTCTTGCGACCCTTGGGCTTCTTTTCTTCACTGAATGATTCTCCAACTTTATCGGTATCCATCTTAAGCATCTCATCTGAACTCACCACTTTGATACCAGAGTTCTCCAATTTCTCATAGAGGTTCTCCAGATGTTCCAGATCAGCTTCTACATCTGGAAGAATATGAATGATTTCATCCTCTGTGACAAAGCCGCGCTGTTTGCCACGAAGAAAGAGGTCCTCAAAAGCATTGTCCTTACCGGCTTTTTTAGCTTCCTTGGCGAGACTTTTCTTGGTTGGCTTTTTTGGTCCCTTCTTATTCGTCTTCTTCGTTGGAGTTGTCTGCTTAATACCGTTCCGTCTCGCTTGCAGGGAACTGACGGCTGTTTTTTTAGTAGTTTTTTTCGGCGTTTTCTTGATATTCTTTTTAACCACCTTCTTAACGGTCTTCTTTTTTGGTTGTGTTTTCTTGACTATTTTCTTCACCGTTTTTTTGACTGTTTTTTTGATTATCTTCTTAGCTACTGACTTTTTGGCAGTTGCTTTTTTCTTCGGTTGAACTTTTTTAGTCACCTTCTTAACCGCTTTTTTGACGATTTTTTTAACTTTTTTAGGCATACGGGTTGTACTTATATTAAAAAATGAGGCTTATTCAAGCCACTACAAAGTTTCTTGGATACTTCATCATAGCAAGGTTTCGTCTTGCTGAAAAGCTACTTCTGGGAAAGCTCCACAAACTCCCTCAACAATCTCTGCTCTCGTTCTTTATCTCCTTCTGCACGAGCTTTTTGAAGTTCTTTTTCAATATTCTGCAATTTTTCTGCTGTACCTACTTCATTCTCAAGTATTTGAAGATACTCTTCGAGAAGATGCTTACTTTTCTCGGCAATCTCTTCAGTGGAGAGATCTATAAAGTCGGGTGAACTCAATAAACGAAATGTGAGCTTGGTAGCTAAACTTTTGAGATCTGGTTCCTCAATAAGTGAGAGTGGATCGTGAGCACCTGCCTGAACAATAAAGAAGAAAAGGGGGTGTCTCGCTAGAAACTCCTCAATAAGAATATTCTTATGCTCCAGAAAGTCTTGCCGCAAAGCAGTGTTTGTCAGTAGCAAAGCAATAACTTCTTCGGTTATTCTTTCTGCTCTGGTTTGAAATTGAGCTTCAGGAAACTGCTTCTGAATTGGCTCTACAGAAAGTGGGCCATTGCGACGAGTAGCCTCAAGAAAGGCTTGATTGACAGCTCCTGTTACCAGGCGCTCTTCGAGACCAGTTTCACGAGCCAGTTCCTTGACCCAAAACGAACGCTCCAGAGGATTTTTGATGGCAATGAGCAATGACATGAAATCATCTACTACTGCTCGCTTACCCTCAGCGGTCTGAGTCGGAAAACTTTCAATGCTTTTTTGTAAAAAATATTCTGGCGCTCCACGATGAGCCTCTACCACCTTTCGTAGTCCTTCTGGATCTTCCGCCCCCATATCCGCCGCGTCCTTTCCTGTTGTCAGCCCAATCAGCCTCACTTGCATTTCCTTTTCCAAAGCCAACTCCGTACTCTTACGAGCCGCCTTTTGTCCAGCGCCATCCATATCAAAGAAGAGGTGCACTTCTCTCCCATAACGCTTCATGATATCCAGTTGTTCCCCAGTCAAAGCGGTGCCTGAAACTGCTACTACATTTTCGATACCAATCTGTGAAAGCGCAATTACATCTACATTTCCCTCAACTACGACTGTGAAGCCCGCTTGCTTCATGCTCTGCTTAGCCCAAGATAAGCCATAAAGAGCTCGGCTTTTGTGATAAAGCGGGGTCTCTGGTGTATTGATATATTTAGCTTGGGTCTCATCGCCTCCCGGTGCTACCCGAGCCGAAAAGCCCACTGGTCGACCTAAAATATCTGTGATAGGAAACATAATACGATCTCGAAAACGATCGTATGCTCCCTGACCAGAGCCACCTTCAGCCTTACGAATAGCTAGACCAGCCAACTCAAGCTCTGCTTGGTTGAAGCCTTTTTTGATCAGAAAATCGTAGAGATGACGCCAACCTTCTGGCGCGTAGCCGAGACGAAATTTCTTAATGCTTTCTTCACTCAAGCCTCGTTTCTCCAGATAGGGTAAAGCCTTAGTCTTACCAACTCCTTCTAGAAGCTGGTGTTCATAAAATCTCACTGCGAGCTCCATAATCTCATAGAGACGCTCTTTGCTTTGCTTTTGTCCTTCTGGTTCGTGACGATACTGAGGCAGCTCTACACCGGCTTTTTCAGCCAGAAGCACCAAAGCTTCGCGAAACTGAAGCCCCTCTATTTCCATCACAAAAGCGAAAATATCACCTCCCCGGGAACAACCGAAACAGTGCCACATATTGCGCTCTTCATTAACCGTAAAAGAAGGGGTGCGTTCCTGGTGAAACGGGCAGTTGGCCTTATAGTGAGCCCCTGCTTTTTCGAGCTTAATATACGAACTCACCACGTCCACGATATTAAGACGAGATTTGATAATTTCAGTAGTGTTTTCTTGGAATTGAGCCATATCTATACCCTACGGTGAGAGACCCAAAAAAGCAAATCCCCATCTTACGTGGGGATAAAATACCTACTTAAGTTTCTATTGAAGCCTTCTAGGGAACTGGTTTATAGTCATTATTGCCTAAGATAATCAAAACGTCAGTATTTTCTGGAAGTGTCTCCCCCGCTGGTAACTTAGCTACTTCACCATTAATTTTGGAAGCTAACTCTTTGGCAAAAGGTGCATTATGTTCTGTCAGATCAACTACCACACTTTTCTCATAATCACTCCTCTTAGCTGTTTCCTTCAGAACAATATCAATATTCTGATACATAGCCTTAAGATCATCGTCGAAACTATTGGTGATGCCAATTTTTTGTGAGCCATTGTAGATGGCGATATTGAGACGCTCAACTGGCTCGGCAGTTGTTGACCCTTCGGGTGTCGTCGTAGTTTCCATCGGCGCAGGCGTCGTACCTGTTGGGCTAGCCTGATCTACCTCTGGAGTCAGGCTGATGGTAGTAGTATCAATCACTTTTTTGATCTTAGGTCGATACAAAATAGCTCGACCGGAGTTGGTAAAGATAAGAATTTTATCACCATTTTCAGCTTTCTTGAAAAAAGGCTGGTCAGCGAGCTTAGTTTTATCCGTGACCGTCGCTATCGAAGGATTCTCCTCTGGTAAAAGAATTCTACTCCCCACCGCCTCCTTAATTAGCTCCTCCTCAGTCTTCACTGATTTGTTTCCTCCGGCCACGTAGTGGTAATAAAGATAACCCAAACCACCAAGAGCTAAAATTAAAAGAACTCCCAAAGTGATAATAATTACTTTGGATTGATTTTTAACAGAAAGTGTCTTGGCAGGCTTCTTAGTTGGGTTGACTTCAAGAGAGAGCATTGTTTTTTTTGTTTTAGGAATAGCAAAAAAGTTTTCCTCTTCCCTTAGTGTAATCAAAAAAGAGTCTCCCTACAAGCTGTCTTCAGAGAGGGAAGGGCTCTCGGTGGGAGCTTCCTCAGAAGAAGGACTCTCGGGTACGGTTTCTAAATCGGGTGTTTCTACTCTAGTTTCCCCTTCTTCTGAAACTGCTTCTGTTTTCGGCGTAGTTTCAGCTGAATTTGAAGCGCTTGAGTTCACAAAATCACGCTGCTCGACTACAAAGAAGGCTTCGCTTAATTTTTGAGTAGCCGTCTCCACCACACTCAAGGCTCCCCCCAAACCAATCTTAATAAATTCTGGATAAGAGGTGTCCTTGAGACTCTCCTGCATAGTAATCAAATCCGTTTCCAGACTGTAGAGTTTTTGAGCAAAACTGTTCTGAGCGTTTTCGAAAACCTGATCAGCAGTAAAGCCCACTTCCGCTGGCAAACCTTTTTCTCTCGCTTCGCGAGCCACTGCTTCTTCAGTAGTGACCGGAGGTTCTTTGACGATAAAGTTCTGTACGGTATGACGATCACTCTCTACCACCAGTTTGTACTCACCATCTGGGATATTCCACTTTAACAGATCATCGTCATGCCCAAACTCGCCGTCGATACATGGCGCTACCGCTGTATAGACTGGATCAACTTCGAAGTTTTCACTTTCATAGAGTTCTATATGCACATCACTATCGCAAGAACCCTTAAGAGTAAGGTTGTTTTCTGGTGACTGGAGTTCCCATCGTAATTCAGCGTGCGCATATCCAGGCAACGAAAAAACACTCAGAATTATGATAGAAATTGAAGCGGTAAAATATTTCATAATTTTTAGAAATCAGTTTCTACATACATACGGTTTACTCCAATCTGAGCAGCTGTAACAGGAGTGTTAGTACCATTACTCATGACCGCATGAGCAGACATGGTCGTTGTGTTTACAGGAAGATCGGTAGTGGTAGAACTGTTAATAATTTCAGCGCCCGTATTTAAGTTTACAAGACGATAGTAAATAGTACTGTCATTAGGTTTAGCAAAAATATAGGCGTCATAGCCTTGGTTGTTTGCTAGTGTTGGCTGTCCAGCAATAGCATCCTTGGTAGCCGTACCCGAGCCATCATTGTGCATAAAAGTAATGGCTGTATCGCCAGCATCAATGCCAAATCCTGCTGTATTTGCGTCTGCGGAAGGCTGGGCAGTCACAATGGCAGTACTATTTGGTGTAAGACCGACAAAAAGACGGTCACCTGCTGTCCAGGCAGTCGTACCGAAACGACAGAAGAAGAAGAATCCGCCCTGTCCCGCTACTGAACCACGAAAAAACATGTTCTCCGTACTACGCTGACCGACTTGCTGGTTAGTAGTTGTAACCACCGTAGCCCACTGTCCACGCTTAGTAGCAGTATAGAGGTTTGTAGTAGTTGGTAATGCTGTAGTATAGGTACCCGCTCCCGCTCCCGCAGTTCCTTGCCATACTCCAGCCGTAGCAGTAGTCGGTGTCCACATGATTGTATTGTTTCCCCACAAAGCTGCTTGAAAAGGGGTATCAACACCAGCTGGCCCTATCCATTTCGGTACAATACGACCAGCAATATTCTTACCATAAATATGCACATTACCTGCTGAAGGAGCACTTGGTTCATTAGTAATAGCATTCATGGTAATACCGGTATCGGTACCACCGAGAGTCAGGTCATTATTAGTTTTGTCCCAAGCAAAGTCAGCGTCACCACCAAATGAACCAGCATCATTGAACTGAATCTGTGTGGTAGAGCCACCGGGAGCTCCAGAGCCGCGACAGTCTGTCCAGGCTGTGTCTTCGAAACAACGGAAGCGATTAGTGTTGTTGTTGTAATACATTTTTCCTTCTGCTCCAGTTGGATCTCCCGCATCACTCTTCACATCAAGAGCAAAAAGGTCTGGAGTGGTAGAACCAGCTCCACCAGCTCCAATTTGCACAGTACCAGTGGTAGAGGTACCAGCAACAGCTAGGGTAATACCGCCACTACCAGACTGAAAAGTTGAGGTTGAGGTGGTATTGGTAGAACCAAAGATTACTGTTTTAGCAGCTGCACCTGTACCAATACTGATCGTTTCAGCAGAGCCGTCGTCACCAATGTTGATAGCTCCCGTAGTACCTGAGTTGATACCGATAGCCACGCCTGCGGCAGAAGTGAGAGTAGAGAGTGTCGTAGTGCCACTGATAGTCACCGCGTCATTGAGACTGATGATACCAGCTCCGCCACCCACTAGCGTGAGGTCTTCTCCAGAGGTTGAGGTGATATCTGTAGTCGCTCCTGAAAAAGTAACTCCGGTAGAACCGATAGTTTTGTTGGTGAGGATTTCAGTACCAGCTAAGGTAGCTAAGGTACCTCCAGTTGGCAGAGTCACGCTCGTTGTTCCGGTGGTGGTAAAGGTGACATCGTTTGCTGGGGTGGTAGTAAACGCTCCCCCAAAAGCAATCGTCTTACCAGCAGGAACCGTCAGAGTTCCAGTGGTACTGGTCACGGTAAGTCCCCCCACCTTCTCAGCGTTGATAGCATACGGAGCTGCAGTGAAACGAACACGTGGAGACATTTCTCCATCGCTATTGAAGTTAACTCCCAAATAAAGATTGTCTGTATTAAAATCAGCAGTCCCGGGAAGCGGTGTCGTGTCACCAAGGTTGGTTTGAAAAATTCCATCGGTCACGGTGATGGACTTGGTTTCTGTCCAGACATTAGAGCCACCACTCGATACGCTGTACAAACTAAAAGTAAAACTGTAACTACCATTAGCAATGTTCGTACCCGTGGTCTTGGTAACGACTTTTCCTTGGAAATTGATTTGACGGTTGATGCCGGTAGCCGCCTCAGCTGTTTGACCACCAAAAAATCCTGCAAAAACGATAGCCAAAAACAAAAAAACCAGCATAGACTCCTCTATCCAACTTTGTGGCTTATTTAAAGTATTTTTTTGTTTTTGTTTGAGGCGCATAGCCTAGAAAAGAGCTTGCCAACTTACTTCGAGAAACAAAAAGTGACCTCGGTTTCCCGAGATCACCTCTTTTTTATTCTCTATTAACTCCATTATAGCAGAAAAATCGCTTTATTGCAAGCTTTTCTGGCTCTTTTCCTCTTGTTGGGATGCTGTTTTTTGGAGACTTTTTCTCACTAGTTCTAACATTTCTTTTTCACCTTCACGAGGCGCTGTGGCTGTGTAAGAGAGAGACACGAGAAATTCATCTACAAAGAAAAAATGGGTTACCTCAAATGGGTCATTTTGTTTGGTGAGAATACTCTCTGATTTTTCTTGATTGAGTTGTTCGGTATAGAGAGAATTATTTTTTCTACTTTGATAACTTGGTGAGGCATCGAGTGTTTTTGGGTCACGCTCCTCAACGGTCACAGCTATTTTTTCATTATTACCCCCACTTTCTTTGACGAAAAAAATAGTTTCTTTGACTGGTCCACTATCAGGCGTGCTCTGTGTTCTTTCTTGAAACATTCCTGGTACCCGGAGAGTCACATACTTACCGTTGTATTGATAAGCATCAGGCTCATGAGGTACTTCCTCAACTTTTTGAGGAGTTGCTACCACCGTTCCCGAAGCTTCTCCCTGGGTCCACAACCACACAAGAAGTCCTCCTAAAAAAAGTGGTCCAATGATCAACCAATAGACTAACTTTGCTTTCATAGAGCCTTTTTTATTCTTTCGAAGAGGTCTTTTTGGTGCTAGATTTTCTCTTTTTCCACAAGCACCTTGCTCCAAAAATACTTCCAAGACCAACCAATAAAATCATGGTGGTCACTGGTGGCCAGTACCAGTATTTTTCTCCGCTTACCTCAAATGAATCCTTGCCATCATAGCGATAGTCCGTACGTACCGAATAATGTCCTGGTATCCAGGCCGAAGAAATGCTAACAAAACGTTCCTCAAATACTCTTTTGGTGTTGGGCAAAACAATACCAGAACTTTCATTGATAGTGGCTTTTCTCACGGTACGTCCTAACGGATCAGAAATACGAACAGTGCCTCGTGGAACTACATGGACATTACCCTCATTAGCAAAACGAATGCTCATGATCTCTGGCAGACGCCAAAAATCTTTGCGGTACTCCTTATTTTCAAGACGAAAAGAAAATACTTCACCACCAACCTTACGAAGATAGATAAGCGCTGAAAAAACTTGCCTGACCGCAATACGTGGCTTTTCATCAGTATTATTATCAGGTGTATTGTTTTCAAAAAGAACCGCTCCGTAATGGCCTCCTGGCGAAAGGGTATCGTCATTCTTGATGATGACATCTAGGCGTGTCTTAGAATTTGGTGCTACCAAAATATCTGTAACGGGTACCTCCATCCATTTAGCTACATCGTATTCTCTTGGGTCACCAGAGCCCAAAAAAGCCACTCCGCCACTCTCATCAAGCGAACCAAAGTCTACTAGCCGTATATTGAAGCGCTGCTCTACAGAGGCTGTATTTTCAAGCACTATCGATGCTGTGGCCCTTGGTTCATTCTCTATCACCACCTCCTGTAAGGCTGGCTCAAGAGTCATTTTCTGAGTATTTTTCTGCTCAAAAACCTGCTCATCTTGGGCAAGAGCAGGCTCTGATACTACCAAAAAAATGCTGAGAAGGAAAAAGAAGATTCCTCCTTGAAACCATTTCATCTATTTATTTTTGTTCCGACGAAAGATACCGCCAAAAAGAGAGCGCAGCCCAAACAAAATAACAATCACTACGACTAATCCAACTGCAATAATACGCCATGGGATAACCCAAAAACTTACCTCTCCTTCAAGTGGTACATCGTGCTGAGTACCATCATCATAGATCATCAGAAGTTTAGCGTTGTAGCGGCCAAAACGAAGCTGTGAGAGGTCGCTAAAGTTCCACTTAAGCTCCATCTCAGTCTCACCCTGATTGTTTTTAACTTCCTTACCATCAACAATCTTGGGTACATATTTAGGAAACCCTTCTGTCCAACTTGCCTCAAAGGTACGCTTAGAAGATGGGAGAATATTGCCCTTTTCTTTGTTAACTTCAAGCAAAGCAATGTCTTTGGTATCACCCTTGTCAATAAAAATATTTCCTCGTGGTGCCCCATGAACATTCCCGTTATTCTTGAGAGTCACAGAGAACGTGGCTGGCAAGAATTCATACACCTTTTTATCAAGCGAAAACTTATCAATAGTCACTTCGCGTTTAGCGCCAGGCACATCAACATCAAGTAAGGCTAGAACCGCTGTCCCACCATTAATAGCGGTGCGGCGCTCTTCTTGGGTAAGATTTTCATTTGCTCGTGAAAAAACAAAAGCGTAGTAGTAACCAAAAGCAGCTTCTTTGGGTGGAGTAATGGTAGCCTGGATAGTCTTCCATTCTCCAGGAGCAATTTTGAAGGTATCTTCACTAAAACTGACCCATTTCAGAAACTCATCACCTGGTTCTGGCTCCATAAGAGCTGGCTTGCCAGTGTCCTCATAGGCCTCAAATTTCATAAGAGAAATTTTAAGGGTTTCTTCGTCGGTACCAGTATTACGGATCTTAAGATCAGTGGTGACTGGTACACCGGGAGTTGTTTTGGCAAGAATAGGTAGTGGTGAGGTCAAAAGAGAAAGACCGCTCGACTGAGCTCGTGAAAATGTTGGAAGTACTAATCCAAAAACCAGCACCAGCCCAAAAAAGGATTTAAGCAATCGATCCATAAAAAGAAGTTATTGTTTATTTAGCAAAAATACTTGGCTTCAGTATACCATAAAATCAAACTTTTTTGACAAAAAACCCCTCGAAAGAGGGGTTTTGGAGTTCATTTTCAATAGCCAAGAGCTTTAGAAACGACCAGCAGCTACCACTGTCAGAGTATCTGTATAGTCGTTAGCAGCAGCCTGCACAGCAGTGATTTTAGCGCGTTCAGTCAGAGTCAACACATCTCCATCAGTTGTACCGTTAGCAGCGGCAATAGGCTGAAAAGTGGTAGAGAGGGTACCTCCAGAGGTAGCGTTCGTACCGTTGTATTCTGCACCATAGTTAGAGGCCTGAGAAACCGTACCAGTACCAGTACCGCTATCCGTAGTAACATCTACATCAAGTACATAACCCGTGGTAGAAGCTAGATCTGTCGGCGTGTTATCCACTGATCCCGCAGTAGCAATAGAGGCTCCTGTACCGGCAGAGTTAAGACCAGCGTTAGCGCTCTTGACCCAGGCTACCCACCCAGCCGCAGCATTCGTAGCCACTGTAGCGGTACGACCGTTGGTAGAAGTGGTTGTAGTAGAAAGGTTACTGGTAAAAGTATCAGCGTTAGCACTCAAGCTAAAACTAAAGGTTGGTGGCACAGTAGCAGTGACCACAATCTGATCATTAGAAATGATAGACACCGAATAACTTGATGAATCGATAGTGGCTGCTCCGGTAGTTCTGGTAGTGATGGTTCCAGTCTTATCATTGCCCGCAGTAGAGGTGGTCAGAGCGGCAGAGTTGGTCCAGTTGAAACAATAGGTAGTTCCAGCGGTAAGGGTCTGATTGCCAGAATAAGTAAAGGTGACTGTCTGTGATGAAATGGTCGGTGTCGCAGCTCCTATACCTGGCCAGGCGCTAGTACCGGAAGGAAGGTTCGTGGTATTAACCGTCCAGTTACCAGCTGTGGTACTAACAGTAAAACCGGTTGGAAAAGCTATTTGTACGTCTACGTTAGTAGAAGAAGTAGTCAGTGGGTTAGCACAAACCAACCCTGTAGTAGCGGTACTTGCTGCCAAACGATCGAGGCGAACATAAGCTGCCTGAAAGTTACCAGCTTGAGCAAAATGAGCAAAAAGAAACGGTAATGCTAGAAGAGAGAGGACTGAAAAGATGTGAAGCGCACTAAAACGACTTTGAATTCTTTTCTTCGTCTGTAGAGACATACTCGATAATTATTTATTTTTATTTACTTCTAGTATACACGAAAAGGGCCGTCTAGTCAATCTATTAGAAGCTTGCAGAAGTAATAACTGTCAAGACTTCTTGATAATCACTCGCCGCTGGAGTAACAGCTGATGATTTAGCTTTGAGCAAGATAGATCCCCTCCCGCTCGCCACTGGACTACTCGCCGTAAATACCTCTCGTATTGTCGTATCACTTGCTGCAATATTGTTTCCCGAGAGATTGTAACTTGGCATGAGGGTAAAGGGTCCGCCCGATGACTGGGTAGCGCTCACTCCCTGAATACCAAAACCCTCCTGGAGAGAACCGAGGTTACCCGCTACTGAACTAATTGTGTAACTAGCAATCAAACTCTTGAGCCCGCTATTCTCACCCTTGATATACACCCTCCCCCCGTTCTCGGCATTGGTATCAAAATCTACCCAAATCTTATCTGGTGTACTAGTGACACTTCCTGGGGACAGATTACCAAAATTTGTCGTCGTAACAGTATTATCTATATCAGTAGGAGCTACATCTATATCAAAGGAAAGTTTAGCTCCTACAGTAGCAGCAGTAGCTACTGGTCCATAATCAGTTTCTGTCTTAGCTCCCTGCATCGCCTTAACTTTGACTTTATACGTGGTATTCGGCAAGAGACCGATAATCAGAGTCCCACTGGCTCCACCCCAGTTGGTATATGTCTGATAGTCCTCTATGCCTAGTACTGTACCGACCGTATCGTCACTCTGCACATACTGCGTAGTAACAAAGTTGTCGCTGGAGATAGCAATAGCATACGTGGCATCACTTGGATTTTCAGATGCTACCAGAGTAACTAGAAGTTTATTGTAGTAATTACTCGGATTCGTAAATGTCGGCGCGCTTGGAACATTGGCTTGATTAGTAAAAACCATACCCGAACCAAGATCGTAGGTTGTACCAGAAAGTTTGCCTCCACTCTGCTCGCCACTGATACCAGTCATACCGTAGGTAGTAGAGGTACTATTCGCACCCCCTGTACCCACCCCAAAATCTTTTAATTCATAGGTGGTACTTGCTGGTAACACTAAGAAAAAAAAGAGCATCAGGGGAGCTCTTAGGAAGTGTTTTTTTCTTACTAAACCTGAGGTGCCGTCCATAATACCTAGAACCTATTTACTTACCAAAAATGAGCGTCAAACTGGCAGTCTGAGTTTCTATATCACTCGCTAAAGCTTCCTTAATAGTAACACTCGGATACTGAGTGATAATTTTTGCCTTAAGAGCCTCCGCTTCTTTAGTGAGGCCCTTTTTGTTATAGAGAGTAGTTCCTGTGAAATCCCCTTTAGTATTACCTACAGTCACTTTAGTGAAGCCTTCTTTTTTAAGTAAATTAGCAGCCTCGGTTGCTACCCCCTTGGCACCTCCACCGTTCATCACTATCACGTCGAGTGCTTGAGCTGCCTTAAGTCCTTCAGTGCTAATTTCTGTCTGTTTCTCTTGAGTTTCCGTTTCTGGTGAGATGACCTCTTCAATCTCTTGGGTCACAGTTTCGGCCTCCTTCTCGGCTGGGATACTCGCTAGACCACTAATTGATGGCGCTTCATTTTGAAGCGATTGTTTTTGCCACAACGTAAAGGCTCCAAAACCAACTCCAAACAAACCAAAGCAAACCACGATAATCAAAACACCTATGAGGAGAGTCCCGAAGAGATGCTCTCTTTTGGTGTTAGGTTTAGCAACACTCACCCCTCTTGGTGAGTTTATTTCTACAGGAGTCGTCTCCACTGTTGCTGTTTCACTTGTTTCTTGTGTTTTCGTTTTTTTACCAAAAATTCCCATAGGAGGTTAATCTTCAAATTTTTTCCAAGCAAGATACAATACCGTCACCAGAGCCACTCCCAACACGACTAGTCTCAAAATATCGTTCATATCACTCCAGTACCCTAGCGCCCCGATAATCAAAGAGAGAGTTCCAGCAAAAGAAAGACCTGAAGCTATAAGCGTGGAACCAGAAACAAATAATGAGCCTATCAAGAGGAATAATCCAAAAGCCACAAAAACAATGAAGACATTGCGACTGTACAAGCTGTAGGCTTTCTGATGTTCTTGGCTACAGGTAAAATCAGCATTGCAGTACGCTGTTTGCAAAGCATCGCCCTGACCAGTCGAGGCATTCCACTGTCCACCACTGCCAACGCACTCTTCCTCATTAGCAAAAGATTTCTTCACCTGCTCTACCTTACAAAAAGTATCGTAAGTTGGTTCTGGATAAACAACTTGAAGAGCATAAACGGCGAAAAGATTGGTCAAAATCACGATACCTCCAAGAACTGCATAGCGAACTAAAACACTTTGTTTCCTTGGCTCTGACTTCACTGTCGCTTCTTCATTGACTGTCTGAATTGTCTCTACTGCCGCTACCTCAGTTTCTTCAGGTGTCGCGTCTTTAATCTCTTTTTTCATAAACACAAATAGTTAGTCTTGCGCTTTCAGTATATCATAAAAACCCACCTCTCTCTTTGGGTGGGTTTTTCTTTTCAAAGCCTCTGTACTGATCTTATTTGCGAATCGCCTTCGCAACCGCGGGTACCACCGCTTTATCAAAAACGCCTGGGACAATATTACTTGCAGTTGGTTTCTTAACCACGCCAGCAAGATTTTTTGCTGCTCGTACAAGCATAGTATCAGTGATTTCGGTAACGTTGTTATCAAGTGCTCCTCGAAAAATACCTGGGAAACCGAGAGCATTATTGATTTGATTTGGATAGTCTGATCGCCCAGTAGCTACAACCAAGGCACCTCCAGCCAAAGCCTGGTCTGGAGTAATTTCTGGCACCGGGTTAGCAAGTGCAAAAACAATCGCCTTGGGGGCCATCTTACGCACATCCTCAGAAGTGATAAGACCTGGCTGCGAAACACCAATGAAGACATCAGCTCCCACAAGCGCCTCCTTGAGACTGCCCTTGAAATGACTAAGGTTTGTAAATTTAAGGAGGGCTTTCTTAGATACCGTAAGATCTTTTCTGCTGTGGCTAATGACTCCCTGACTATCTGCTAGCAAAATATTTCTGGCACCAGCCAAAAATAATAGATGGGCAATAGCTTGACCAGCTGCTCCAGCACCACTCATCACGATTCGTACTTTGGCTAGATTTTTACCCGTCACCTTAAGTGCGTTGTAGAGACCCGCCAAAACCACCATAGCTGTACCATGTTGATCATCATGCATGACTGGTATGGTCAGTGCTTTCTGCAGAGCTTTTTCAATAGCGAAACACTGTGGTGCGGCAATATCCTCAAGGTTGATCCCCCCAAACGTCGGTGCCAAATTCTTCACTGTAGCAATGATTTCATCAGGATCTTGAGAGGCCAAAACGATTGGAAAGGCGTCGATGTTAGCTAAATTTTTAAACAGAACCGCTTTACCTTCCATCACTGGCATTGCCGCGTCCGGACCAATATTACCAAGACCCAAGACCGCTGAACCATCAGAAATCACCGCCACTGTATTCTTACGAATAGTGTAGAGATCTCTTTTTTTCTTGTCTTTGGCAATAGCGAGAGAAACAGCTCCCACGCCTGGTGTATAAACCAGACTCAGATCACGTTTATTCTTCACAGAAAGTTTAGAAATTACTTCTATCTTACCGCGTTTCTCTGCATGAAGGAGAAGAGCCTCTTCTTGGAGACTCTTTGGATTTTTCTTTTTTAGAGAAAGTTTATTTGTCATCTTTTTTCTTATCAATCCGATCAAGTTTCAGCACATGAACCAGTTGGTACACGACAAAAGCGGTAGCAAGTAGCGTGATGATAGCAGAAATAATAAGACCATAGCCGATAGCTACTTCTGGTTGTCCCGCTTGTTCATTGGCATCAACAATCACCCATTTGAGTTTGTTGAGATCAATACCTCGAGTCATTAGTGCCACAATAGGGGCGATCAATTGATCAACAATTACCTTGACGGCAGCTCCGGCAGCAGTACCAATAGCGAGACCAACAGCCAGACCGACTACCCCCTGCTCTCTCACGAAGCTCAAAAAACCACCTACTTGCTTTTTCATATGTTTAGACTTAATGCTTTTGTATCAGAAAGATACCACTCTCTCATCTCTCTGTCTACTCTCATCCAAATAGAAGTATCACCCTATAAAAGAGGGATTTTTTCCTATTCTCAGTCAAATTTCTTTCTAGAAATAGAGTCTACTTTTTTGGGTGTATAATAAAAGCATCTAATCCTCTAATACTTTTTTATGGGAAAATTATTTGGCCTTGTCGGAATTGTAGTGGTTCTTGGTGTCGGAATGTACTGGTACACTAGTCAAGCTCCTACCAATAAGACGGCTCTGGAATCTGGTGAAGCGGCTATTGAAAAAGCTAAAGATGCCAAAGACATGATGGAAGGTAAGGGTATGGTCTCTTCTATCAAAGATGCTATGGGACTTGGCACCTCTATGAGCTGTACCTACGCTATGGAGCATGATGGAAAAACTTTTGAATCTACTGTGAATGTCGAGGGAGAAAAATTTCGTTCAGAATCAAAAATTGGCGAGATGACTACCTATGCCCTCTCCGATGGTAGCGATCAATACATGTGGACCTCTGGGAGCAAACAGGGTTTCAAGATGAGCAAAGCCTGTCTCGAAGAAATGAAGAAGATGGCTCCTCAAAATACTGATGAGAAGAAAACTCCAAGTATGGAAGATGCCAAGGCAGCTCTTGACGCCGCTAAAAATGTCAGCTGTAAGCCAGCCTCTGATGTAGATTTCAGCATCCCCACAGATATCACTTTCACTGACCAGTGCGCCATGATGAAAGATTCTATGAAGATGATGGAGCAATACAAGAGCAAGATGCCAGCCGGAATGACTTACCCGCCAGTACAACAATAGCTCGCTCTACAAAAAAACCGCCCCGAAAATCAGTGGGCGGTTTTTTTCTTTTTTGGCAGTGGCAAATCTTCGGCTACCCTCTCAAAAAGTTCTTTCAGAAAATCTCTATCTTCTATCTGTTCTTCTGTGAGAATATAGGTATTCTTAGCGCCCGGATAAGCTGGTCCGGTTTCATTTTCCTTAAGCAACTCTTCGCTACTTAAAGTTATCTTTACAAAAACAGTGTTATCACAAATGAGAGCCACCACCTTGTCATCGTAATAGAGTGCAAACTCTCCAAACATGGCTCGCACTCTGGCTTGCTCATCATCTATCTGATCAAGAATATACTCTGCGAAATCCTTTTTGGTAGCCATATTGTAGTCATTTATGGCGGTGTCTGTTTGAAAATATCCGAACGGAACTCTCTGGGCTCGGCGGGCGGAATTCCCCCCACACCCCCCTTCCGCCCGCCTCGCCTTGAACCGGAGCGGAAAGGACGATTTCAAGTTTTTTTGGCGGCAACCTATTTAATGCCCACGCCCAGCCTGGATCTTCCCGTCGAAAATCGACGAGTCCGCTTCACCGGTGACCTTCAATATTCCCCAAGCGCCCCTGTCCATCCGAGCGAGTGCGTGGTCGACGAGTATGTAATTACCCGGATAGTCAGCCTTGAACTCGACGACCGTCGCTCCTCCTGCTGGAATGAGTGTGGTCTGGACACTTCTTGCCGGAGGACTCACGATATCTCCCTCCCGGTATACTTTGTCAAAAATCTCGCCGATAACATGGAAGTTTGAGATAAGGTTCACGCCGCCGTTGCCTATATAAAGACGAACGGTGTCTCCAACTTTTACGTTCATAGTGTCCCCCGTGAGTGCTCCAGTCTTTCCGTTGAAAACGACGTACTGTGGTTTGCCATCGAGCATCGCCTGCGCGTCGAAGAGTTGTAGGCCTTTACGGCCGAGAGACCCCGACGTGTAAAACTCTCCCTGCATGACGTAGAACTCCTTGTCAACCGGAGGCAGCCCTTCTTTCGGCTCGATGAGGATGAGCCCGTAAAGCCCGTGCGTCATGTGGCTCGGTACATTGGGATGCGCGCAGTGATACACATAGAGGCCGGGGTTAAGGGCCTTGAAGCGAAATGTCTTTGATTCGCCTGGCTCCACGTTCGTCGCAACGGCGCCTCCGCCTGGGCCGTTCACCGCATGGAGATCAATGTTGTGCGTGTGAAGGCTCGTCTTATCGTTTTTGAGCGTGAGTTCGATGGTGTCACCCTCGCGGGCGCGCAGGAAAGGCCCGGGTACGGTGCCGTTGAACGTCCAATAGTTGAGCGTAACCCCCGGGGCGATATCAGCGATGACTTCTTTTGTGGTGAGTTCCATTTTTACCACCTGCGGTTCCGAACGGTTGACGGGCGGTGGCAGGTCGACGGGGTTCTTCGCGATGTTTTGTACCCGCTCGAGAGAGTTGAAATTCTTGAAAAACTGGAGGACGTTCTTAAATGGAAGCACGGGGCCTTCGCTTGGCCCGAATGTAGTGAGGGAAAAAGGATATTGAAATGCGTTGGGTAGTCCATTTGGGACGTAAAACGCGACAGAAACGCCTAAGAATATGGCAACAAACGCTGCCGTAATCCACCGCGAGTGCATGCGCCTGAGCGCCATGTAAATAAAGACCGCCGCGGCCACAAATGCGATGAAGAGACCGAGCGTCTGGACAATGTACTGCCAAAGATACGAAAATAATTCCATAGTTTTATTTTATCAATTCTTCTATTGAAATGCTAAGAGCTTTGGCAATTCTTGCCACCAAAACAACAGACGGTGTTTTAATAACCCCACTTTCAATTTTAGTAAGGGTCGTGTATTTCACACCGGACTTTTGGGCAAAATCTTCTTGCGAAAGCCCCAATTTAGTCCTGTGTTTCTTTATATTTTCACCAATGTTATTTGCAGTTGCCATACTTTCATTATCTTGATAGTATTAAAATGATTTGATACACTATCAGTATCATACTATCAAGTTTTATGATTTATTTCAATTCAGAAAAGAAAAGCCTGCTTCTGGTCTTCATAAAGTTCGAGCCGACATTTTTGAAAGATTCTTTGGCAGTTTGCCTTTCCGCTCCGGTTCAAGGCGAGGCGGGCGGAAGGGGGGTGTGGGGGGAATTC
>CAZQLN010000011.1:10829-21602 GCA_964594215.1 uncultured Bdellovibrionales bacterium | reverse complement strand
CGATTTCATCAAACGCGGTAGCTCTCACTACTGACACTACTGGAAACTATGTAGCGACTATCACTGCTGGTAACGGTATCTCTGGTACCGCTAGTGGAGAAGGTTCTACTCCAACAGTAGCCTTAGGAGCTCTCACCGCTAACTGGGATCAGACCGGTGCTTTCGACATTGTCTTAAACAATGCTTCAAGTGAACTCTTGTTACTTGAAGCTACAGGAGGAACTTATTATGCAACTATTGACGCCGCTGATCTTTCAGCTGACCGAACGCTCACACTTCCAGATGCTGCCGGAACAGTGGCTACCATCGACGGAGGTCAGACCTTTACTTCTGCTACTTGGCACGGTTCTACTATAGGAGTGGCTTATGGTGGGACTGGTCTGACAACAACACCTACTAACGGTCAACTTTTGATTGGTAATGGTACAAACTATACACTAGCCGCTCTTACTCAAGGCAGTGGTATCACCGTAACGAATGGTTCCGGTAGTATCACTATTGCTTCGACGCTTGGGGCAGATGTTAGCCTGACTACCGAAGTATCCGGTACTCTCCCTGTAGGTAATGGTGGTACGGGCGCTACAACGCTTACTTCTAATGGAGTAGTGGTGGGTAATGGTACCGGTGCTGTTCAGGTTACGGCAGCGGGCAGTAATGGACAACTCCTTCTCGGTGTTACTGGTTCAGCACCGGCTTTTGCCACTATGAGCGGTGATGCTGCTATCACCAATGCTGGTGTGGTAAGTATTCAAGCCAATGCTGTCGCCCTTACCACTGACACGACCGGAAACTACGTAGCGACTATCTCTAATGGTAACGGTGTTACTGGTGGAGCTGCTGGAAGCGAAGGTGGTACGTTGACTCTTGCGATTGACCTTCTTGACTCTGCTGATGGAGCAGGTGTCACAGCTTCTTTCTCAGGTCTAGAATTCCAGGGTAGTGGTTCTAATGAACTCACCCTTCTTCAGGGTTGTGCTAATAATGATGTCTTGACTTGGAATGATTCAAGTAATGAGTGGGCTTGCGGTTCTCCGACAGCGGGTATTAGCGGTAGTGGTACTAATGGTCAAGTAGCGTATTTCAATGGAACCTCTTCAATTGTTGGAGAGAATCAGCTTGCTACGAGCCGGGGCGGTACTGGAGTAGATGGTAGTGCCGCTGCGAATGGAACCGTACTCATTGGTACCGGAACGGGTTATAGTTTGACCACTCTTACTCAGGGCTCTGGCATTACCGTGACCAATGGCTCAGGCTCTATCACTATTGCTTCTACCTTAGGAACTTCCGTTGACCTTACCTCAGAAGTGACAGGAACTTTACCGGTAGGGAACGGTGGTACCGGCACGACCACCTTCACGGCTAATAGACTCCTTGTAGGAAATGGAGGGAGTGCTGTCCAGGTCACCAATGCTGGGACAAACGGACAACTTCTTCTCGGCGTCACTGGTTCAGCGCCTGCTTTCGCTACTATGAGTGGTGACACTACAATAACCAATGCAGGTGTAGTCACGATTGAGGCCAATGCCGTGGCTCTTACCACTGATACCACCGGAAACTACGTAGCCACCATCACCGCTGGTAACGGTATCTCTGGTTCATCAGCAGCAGAGGGTGGTACCCCAACTCTTTCTGTCAATCTACTTGCTTCAGCTGATAGTGTTGGCTCAACTTCTTCTTTCTCCGGATTGGAGTTCCAAGGAACGGGTTCAAATGAACTCACTTTGATTCAGGGCTGTGCTGAGGATGAAATTCTTGCCTGGAATAATTCCACGGATGTTTGGGAATGTAGCGCGATTTCATCTCTTGGAGCGGCGGTAGCTAGCGGTACCAGTGGTCAAGTAGCGTATTTCAATGGCACCGCTTCATTGATCGGTGAAAACCAGCTTAACGTTTCTCGTGGTGGTACGGGGGTGAGTGGAGCATCAGCTGCTAACGGTACCCTCTTGATTGGTAACGGCAGTGGTTACACTCTTGCAACGCTTACTCAGGGATCCGGTATCACTATCACTAATGGAGCGGGTAGTATCACCATTGCTTCGACTTTAGGTACAGATATTGCTCTTGCCAGTGAGGTTTCAGGAACTCTTCCGGTCGGAAATGGTGGTACTGGAGTAACGAGCTTAACCGCTAACGGAGTAGTGGTAGGTAATGGTACTGGCGGTGTTCAGGTTACTGCTGCTGGAACAAACGGACAGCTTCTTTTGGGTAATACTGGTTCAGCGCCCGCCTTCGCTACTATGAGTGGTGATGCTACTATTTCTAGTGCTGGTGTCTTAGCAGTAGCAGCCAATGCTGTCGCCCTTACTACTGACACGACCGGAAACTACGTAGCTACTATCTCTAACGGTAACGGTGTTACTGGTGGAGCTGCTGGCAGTGAAGGCGGTACATTGACTCTTGCGATTGACCTTCTTGATTCGGCTGACGGTACAGGAAGTACTTCTTCTAACTCAGGTCTAGAATTCCAGGGTAGTGGTTCTAATGAACTCACCCTTCTTCAGGGTTGTGCTGATAATGATGTTTTGACCTGGAATGACTCTACTAACAACTGGACATGTGCAGCTCCAACGGCCGGTATTTCTGGTTCAGGCGCAACGGGTCAAGTAGCTTATTGGAGTGGTACCAGTGCTCTTACTGCAGAGGCTCAGCTGGCAACTGTACGTGGCGGTACTGGCGTAGATGGATCAACTGCCGCTAACGGTTCTCTCCTTATCGGTAACGGTACTGGTTATACGTTAGCTACCCTTACCCAGGGCTCAGGTATCACTATCACTAATGGAGCAGGTAGTATCACAATCGCCGCTACCCTTGGTACCAATATTGACCTAACCGCAGAAGTTACTGGAACATTACCAGTTGGCAATGGTGGTACCGGTGCTACCTCGTTTACTTCAAATCGTGTTCTCTTAGGTAATGGTTCGGGCGCGGTACAGGTGACTAATGCTGGTACTAATGGTCAAATTTTTGTAGGAGTAACTTCTGGTTCTCCAGCTTTTGCTACTATGAGTGGTGACGCCACCATTACCAATGCTGGTGTCATTACTATTGAACCAAACTCAGTCGCTCTCACTACTGATACCACTGGTAACTATGTGGCGACTATTACCGCTGGCTCAGGTATTTCAGGCTCAGCTTCTGCTGAGGGAGCTACGCCTACTATTGCTCTTGGTGCCCTTACGGCCGACTGGAACCAAACCGGCGCTTTCGATATCTCATTAAACAATGCTTCATCAGAGCTTAAGATTCTAGAGTCTGCGGGAGCTACTTTTTACGGAACTCTTGATGTAACAGATCTTTCTGCTAACCGTACGTATACCCTGCCAGACACAGCTGGTACAGTAGCTCTTATTGATGGTGGTCAAACTTTCACCTCAGCTGTGTGGAACGGTAGCATTATAGGCACTCTCTATGGTGGTACTGGTGTAGATGGTAGTGCAGCCGCTAACGGTACTCTCTTGATTGGTAATGGTAGTGGTTACACTCTAACAACCCTGACTCAAGGTAGCGGTATTACTGTCACTAACGGTAGTGGTACTATTACTATTGCTTCCACACTTGGTACTTCTGTTGATCTGACGACTGAAATCACCGGCACTCTTCCAGTTGGTAACGGCGGTACAGGAGCAACGAGTCTTACTTCAAACGGAGTCCTTTATGGTAACGGTGCAGGGGCCATTCAGGTCACCTCAGCTGGTACCTCCGGACAACTTTTCTTGGGCACCACTGCTGGCGCTCCGGCCTTTGCCACTATGAGTGGTGATGCTGCTATTACGAATGCTGGCGTGGTCACTATCCAGGCTAATTCAGTGGCTCTTACTACCGATACCACTGGTAATTATGTAGCGACCATCTCTAACGGTAATGGTATTACTGGAGGAGCAGCAGGCAGTGAGGGTGGCACTCTTACATTGGCTGTTAATGTATTGGGTTCAGCTGATAGTACTGGTTCTACATCATCATTTTCTGGTTTGGAGTTCCAGGGTAGCAGCTCAAATGAACTCACTTTGATTCAGGGTTGTGCTGAAAACGATATCCTTTCTTGGGATAATACGGCTAATGTCTGGACTTGCGATACGGTGACAGGTATAGGTGCTCCAACCGCGACTGGTACCAGTGGTCAGGCAGCCTACTTTAACGGCACTTCATCAGTTATCGGTGAGAACCAACTCAACGTAGTTCGTGGCGGTACAGGTGTAGATGGATCAAGTGCTGCTAACGGTTCTCTCCTTATCGGTAACGGTAGTGGTTATACTCTTGCTACTTTGACGCAGGGTTCTGGTATCACCGTCACTAATGGAACTGGCACAATTACCATCGCGTCTACTCTTGGTACCTCAGTTGATCTGACATCAGAGGTCACTGGTACTCTGCCAGTCGGTAATGGTGGTACGGGCGCCACCACTTTCACTGCCAATGGTGTGCTCTTAGGTAATACCGCAAGTGCAGTTCAGGTAACGGCCGCTGGAACCAATGGTCAACTCTTCTTAGGCGTTACCTCAAGTGCTCCCGCTTTCGCCACTATGAGTGGTGACGCTACCATTACCAATGCAGGTGTTATTACTATCGGTGCTGATACAGTAGCTCTCTCCACTGACACCACTGGTAACTATGTAGCGACTATCACCGCCGGCTCTGGTATCTCAGGATCTGCTAGCAGTGAAGGTGCTACCCCAACCCTCGCCTTAGGTGCACTTACCGCTGACTGGTCTCAGACAGGGGCTTTCGATATCTCATTAAACAACGCCTCCTCAGAACTCAAGATTTTAGAGTCTGCAGGAGCCACTTTCTACGGAACATTTGATGTGACCGATCTTACCGCTGATCGTACTTACACCTTCCCAGATGCTGGTGGTACGGTTCTTGTTACTGGTAGTTCACTCTTTACGCTTGCAGGTACCACAGGTACCAATCAGGGTATTACTCAGGGTAGCACACTGACTATTGCTGCGGGTGGAGGTATCACTACTGTGGGGGGTGCTACGAATACAGTGACCGTCACCGCTGTTCTTGGGAGTACTATTTCAGCGAATGAGGTGGATGCAGACGCGCTTGATTTTACAGAATTCAAAGATGCTCTTGCATTGGATGCTTCAACTGATATATCTGTGACCGGTTCAAATATTCTTTCCATTACCAACACCGGTAGCGCTAATAGTTTTGTAGTGAATGATCAATCATCTGATTCAACAGCCTTCGTGATTGATACCTCAGGTAATGTAGTGATTGGTGGCACTACGCCATCAGCCAGTCTTGATGTCATTGGTAACCTGAAGCAAACAAGTACGGGCAGCACTGTTGGTTACCTCGGCACTCTTTCTGGCAACGCTAACACAGGGGTAGAAGTGGCTCTTACTGCTGGTACGGGCACTACTGGTGGTCAAACTGCTTTCAAAAATACTATTGCTCAGTCAGCTACGGCCGCTCAAACAACCACTGGTTTCTCAAATGTCATTGATAATACTGGTATTGTGACGAGTGGTACGACTGTTACTTACGGTATTTACAACGATATTGAAGGTACCGGTAAGACTGGTGGTACCATTAATACCTACGGTCAGTACGTACTTCTCAATACTGATAACGGAGGTAGCGGTACAGCTACAGCTTATGGGTATTATCTTGATACCAATACAGCTGGTACCACTAATGCCGACACTCAGTACGGACTCTATATTACAAGTGAAGCCAACTCGAGTACCACGACTTATGGAGTGTATGTAGATGTAGGCGCTCAGGGTGGTACCGAATATTCAGGTATATTCCAAAACGGTAACTTTGGTATTGGGGATACAACACCAGCTTCACTCTTTACCGTTGGAGCGAGTGATGCTTTCCAGGTGAATTCTAGTGGAGCCATTGCTGCCGCTACTGGAATCATCTCATCTGGTACGGTGCAGTTCTCAGCTCTTACTACCAACGGTTTTGTCAAAACTACAGGAGGGAATGGCACGCTTTCGGTGTCGTCATCTGTGAACTTGAACGCTGATGTTACCGGTACTCTTCCAGTCAACGTCGGAGGTACTGGAGCAGCAACCCTTACTTCATTTGGAGTTCTCTATGGTAATGGCACAAGTGCGATAGGCGCTACCACTGCCGGTACTAATGGTCAGATTCTCTTTGCTAACACAGGATCAGCGCCTACTTTCCTCTCACTTTCTGGAGATGTGACGGTAGACTCTTCGGGAGTGGTAGCTATTGGAGTGAACTCAGTGGCTCTGACCACAGATACGACTGGTAACTACGTTGGATCACTCGCTAGTGGTAACGGTCTTACAGGGGGTGCTGCTGGCAGTGAGGGTGCAACGCTGACGCTCGCTGTCGACCTTGTGGATACTATTGATAGTACTGGTTCTACGGGTTCTTTCTCTGGATTGGAATTCCAAGGAGCTGGCACGGAGCTTGCGCTTCTTCAGGGTTGTGCTAATGGTGAAGTCATGGGATGGGATGATGGAGTAGGTCAGTGGGAGTGTACTGGACAAGGTGGTCTTTCCGGAGGAACGACCGGTTATGCAGCCTACTGGACTGGTACAGCCACCCTCAGTGCTGAAGCTCAACTGGCTCCAGTACGCGGTGGCTTTGGCATTGATACAAGTGGATCAAGTGGTGTGCCTACAGTTTCATCAGGTACTTGGAGTATCGCATCAAGCCTCGCAACAGCTCGTGGAGGAACGGGGACGACAACCACCTTTACCCAAGGGTCTATTGTCTTTGCAGGTGCCAGCGGAGTATATACAGAAAATACTACTTCTAACAACCAGTTCTTCTGGGATAACACCAATAGTCGCTTAGGTATCGGCGATACGACTCCAGACGCCAAGATTGATATTGATACGGTTATTACTTCAGGTACTCTCTTTGGTGCAGGTGCGCCAAGTAGTACTACTCTTGTAGGAACGCTTACTGGTTCTAGTTTAGATCTTTCTACCAATTACACAGCTACGAACCAAAGTATCAATGGCTATAGCGCGACTCTTGCTGGTGCTACCAATACCAGTGGTACCAATACCTATCGAGGATTTGTAGTCACGGGTGGAGCACTTACGAATAGTACAGGAAGCAGTATTTTCACTGGAGCCTTCATTACCAATCCAAACATTACTCAAACATCTGGTACAGCGACAGCTAATGGTGTCTCAATTACAACGGGAACCAATACGACAGGAGGTACCCAGACCGGCGTGAATGTGATTGCCCAAGGAGTTGGGGCTGGTAATCTCTATGGTGCAAACTTTGGCAATATTACAGCCGGTGCTGGTACAGAGTATGCTGTTAATATCGGTACTGGTTGGGACTATGGTATCTACAGTGCCACTACCGGCTCATCTTACTTTGCTGGTAACATCGGTATTCTTGATACTACTCCAGCTGCAGCTTTGACTGTCGGTAACGGAGATCTCTTCCAAGTCAATAGTACAGGAAATATTTCTACCACTGTGTCTACGGGTGTTGGTTTGACGGTCACGAATACTGGAACGAGCAATACGGTAGTCTTTAACGATGCTGCTTCAGACTCATCACCATTTGTTATTGATTCGGCTGGTTGGGTAGGAATTGGAACTTCAACTCCAGCAGTTAAGGTAAACATCTATGGAGTAGATAACGCGATCCGCTTCTCTTATGATGCCTCTAACTACACAACGGTAGCGGCAGCGAGTAACGGTGATCTCACCTTCGTTACTTCTAATACCTCTGAATCAGCCATTATTATTGGAACAGCAGTAGCTGAGGATACTTCAATCCAATATGATGGTAATGCGGTGGATTTCTACGCCGGACTTGATGATGGTACTGATGCCTTCATGATTGGTACTGGATCTACTGTTGGTTCCAATACCATCATGAGTCTTAATTCAAGTGGGGATGTTGGTATCGGTATCGGTGGCGCTACCCCAGGAGCTCGCCTCTATGTTGATGATGATGTGGCGAGTGACTACACTCTCGAAGTCTTAAATGATGGTAACAACTCAAACCGTTGGGGTATGCGTATCCAGGCGGGTGCTAACAGTGGTGCTGGTACGTTGATTCAATTTAATGACGGTGATGGTACGGATGTGGGTGAGATCACTTTCTCTGGTACTACTACCACTTACTCCACTACATCGGATCGTCGTCTGAAAAATAATATTCGTCCGACTCACTATACAGTGGCTGATTTGATGCAGGTTCAGGTCCGTGATTACGAATTCAATGTCGATGGTAGAACCTCCACTGGTTTCATCGCTCAGGATTTGTATGAGATTTATCCATATGCCGTATCGAAACCAGACGATGAGAATACGCAGTGGTGGGGAATTGACTACGGTTTGATCACACCACTTATCGTCAAGGCGGTGCAAGAAGAATATGGCATTATCAATAATCTTCAGAATGAAAACCAAGATCAGGATAATACCATCGCCGATCTTAACTTGGCTGTTAGCCAGAATGTGACCAGTATTAACGGTCTTCAGGATGCGGTCGAAAATGATCTCCAAGATATCAGTGGTGATATTACGGCCCTCAAAAACAAAGATACACTTATCCAAAATGATATCGCTGCTCTAACTGTACGCACTGATACTCTTGAGAACCAGATGGATAACCTGACCGAGCAAGTGCAAACTCTTTCTGAGTTCTACACCGCCTTTGACTTAGGGAACGTCGTCATGAAAGATCTTGGAGGTGATGTAGATCTCCTTGATGGAAAACTTAAAGCCAAAGTTTTGGAAACAGGAGCTCTGGTCATAGAAAACAATGATGCTGATGCTAAAACTATCGGTACTAAAACTATCACTCCAGTATTAGTAGACAATGATAATGATGGTAAGGACGACAACACGGGATCAGACGGGCACTCAATTGATGTTGACACAACCGCTCTAACTGCTAACTCCAAGATTTTCACGAGTTTTGGAGATAATCCAGGAGCCTATAGCTGGACCAAGAAGGAATCTGATAACGGCGACTACTTTGGCTTCATCATTTATCTCTCAGATGAAGTGACAGAAGATACAGAAGTCAATTGGTGGATAGTAGAAGAAAAATAATCTGATTAAGGTTTGAGGAAATGAAACGTCTGCGAATATCAAAAGACAGCATTTTAGTGGCAGGTTTTGTCGTGCTTACTGTCTTTTTCGTGGCGCTCATTTATGTAAATTGGGGAGGAGAGAGTAAATTGACTGATATTACCTCGTCCTTAGAAAAGGCGGGCGAATTTGTTGAGCGTGATTTGAGGGTTTTACCACCAGTAGCTTGGGCTAGTGGAGATGGTACATTTAGTATCGAGGATGATCTCCTGGAAGGCGTCTCTGTTACTACTGCCGGAGAGGAAGAAGTAGGGGACAAACGTCTATTAAAACTGAAATTTGGCAAAAAGTATACAGAACCACTGGAGGTGGATCTTGGAGATAACCGTGTTATCAAAATCTCTGATAGCTCTGCCAATGCTGATTATACGAGTCATCTTCTCTCTCAGGAGAAGATACTGGCAAGTGATCAGAATGACAAAGGAATCATGGCTCGGATTTTTGGTAGTACAGAGAAAAAGGAGACTGTAGAGAACCAATACCTCAGTTATATTAGTCCAGACGAACGAAAAACAGTTCTCTATAGTTATGGCCGTGATAAGGGGTTGGGAACAAGGGCGCTCAAGCACTGGAACTTCTATAAGAAGGGAACTGGTCAAGAAAAAGAGGAGTATAAAGTTGATAAATCCATTCTTCATTTGAGTAAAGATGGAAGTGTCGAAGTATTCTATTTTGATGAAGATACTCTCAAAAATAAACCAGAAGCCAAAGACGTAGACGGTAATCTGATGGATCGAGTCACGAGGACGTTTGCTGAGGAAACCAGAAAAGCCATTGAGGAGGGAAAAATAACCCCGGACTTCACTATTCCTAAAGCCTATCTGGTAGATAAAAATGGTGAACAAATAACCCTAGACTGGAAAATAGAAGGCGACAACATCCTTTCGTGGGAGGCAAACTTCGATAAATCCCGGTATCCTGTGGCTGTTGATCCGACTCTTTCTTTTGTAGCTAAGAGTACGAACAGTGGGGGGGCGGTTATTACTGGAGAAACTGGAACTGGGAATTTTGGTTCAGCTATTACGACGGGGGACTTCAATGCTGATGGGCGTATTGATATTGCTGTAGGAGCTGAAACCTACTCTACTAGTACTGGTCGCGTCTACATTTTCTACAACGACGGTAATATCACTACAACAGCTGGTTTGGCGGATGTGATAATAACAGGAGAAACAACAACCAATCTTTTTGGTGGGGGCTCTATGACGAGTGGGGATTTTAATGCTGATGGGAAAACAGACCTAGTTGTTAGTGCTCAATCGTATAGTACCAGCACTGGTCGTGTCTATATCTTCTACAACGACGGCTCTATTCCTACTACCGCTGCCAGCGCTGATGTGATTATTACCGGAGAAACAACCACGAATAAATTTGGGCGTTTTGTAGGAGTGGCTGATCTCAACGCTGATGGAGAAATCGACCTAGTTGTTGGTGCTTCTTTTCATAACACTAATACTGGTCGTGTCTATATCTTCTACAACGACGGTTCTATTCCTACTACCGCCGCTACCGCTGATGTGACCATCACCGGTAATGCTAGTGGTGATTTTTTTGGCAGATCTCTCGCTACAGGAGATTTTAATGCTGATAGTAAAGTCGATTTGGTTGTGGGTTCATATAACTATTCTTCTGGTACTGGCCGTGCCTATATCTTCTACAACGACGGTTCTATTCCTACTACCGCCGCTACCGCTGATGTGACCATCAC
>CAZQLN010000011.1:0-10729 GCA_964594215.1 uncultured Bdellovibrionales bacterium | reverse complement strand
CGTGTCTATATCTTCTACAACGACGGTTCTATTCCTACTACCGCCGCTACCGCTGATGTGACCATCACGGGAGAAACTACAAGTAATAGTTTTGGCGGAGCAGTGGCGACTGGTGATATGAATGGTGATAGCAAGACTGACTTAATAGTGGGCGCTACTGGCTACACTACTTCTACTGGTCGAGCATACATCTTCTATAATGATGGCTCTATTCCAACCACCGCTGCCACTGCTGATGTAATAATAACTGGTGAGTCAACTTCGGATCAGTTAGGCTATGTTTTCGCTACCGGAGATCTTAATGCAGATGGAAAACTTGATTTAAGCGTTGGAAGCTATGCTTTTTCTGGAGGTGATGGTAATGGACGTACCTATCTATTTTATTCACAAAACGGTCAAATCAACACCAATAAAACTCTGACTGGCGCCGGAACAAACAACTATTTTGGATCATCTTTTGCTAAAGGTGATTTCAATAGTGATGGCCGCATCGATCTGGCAGTAGGAGCCGAGGGAGTAAGTTCTGATGCTGGAGCAGTCTATTTATTCTATAACGATGGAACACTCCCGACGGCTGCTGGAAGTGCTGATCTTACCATTACCGGAACAGCCCTTTCTGATTTTTTTGGAGTAGCCATGACAGCTGGAGACTTTAATGCAGATGGTCGAACAGATATAGCTGTGGGTGCTAGAGGGCATTCTACCAATACTGGCAGAGCTTATATTTTCTACAATGACGGCAGTACTCCAACGGCTGCGGGGAGTGCAGATGTCACTATTACTGGCGGGGCTTCAGGTGACTACTTTGGTATTTCTCTAGCTACTGGTGATATGAATACTGACAATAAAGACGATCTTATCGTTGGAGCCGAACGTTATTCTACTTCTACTGGTCGAGCATACGCTTTCTTAAATGATGGCTCTATCCCAACTACGGCTGGTACTGCTGATGTGACTTTCACTGGAGTGGCTACTAATAACCGTTTTGGAGGGGCATTAGCTGTGGGAGACTATGATAACAGCGGTACGGATGATCTTTTTATCGGTGCCTATGGCCGCAATACCAATACTGGTCGCGTGTACTTGTTTCGCAATACTACTGCCACTATCGATAATACCTCTGATGATACTATCACCGGAGCCAGTACCAATGATTTCTTAGGAGCCTCTATGACCACCGGAGATTTCGATGATGATGGGGATACCGACATCGCTTTTTCTGCTTATGGCTACAATAATGGTGGAAACGAGGGTAGAGTCTATATGTTTTATAATGATGAAACAGGTGTTTTTCCGACACTAGCTAATGCCAATGTAGTGATTGATGGCGATACAGATAGTCGTTTTGGAGCCGCCCTCGCTTCTGGTGATGTTAATGCTGACGGACGAACAGACTTACTTGTTGGCGGTTGGGGCTACAGTACTTCTACGGGTCGAGCTTATATTTTCTACAATGATGGTGCTTATCCAAGCACTGCCGCAACGGCTGATGTAGTGTTTACTGGGGATGCTACCAGTGATATTTTTGGTACCACGATTATTTCGTACGATACTACCGGTGACGGTAAAGAAGATGTCATGGTAGGAGCGGAGGGTCACTCTACTAACACTGGAAGAATTTATTTCTATGAGACAAGGATTAACTTTTCCTGGAAACTTCAAACGCAAATTACCCACAGCATACGAAGTAGTAATAATCTTGCCGGAGAAGAGCAGATCATTACAGGAGAGTGGGGAGCAAGTAACACATTTGGATCATCAATGGTGACAGGGGACATGAATGCTGATGGCCGACTCGATGTTTCTATTGGTGCGCCAGCCTACAGTAGTAGTACTGGACGGGTATATATTTTCTTTAGCGATACGAGGCTCACTCCTAATTCTTCGGGGGCAGATGTAGTCATCACGGGAGAGGCAACGAGTAATCTTTTCGGCACCTCACTTGCTTCGGGAGATTTCAATACCGATGGAAAGGGGGACTTGGCTGTGGGAGCACCGGGGTACTCTACGAGCACCGGTCGAGCTTATATTTTCTACGGAGACAGTAAGGTGCCTACTACAGCAGCCACTGCCGATATTAAGATAACGGGAAATGCTTCAGGAGATCTTTTTGGTACCGCGCTCGCCGCAGGAGATGTCAATAACAGTGCTGATACGGATCTTATAATAGGGGCGCCGGACTACCTGACACTTCAGGGGCGTGCTTATGTTTTCTACAATGATGGCTCTATCCCAACCACCGCTGGTACTGCTGATGTGACCATTACTGGCAATGCCTCTAACGATGCTTTTGGAGCAGCTCTTACGAGTAAAGATGTGAGTACGGATGGCAAGATGGATATTGTTGTGGGGGCCTATGGATACAGTACTAGTACAGGAAGAGTCTATGTTTTCAATGGTGACGGTACTATACCAACCACTGCGGCCACTGCCGACGTCACGATCACTGGTAATGCTACGAGTGATAACTTTGGGGCGGCGCTCGCTTCTGGAGATATTAATAAGGATGGTAAGGGGGATATAGTGGTGGGCGCGTATGGCTATAGCTCTTCCACGGGCCGAGCTTATCTGTTCTATGGAGATGGCAGTATCCCAACAACAGCGGGTACTGCTGATGTCACTATCACCGGAGCTTCATCAAGTGATCAGTTCGGAAAGTCTTTGGCGGTAGGTGATATTAATACGGATAGTTTTCCTGACATTATCATTGGTGCTCAGGGGTACAGTACTTCCACAGGTCGGGTGTACATTTACTATAATGATGGCTCCTATCCAACCACGGCCGCCACGGCTGATGCTAATTTAACTGGGGAAACTACGAGTACCCAATATGGAGCTGGGCTTGCTATTGGGGATTTTGATGCTGATGGTAAAACGGATTTGTTTGTAGGAGCCAATACCTATGCTTTTAATAGTTTTAACATTGGGAGAGCCTACCTCTATACTTTTAATGATAATGTGATTACAGGAGCTAATACAGGTGATTGTTTTGGGAAATCATTATCAAGCGGTGATCTCAATGCTGATGGGAGGATTGATTTAGCCGTTGGCGCTAGTTGTTACGCGAGCAATGCTGGAAGAGTCTATATTTTCTATGCTGATGGACTCATTGGGACAGCGGCTACGACTGCAGATATTACCATCACTGGTGGAGCGGGAGATGATACTTTTGGAACCAAACAAATAACTGGTGACTTCAACTACGATGGTAAGACTGATATTCTTATTTCTGCACCAGGTTATAATGCTGGGGGAAATACAGGACGCGCTTATATTTTCTATAACGATGGTAGTTATGCGAGTACAGTTAGTGGTGCCGACGTCACTATTACCGGCAATGCTACCGGAGATTTGTTTGGGAGTTCTCTCATTGCCGGAGATTTTAATTCTGACAATCGGGTAGATTTTGCTGTGGGAGGAGAGGCATACTCATCATCCACAGGAAGGGTCTATATTTTCAATAACGATGGTTCTATCCCAACGGCTGCTAGTAGTGCTGATGTCACTATCACCGGAGGTGCTACCGGAGACTTATTTGGAAAAAGTCTTGCGGCTGGAGATTTTGATGCTGATAGTAAAACTGATCTAGCCGTGGGAGCTTCAGGCTATTCTTCCTCTACTGGTCGTGCCTATATTTTCTACGGTGATGGAAGTATTCCAACCACTGCAGGTACAGCAGACATTACTATTACCGGAGACGCCAGTACCAAATTCGGTATTGCACTTGCGTCAGGAGATATGAATACTGACGGTAAGATGGATTTAGTGGTAGGTGCTACTACAGTAAGTACCTCAACTGGCGCAGCCTATATCTTCTATGGTGACGGGAGCATTCCTACTGCTGCTAGTTCAGCAGATGTTACCATTACTGGTGAAGCATCTAGCTATTTTGGTTATACTCTTGCTGTCGGAGATCTCAATGCTGATGGTAAGACAGACTTGGTGGCGAGTAATGATTATACCAATGCCACTTACAGTAAGGTGTATGTTTTTTATAATGACGGCTCTATAGTTACATCTGCTGGAAGTGCGGATAGGATTTACTATTCAACATCGGAAAATCCAGGCAGGAGCCTCCTCGTTATGGATATCAACCTTGATGGTAAACCAGATATTATTGCTGGAGATCCAGAATATTCATCTTCTACTGGCCGTATGTATAGCTATATTATAGAGACAGCTTATGTTTCTGACCTTCAGAAATCAGCTACTTTCCGAGGAGATGTGATGCTACGAGGTGACAACACTATTCGTTAACCTAAAAATGCCTTATTTGAAGCATTTTTTTGAATACGATAAAGAGTTGACAGGGGTTAAATTGTGGATAGCTGACCCTTTTGCATTTCAAGCCTTTTTCTCATATAATAGATGAAGCTTTGTTCTGGAGGAAAAAAGCGAGAGTAAGACGTGTAAAAATAATTATTTCTAACTGAGGAAACTATGTCAGACGAAAAAGTTTCATTTGCTCCTTTTGGTGCAAACAATAGAGCGCAAGCGCAAGCTCAAGCGACACCCGCCGCACAAAATACGGGGACAAATATATCACGAGGTTTTGGTATGGGGGGCACAGCCAGTGCTTCACGCCCACAAGCAGCGAAGGGGGAAAAAAGTTTTAATCCATCTGGTATCTTTGATCTCATTATTTCAGTGAGCTTCATAGCTATCTTTTTTGGAGTGCCACTTTTTTTCACGGGCCTTACCTTTCAGGGGATTGCTTTTGAAAAACAACTCTATTTCTACTTCTGGTTGCTCTTGGGCGTAATCGCCTGGGTTTCTAAGGGAGTGCTGTCTGGTGAGATGAAAATTCGCCGTACCCCACTAGATATTCCAATAGCTCTTTTTTGGGTCTTCTCTATTGTTTCAGCCTTCTTCTCAGTTGATCGCTGGCACAGTTTCTGGGGATTCTTCGGGGATCCATCTCGTGGAGTAGTTTCATTGACCGCTTTGATTCTGGCTTATTACCTCATTTTGAGTCACTTCAACATGAAGCGTTTTCAGCAGATGTTCCACGCTTTTCTCGCGGCTGGTTTTGTAGTAGCTCTCTGGAGCTTCTTGGTAGTATTGAAGATTCGTTTCTTGCCTGATGCCTTGGAGCGTATGGCTCCACTCAGTCTTATTGGAACGGTTTCTACTCTGACTACTTTTCTCTCGATTCTTCTTCCATTGTTCATGACCGCTTTGTTTATCCTCTGGCAAGAGGGTAAACCAGTAAAGAAGTCACGACGCACTCTTCTTACCGTTGTATATGGTCTCGGTATCTTCATGACACTTTTCCTTCTTTTGGCATTATACTCATACGTATCATGGCCAGTAGTTCTCATCGGATTGTCATTCTTCATGGTATATATCCTCGCTCAGATTGTTCGTCCGAATGAGCGCCTTACTTGGATGCCGATGGTGACTTTCGTGGTGATGTTGGCTTTCTTGATGATTGGTACCAACAAGCTCTCTCGAGCACAACTTCCTGTAGAAGTAGCTCCAAACAGCAATCTTTCTATGCAAATTGCTAAGAAGTCTCTCTCAGAGAACTTCCTTCTTGGAGTTGGTCCTGCTAACTATGGCTATGCGTTCTCAATGTACCGCCCAGCTGAGTACAATCAAAACGAACTCTATACACTGCGTTTTTACCAGGGAAATGGCATGTTCTTTGAGTCACTGGTAACTCTTGGTGCTTTAGGGACTGTTCTTCTTGCCGTGCTTTGGCTCTCATTTATGAGTCTAGGTATCTACCTCCTTTCTATGGAAAAGAGTAAGAACAAGATCTATTCTCTTGGTCTTTGGACTACCGCTATCATGTTCTTGATTGCCGGAGGAATCGCCTCACTTAACGGAGCTCTCGTTCTTATCGCGAGTCTTCTCGGTGTGCTTTCGCTTGGAGTTCTCTTCTTCGAGAGCGGCTCAGAAGAGCGTTATTTGCACCTTTCACTTAAGGCGGCTCCTAAGTACGCCTTGGCATTGGCCTTCATTTTCATGGTGGTATCTGCTGGAGTAGCCTTCCTCTTTGTTTTCATGGGCAAAGTATTGGTAGCTGATCTTAAAGCCGGAGAAGCTGTTCGTATGGCTTCTGTGACTCCAAGCACTGATGTTATCAACCTGCTTGCGCAAGCTTCACAGAATTACCCTCAGGAAGGTCGTTACCCAACTCGTCTTGGACAGGAGTTCATGGCTTTGGCTAACCTCGAAGCTGGTAAGCCGGCCGCTGACCGTAATACCGATGCCATTGCTAATTACGTGCGAAGTGCTGTAGCTGCTGCTGAACGAGGCCGTCAGTTGATGCCGAATGATGTTTTGGCTATCGAATCCCTTGGTTTGATCTACGAAAATGCAGCTTTGTATGCAAGTGATGCTATGCCAAAAGCTGAAGAATTCTACCGTAGTGCTCAACAGCTCGAACCAGAAAACCCACTCTACGATATTAAGATTGGTCAGGTAAAACGTGCTCAGGCTGATACCAAGGAAGAGGGTGCAGAACGTACAGCTCTTTACCAAGAAGCTAAGGCTGCTTTCGAAGCTTCTATTGCTAAGAAGAGTAACTTAGCAGTTGCTCATTACCAGCTTGCCTTAGTCGAGTCCAGACTGAAGATGTATGATGAAGCTCTTAAGAGTACTGAGAATGCTATCAAGCTTGATAAGCAGAACGTCAACTATCGTTACAACCTGGGAGTTCTCTATCAGATTCGTAATGAAGATGGAGACCTTGATCGAGCTGAAAAATCCTTCAAGGATATCCTTGCTGATAACGATAAACTCGTAGACGTACGTTTGAGCCTTGGACTCCTTTATGAAAAGAAGGGTCAGCGAGATCAGGCTCTCGAAGCCTATCGTAAACTTCTTGATATCCTTCCATCTGATGGTGAAGGTAACGTGAAGCAGACTCGCGAACAGATTCAGAAGCTGATCAATAATGTTCAGAGTGGTGCTGGTAACATCAATCAGCCAGCTCCAGCTGCCCCAGAGCCAGAACCAGTCATCGCTCCACAGCCGGTAGCTCCTGATACTCAGACTACTCCAGTAGCCCCGACTACTACGCCGGCTCAGTAGTTGAGATTGGATTCAGATAGAGAAGTCAAAAAACCTCCCCTCAAGGGGAGGTTTTTCTTTTTCTATCTTGTAGAATCTATGATATAATTATGCCATAAAACCAATACTAAAACTTTCATCAAAATCATATGAAACGCCTTTTTGTCAGTCTGGCTCTTTTGGGTCTTATTATTCCGCAGAGCATCAGAGCTCAAGAAGATGCAGGTCGGGGACCAATGGCTCCATCAGGTACCCCTACGGGCAATGTGAGTTGTTTCGATTACTACCAGTTTGGTTCGGTAGCTACTTCTTTGGAGGCTGATGTGGCTCAAACCGTTCCGGGTGCTAACATTACTTTTTCTGGTACGATTACAAACAAAAATGACTATCCACTTGTTAACGGAAGTCTTTTTGTGAAGATTTTTCATAAAGATGAGACTACTTTTGGAGCGGGTGACGGTAATCCAGTCGTCGATCAGTTTTTTGTGAAAGATACATTTAACTTTGCTGCTCAAGGAGAGAAAAAAGTCTCTTTTTCTTGGCATGTACCAGAGAATGCCCAAGGAGGGGAGTATTATGCAGCTACCTTTTTTACCACCGAAAATCGTTATAACCTTTCAGGGCTTTCCTTCACGGATGATGTAATTGGCAGTTCTGCTAATTTCAGTGTCACCAGTGATCAAAAGGGAGGTGTATTTTTGGATAAATCCAAGACCACTCTCAATGGAAGTGACCATCATTTTGCAGCTTACCCACTTCATTTCAAAAATGACGAAACTGTAGAAACCAAGGTCACTCTAACCAATCCATCTTCTGAGGATCAGGTGGTACAACTTGTCTGGGAAGAATACGCCTGGGACGCTATGAGAGTAGAGAATCTTCAGAATAAGAGATTTGACCTGATAGAGATAGCTGCTAACGCCTCCAAAGAAGTAACTTACCAGGTAACTCCAAAAGGAAAATCAGTTTCATATCTCGTAGTGACAGCCAAAGATCAGTACTCCAAGTCTGTTCAAGGCATTCGTTTTGTCCGTGACGGTATCGAAGAAACCAGAATTAATTTCCCATCTCTGACTCATTTCCCACTTAAGAGTGGAGAACAGAATTCACTATTTGCTTGTGCACATGCTACTAATCTGTCTCTGGTCAAAGGAAATATTCTGACCTTGACTCTCAGGGATGAAAATCAAAATATTATCCATGAGTATAAGTACGAGGGAGATATTTCGGGGGCTATGTCTGGATGGAAAGATGACTTCACTCCAAGTGAGAGTTATGACAAGGTTTTTCTTACGGCTACGCTCCAGAGGAACAATGAGGTAGTTGAAGAGGTGACTATTCCTTATGACTGTGAAATTATAGACAAGAATCTTTGTGGGCAGGGGACTGGTTTTGCAAGTCTCTCAAAGATGAAGAAAATAGGAGTACTTTTTATTAGTTTGCTTAGTTTAGTTGCTCTTTGTGCCATCTTTATCTCTAAAACCAAAACGAGGAAGGCTAATCGTTTCAGGATACTGTTTCTTCTTTTGATGGCTGGAGGAATGTTTTTTGGAGGAGGAGGGGTAGCTCTGGGGAAGAGTGTGAGTTGGAGTAAGACGGAACCGAAACCTCTTGCATACGAATGGAATTGCTCCGATGGAGCTATCGGTAGCTGTGGGGGAGCAAGTGGTTGGGAGTTAGGACTTGGCAATCCCAGTATTACTGTCATTTATAGTGCAGATGCCTATAACGTTGATACAGGCGCCTCTCTTATGGACGGCGCAACCATACCTCTTGGAACCCGTATTCAGTTCGTGCCTAAAGCTTTTAATAGTACTGATATATCTTGGTTCGGGACTGGGTATTCTAGTGATTCGCCGAATGGTCACTGGATATCCGGAGCAGCAGCTCCCGCTTTCGGATGTTTTTCAGGTGATCAAAGTGCTTCGAGTTCAGTAATCACCGGTGGCATTACCACTGTGAATACCTATTCTCCTTTATCAGTGAATCCTCCGGGCGTAAATATAAACACGAGTGGATCAACTGCTACACTTACCCCGCTTGGTGGAAATATGTATAGAGTAGACAGTCCTGGAAGTATAAATGGTAACGTGGTATTCGATGCTACGTATGGAGAATTCTATTATCGCTATCTTGCAACAGCGAAAAGCAGTGCATGGCTGGGTAGATTAAACACCTGTTACGGTAACCAAACACCAATGGATACATTCGATGGTTATGAAATCCTGCCAATCTGTATTTCGATAATGGGAAGTTTTTGTCCTGTACCAGGCGCGCTTCATTCTGACTACCAACTAAGTGTTCCTATTCAAACGGTCTCATTCACTTTTAACGCACCTTCTTCTAACAATCCTCCTACCGCTCCTTCGCTTACAGGTCCTAGCGTAGGTTCTCCAAATACTAATTATCCATATGATACGCAAGCAGCTGATCCTGATGGAGATACAGTGCGCTATGGTATTGATTGGGATAACAATAACACGGTAGATGAGTGGACGAGTTATGTTCCTTCAGGTACAAGTGTCCCCACGAGTCATATGTGGGCTGCGATAGGGGTTTATACTTTCAAAGCTCTTACAGCGGATAGTAATGGGGCGACTTCTGGATGGAGTGCACCTCTGACGATGACCATTAGTGCACCTATCAGTGGTATTTGTGGAGCAGCTCAGGGATGGCCAACTACTAATCCTCCAGCTATAGGTCTTTGTACTTCAGGTAATCCGACACCAGTGACCCCAGCAGTAGCTCCTGGACCATATTCATGGAGCTGTCTCGGTAGTGGTGGCGGTGTAGATGCGGTTTGTAGCGCTCCTTATCTTGAACCAGCCCCAGTGGTTGATCTTAAGATTAATGGTAGCGATGGCCCTCTCACTGTCAATAGAAATAGTAACCTCAACATCACTTGGGGAGCTATTCCTAACGCTGCTACTTGTACCGGCACTGGTAATAACTGGAGTGGAGCAAAAAGCACTTTTGGTGGTAATGATAATTTGGCCGCGACAGCCGCTTCTCTCTATACACTCACTTGTACCAACTCCCAGGGTATTTCTGCGAGTGACGCTATATCAGTCATCTTGCAACCTACTCTCAAGATCTGCCTAACCCAATGTGATTCAAATCTTGAGCTAACCAGTCCTTTCAACATGGTTCAGGGTTCATCTCAAGATATTAGAGCTTGTTACAACGATGCCACCACTTGTACTGATCCGACCGGTAACGTCACAAGTACCGCTACCTGGAATGAGAACGGAGGCTCTAATGTGGTGACGCTCACTAATACAGATCCAAAGACAGTCAACGCTAACCAAAGTGGCAGTGAAAGTATCTCGGCTACGTATTCGGGTTCAACCCAGACTAAAGATATTACGGTTACTTGTACTGATGCGGGGGCATGTTCGAGGGATCCAAGAACGAATAACTTCTGTCTCAAAGATTCCTTCACGGTAGTTGATGCCTGTGGGGTTACTCAGAATTGTAATGGAGCGAAGAGTTGTGACTATAACTGGAAAGAAGTAGCACCTTAGAAGGGGCTAATTCTTCACTCAAATAGTTAAGAAAAACCCCTTATTTAAGGGGTTTTTCTATATAAACATCTTAGGTGAAGCAAAAGGACTAACAAGGTGCTTAAATGCTTGACAAGTTTACGGTCTTTCCCTATTATAGAGAGTACGAATAAAAAAGTGCGTCACGTGCTTTTTTTCTTTTCTCT
>CAZQLN010000010.1:0-21855 GCA_964594215.1 uncultured Bdellovibrionales bacterium | reverse complement strand
CCCTGCTTGACTGCTGAGGTCTGAGTAATGACATCTATACAATAGGCATCTTTCTCAATCATTTGCTGAAGACCTCGTACTTGGCCTTCAATAATCTTGAGTCGTCTAATGATTTTTTTCTTATCAATTTTCATAGGGGTAGTTTTATATATAAATAATAATACCCCCTAGGGGGTATTGTCAAGAAAAAAATTGACAAAAAAAGAACAGATAAATCTGCTCTTTTAAAAAAGATACACCAGGATGCATCTCGTGCTACCTGTTAATGGCGGACCGACTTGTGACTTTGTTCGAACTCGACTGCCAACACGGCAACTATCACAGTCCAAAATCAAGAGCTTGGCGCGCAAGCTGTTCGACGGATGGCAACGAGAATGTGAGGGATAGCTACCCGGATCAACGTCCCTACATCCCTATGTCTTGGGGCCAAGATCGAAGCAGACGATTGAAACTTTGACGTGACGCTCGCTATCCTGCGGCAAGGCAAAGGTGAATTCGTTGCTGGTTTCGTCCAATCGCTTGGGACCAGTGAGATAGTTCGGATGAGCCTTGGCGGCTTCGACCACCTTGGTGAGCACGGATGAAAATCCAACATTGCGATTGAAAATGACAATGGCCGTCTTGGTATCTCGCCACGTCAGGTAGCTCAGAAGTTGGTCGATGGTTTCGGCGAAGAGTTTTTCGCCAGCCCAAAACTTGAACTCGGCCACGAAGAGATTCTTCCCTTCGTGCTTGATGATAACATCGGTCTTGCCGTTGAAGTTGAACGCTTCCCCGGTAGCCGAGCCGAAATGGGCATTGAGCGGCACGAGGAAAATGTCACGAAGTGCTTCTTCATCCAGTTCACGTGTCCGTGACGAACTTTGCTCGATGCTCCGCCCCGCATCCCGGATCAGCCCGAGGATCGTGGCATACTGATGTTCATCAAGGGTCGGTTCTGGTGCTTGGGCAGCTCGCATGGGAGGAAGTTGCGGCTTCACTACCTGCTTGATCGCAGGTGGCACAAAGGTTCGGGCGTCTCCCGGCTTTTCCTTGAGCTTGATACCGAGCCCTGCAAGCTGTGACGCCGATCCCTTCTGAGTCAGGAGGCGGTTTCTGCGATCATCAATGGCCTTGCGGATACCGTTCAGTAATTCCGTGTGGAATGACCGCCACATCTCACGATGCCAACCCAGATACTCCTCAATCGAGGCAACTGTCTCATCAATCTGACGTTTGACCGCTTCCGCTTGAAGGGAACGGCCACTTATTGTGAAGTGAAGCGATGAGCCACGCACCGTGGCGACGGGCGGGTTCATATGGTAGGTATTGGGGCGAATTTTGAAGACGTCAGCTTCGCCGTCGAACGGAAGCTCGATGTCATAGGCTTCCCCTGGCACATCATACTGCCGCCCTCGATCAAATTGATCGAAGACCCGAACCGTCCTTTCGTGATGTTCCGCTGTCAGATTTTCCACATCAAGCGTTGGCACCTCAACTGCGAACTTCTGCACGAAATATGCCGCAAGAGCGTCAGGATCGGTGTTCAGGATACGCTGTTCGTCGAGCTTCCCTATTTCGCTGGTCGCAGCCTTAAGTTGGGCCTGCATCGAAGCAAAGCCGTCGCCTTCAACAAAGAGATAGTCCCGTTCGTGTGTTCGCCCAAACATATGTAGCCCCAGTATAGCAAGATCATCGCTTCGGTCGCAAAACCGGTCGAATTCAGAAATGATTGCTAGCTGTTCGGCGTGTCTCGGCCATCCGGCTCCTTGGCCACGCCCTTGAAGGGCTTGCCATCGTTTTTGACGCTCATGAAATGGCCAGTGCCTTCGTCGCGCTTTTGGAAATGGCCATCAGGCCGTTGAAACTGGGTGCGCCCACGGACTGCTCCGTGGCGAAAGCCCTTGCCGGTATTCGTTCCCATCTGATCCTCCCTGTTGGAGCTAGCGGAAAGATAGGGAGGTGAGCGGAACATATCAAGAATATGCCGTCAGATTTTTTGGGCATGATTGTGTGGATAACGAACAGGCCAAGCCTACTGCTGGACACCCACCTGATCGTAGCTCTTCCACCAGTTCTCGTGGAATTTGCGAATGGTCGATTCCACCTGCGTGAAGTTCGGACACTGGCTCGGGTAGAAATACATGAAGTGTGTTCCGCCGCCAGCATTCGGCTGTTCGAACATCAACCACCCGCCTTCAATCTTGAGACTGGGGACATGACCGTATGGAAAGGACGATGTGCCAGTGACACCGCCCTTGCCGATGGTGTCAAAGGTCTTCCCTACTTTGATGGCTTGGACATCGTTCACGGAAAGGTCGATGGTGTTCCGGCGATCACCAATCATGGTGTCACAGTGAAAAGTCTGCATCGGCTGTTTCGGCTTACGCGACTCTTCGATCAGGGCGTTGAGTTGTGCTTGTCGATTAGCGTCAAAGCGTTCCGCTTCCTCACGGCGGGCTGTTTCCTTGGCCAAATCAGCGTCGGCGGCTTGCGTTTGTGCGTTTGTCAAAGTGAGCGGTGTATCAACGGGCTGATAGTGAACCCCTTCTTCGATACGCCAGCCATCATCATACCGGCGGGCAAAGGTGATTCCCTCATACCCAGATACGATGAAGCGCCGCATCGGATCAGGAACGGGATCGTTGGAAAGTCGGAACCGGATAGTCTTCTGGTTCGTGCCATCCCGATCCGTGATGCCGGTAATCTCCAAGGTCTGTGCTGTTCGCTCTTTTAGGCAAACACGCTGTTTGTTCACGTCCGCGATGAAGGGTTGACCAACGGCTGTCACCCAGCTTTCGGTCCAATAGCCCTGCACCACACCCGCTTGCCAACCGAACGAACGCAATGCGTAGCAACCTTCATCGGGCAATCGTTCATTTATCTTCGCTTGGACGAGGGTCTTGGCTTCGTCACGATCAAGCTGATTGGGATCACCGCCACAGCCAGCAAGAAGAATGGGAGCCAGGAAGAGCCAGTGGTGGTGGCGCAGGCTCATACTGGGCTATCCGACTTACCCATCGCCTCGGCCATCTTCTTCGCCATGATGGTAGCTTGCTCTTCCATGAGCTGCTTGCGCAAATCCCAACAGGCCATGCTGGCTTGGATGAACCAGATGATGACACCGATGAATATAACGGCGGTGATTATGGAGATGATCCAGAAGATGAGATGGATACCCGCTGCCACCGGACGGCCTTGCAGTAGGAAATAGAGGGGCGGGCACAGGATCGCAGCAAGCGGCTTCATGTCAGACTCCGTTAGCAATGAGATGTTTGGGGCTGTTCCGCTATTTGCAGCGAATGACGCCGCTCAGGATTCCGGGATATTCGGCAGACTGCCATTCCCGCTTGATGGTGGTGTACGGCTTGTCGCCACAGGCATGGCTCGCGGTACGATCCCACTTCTGGTAGGTGTCCTCACGGCTTCCCGAGAAGTTTCCTGCGGCAGTGATTTCCAGTGTGCCATCGTGCAGGTCCACGACTTCGCCGTAGCCTTTGCCCGAGAACATATTCCCCACTGTGGTGCAGCCTCCAAGGGTAACAACCACAGCCAACGCGACCAATTTGACCTTCTTCATACCTGCCCTCCATATCGAAAGATCGAGTATTGAAAGATCGGGTATCTAAAATCAACATATATCGCAAGCGTCTCTCCTGCTTGAGACGCCTCAATGCCCAAATCCCAATTTTCTGACAGTTACCGGCTGTTTCTCAGCGTTCTTATTGCTGCGCGGAAGGATGCGGGGCTGACCCAATCTGACTTGGCTGCAAGGATTGGGAAGAAGCAGACCTTCATCTCCATTATCGAAACCGGGGTGCGCAGGGTCGATCTGCTGGAATTTGTCGCGCTGGCCCGCGCGATTGGAGCAAAGCCGGAAGACCTATTTGCTCGGGTGCTGGCTGTTCTCCCGGACAATCTGGACATCTGGTAACTATTGAAGTTGCCACATTGGCCGTTTCCAGTGTCTCGGCCACTCACCCCTGCCATGCCAGAATGACCACGGGGTAGAGCAACGTCTCTGCCCCTCCCGAAACCCTCCTGCTCATGCTGGATCATCGCAATGGTGCGGTGCTCCTCATGCTCAGGAGGACAACATGCCAAACGATCCGGTTGCTCGTTTCAATGTCTATGAAGAAGTGACCCGTTCTATCATCGCGGCCATTGAAGCTGGGGCCGATGAATTCATCATGCCCTGGCACACTGATGGGGCGGCTATGGGGAAGCCCGAGAATGCTTCCACCCGGATGGATTACCACGGCATCAATGTACTGCTGCTTTGGGCAGAGAGTTTTCGATCCAACTACCCTTCGGGCTACTGGGCATCCTATCGGCAGTGGCAGTCCTTGGGAGCACAGGTCGGGAAAGGCGAGAAGGGCACCACCATCGTCTTCTACAAACGGTATGAGGTGGAAGAGGAAGATGGCGAACGGGGTGAACGCATGGTGGCGAGGGCTTCCAAGGTCTTCAATGCCTCGCAGGTTGTAGGCTGGATGCCACCAGCCATCGACGCGACCACGGAACCCGACGCACCACACGAGGCCACGACCAGATTCGTCGAAGCAACTGGAGCTATCGTCACCTATGGCGGTGACCGGGCCTACTATGACATTCGCAAGGATGTCATTCAGATGCCGGATCGCTTCCGCTTCAAGGGAGACAAGCTCACAGCCAAACAAGCTGAGTCCGCCATACTCCTCCACGAACTGGTTCATTGGAGTGGGGCTGAGAAGCGGCTGAACCGCAATTTCACCGACCGGCACAAGCTCGCGGTAGTGGCGGACGAGGAACTAGTTGCTGAGCTGGGATCAGCTTTCCTCTGTGCTGACCTTGGTGTGTCGAATGTGCCAAGGCCCGATCATGCCGCCTACGTCGCCTCATGGCTCAAGGTACTTCGAGATGAGCCTCGGGCTATTTTCAACGCTGCTCGGATGGCTAATGAGGCAGTAGGCTGGCTGCATGAACTCAATGGTACGCCGCCACTCCGCAGGTTTGGATAAATAGTTAAATTTTGAAGATAAACATAGTCTGATCAAAATCGACTACCCCCTCAGTCCATAGCATGGACTGAGGGGGCGATGTTTTGGGTATCGTATTCATAGCTGAGACAGACATCGTCCAGATATGTATAGAAAGCAAAACAGTAATATTGTCTCTGCGACCAGAAGTCCGACAAGAGTTCGGATAAGAATTTTATCTCGATCCATAGTTACCTCCAAAATGGTGAGGATTTGCTATGAACCATTCGGCCACAGCCGAAAAATAGTTAATCTTTCGGCTGCATCAGAATTTCATCAAATTATAGCATCTTATAGAAGTATTGTCAAATATCCAACCTTCCACCCAAATTTCTAGTTCCGTTGCAGTAATATGGTTGATCCAAAAGAATACTAATATTTTCGATGCGAATGTCATTCACTGCCAGCCAACCTCTAGATGCTGATCTAGCGGTTATTATCAAATCATACTTTTTTCGCTTCGCCTCAGCGATGAATTCGCTGAGGCGCGATGGAAATGTTCGTGGGTCGAGAGGATCGGCATTGGCAGGTCGCTCGCACTTGGAGCCGCCTCGCTCTTGGTAGAAGACATACATATCGACGACATCGTCTGGCATTGTCACGATGCCATATTTAACAATTTGAGGATCGTTTGCACTGGACTTGCTTGCTAAAGGCGCGCTTGTCGTGGCCGTTCTCCCCTCAGCTGTTTCACGTGAATATAATCTTGATGCAGAACCATCGCGCCCCCCAGAGCCGACAACAAGTGGGAGGGGCATCTGGAAATTCAAAAATTCTTGCCTCATCTCCGGGGTAAACTTTACACCATCCGGTTTTTTGTTTTCAATTATATTGACTGCGAAAAGCCTAATGTTGCCATTCTCTTTGACAGGCAGCGCGAGAAGCTTGTTAGCGTACTCGAGATATTGAATATCTCTGTCCTTCTCTTGAGAAATCCATGAAAAATACGCTGCTGCTGCAACAGCCGACGCACCGAGTGCCGAGCTGACGAATGGAATGAGCGCCTGCCAGATCAAGTGGTTTCTTTCCACATGATCATTTTCCGATGCGTCGGTCGCGCGACCCAAGCGGGCCTCACGCAATTTCTTTGCGGATTTTACGCTGATCGCCATGGCAATCCCCTCTTCGTCCAAAAATGCGGTCAAGCAATTTCACTACAATTTTCGATAATGGATGAATGAGCACTCGCAAACTAGCAATCGCCCAAACCAACTCCCCCCGTTCCCCCATCCGCACCTTTGGCATCCGGCAGTCTGATAGACTGCTCCATACCTACATCATTGGTCAAACCGGAACGGGCAAGACCACCCTGCTTGAGCACCTCATAATTGGCGACATGCAGAGCGGCTTTGGTTTGGCCGTGATTGATCCTCATGGCGACCTGGCAAGCCGACTGACATTGCTAGTGCCGCCTGATCGCAATTCTGACCTCATTCTCTTTGATCCTGTCGGTGACGACCAATCCTTTGGCCTCAATCCGCTAGCCAAAGTATCCGACGCCCTCATTCCCCTTGCAGTTTCAGGATTGTTGGAAGCCTTCAAGAAGCACTGGGGAGCACAGGCGTGGGGTAACCGGATGGAACATATTCTCCGTTCCACTCTGTTTGCTTTGATTGAAGCCGGTAGTGCCCATCTGCCTGACATTCAGCGGATGCTGACTGAGGCTCCCTTTCGGGCTTCGGTTCTCCTGCGGGTCAAGAATGAGACGGTTCGCCAATTCTGGCTCTCCGAGTTTCCGGGCTACAACCCTCGTTACCGGAACGAAGCCATCGCTCCGATCCAATCAAAACTTGGCCAGCTTCTCTCCGATCCGCGCCTCTATCGACTCTTCACTCACGAGACGCCGTTGCGATTCCGCCGCATCATGGATGAGGGAAGGATATTGATTATCAACCTGTCGAAGGGCAGGCTTGGCGAGGACACGGCAAGCATCCTTGGCTCAATGATTGTTTCCACCTTGGGGTTGGCAGCGATGAGCCGGGCCGATCTGCCGATCAATGAGCGTCCCCCATTTTTCATTCATTGCGATGAATTTCAGAACGTCATCACCGAAAGCTTCGTTGGGATGATTTCGGAGCTGCGGAAATACGCGATTGGTTTGACCCTCTGTCACCAGCATGGTGCTCAACTTGACACAAAGGTGCGCTCTGCTGTCCTGGGGAACGTTGCTACCATCATTGCCTTCCGCTTGGGCGTGGAAGACGCCGCTCTCTTCGCCAAAGAATTCCATCCGTCATTCACATGGGAGGACTTGGTAAATCGGCGCAATCACGACTTTTCGATCAAGATGCTCATTGATGGTGTACCATCTCGGCCTTTTAGCGCCACCACTCTCCCACCTCGGCAATTGCATTAGTCATAGGAATCTGGTCATTTCTCCTTGGGCAATAGAGGGGTAGAATAATGGGAAAGGCGAAACCAACATCCATCTTGTCTCATTGGAGTCAGATGCTGCCGGGACTGAATCAGTCGTCGGATGAGTTCTACCAAGAGGTTGAAGGGCGGATTGCCGGAGAACACCTGCGCGAAATCAAGGTGGAGCGAGTGATCCTTTTAGAAGGTGGCATTTTCTCCAACAAGCGGGAATACCTACAAGTCAGACGAGGCGAACATGTCTTCCATGTGTGTGCTGCCCCGTATGGTCACAATTTCTTCATTTCCTACTGGCTCGGCGAAGTGGATTCCGGCCTGTGGGCGTGGATCGCCAAATGGCCATTCTTTGGGCCGTTGGTGACCCGTTTCCTCCGACCTGTCACCTACTTCAAGCTCGACACGGCGGGCATATTCCAAACACTCATTCACGGGGCCATTATGGAAACATTGGACGGGTGGACCCAGAGCAAAGGAATCAAGGCACTGTCACCTGAGGAACGCAAACCGGAGATGCGTGACCTCTTCTCGCAGATGAAAATATGAGAGACGGGTAGATGGCGCTCGGTTACTCCGACGAACTGACGGATGCCTTCTACACGTGGGAGCGCCGGGGTCGGGGCTGGTATGGCACCAATCACTTCGTCATGCTCGAACCAGCATTTGCATGGTTTGAACCGCCAACCTTGGTTTGGCAGCCCGTCCAAGCCCGAGACGACAGTATGCGACCAACTCTGCTTGGTAAGTGGGCCAATCGGGTGCTTGGGCTTGATACCGGTGGCCAAGCCCTTGCTCAAACGGAGCCAACCAAACCCTTCACTTTCCCATTGGTTGAAGCGCCGGACAGTGAAGAGACAACGGCACTCGATATTCGCGTCCCAGCAGCATTCATTTCCCGGCCGGAAACGAGCAGGTTGTTCCTCCGGGCACTACGGGCATCGAACGAACCAATTGCCTTTGAGATGCTTGGCCATGCCGGTGATGTGCATATTCAGCTCAACTGCCGCGTAAGCGATGTTCCGCATGTGCGCGGGAGTTTAGAAGGCTACTTTCCTGACATTGCGGTCATTGATGCACCAGACCGCTTACTTCGAGCGTGGAATGACTCCGACCCCAGCCTCATCGTCGATTTCGGGCTAGAGAGTGAGTTTTTCCTTCCCCTGGCTTCGGCCCAGAGCTTCGCCATTGATCCTTTCATTCCCCTCATTTCGGCTATGGGGAATGTAAGTGAGAACGAAACGCTCTGTTTTCAGGTGCTCTTTGAGAAGGTCAGAAATCCGTGGCGGGAAGCTGTTGGGGATGCCCTAGCAGGACCAGACGGCAAGGGCATTTTCGTCGATGCCCCGGACTACCTCAAACTGTCAGCGGAAAAGACTGGGAGTCCGCTTTGGGCCGCAGTCATCCGAGTCGGCGCACAGGCGAAAAGCCATGAACGAGCACGCGTGCTGGCCAAAAGCGTTGAAGCCTTCGTCACTCAGTTTGAAAGACATCCCGGCAACAACCTGATCCCACTCACGAATGAGCATTACGCTGATGAAGCCCATATGTATGCGCTCATGCTGCGGGAAACACATCGCGCCGGCATGATCCTATCGACCGATGAACTGGCGTCGTTGGTCCATATGCCTGACGCATCGGTGAGACAGCTTGCTCTCAGTCGCGTGGCCACTCGAAGCAAAGCGGCCCCTCTGTGCAAAGAGGCTGATACTCTTCTTCTGGGCAACAACGTGCATCGCGGTGAACAGACCCCCGTGCGCTTCGCTACCGTTGACCGCTTGTCGCACATGCACATTGTTGGTGGCACCGGGAGCGGAAAATCTACCCTGCTTCAGAATGCAGCCCTGCAAGATATTGAGGCTGGAAACGGTGTGGTGGTGCTCGATCCCCACGGCGATCTGGTTGATGATCTGGTGGCCCGGATTCCTGAATCACGTTCTCAAGACATTATCCTCTTCGATCCCTCAGACGAAACCCACCCCATTGGCCTCAATGTGCTATCCGCCCAGAATGAGTGGGAGCGCCATCATCTAGCCTCCGATGTGGTAGGCATGTTTGAGCGTCTGGCCACGTCATGGGGCGACAGCATGGGAAGTGTTCTTTCCAACGCCGTCCTGGCTATCGTGGAAAGCAAGCGTGGCGGGACACTGCTCGATCTTCGCCGCTTCCTTCTCGATCCCGAGGTTCGCAAAAGCTACCTTGCCGAAGTTTCTGATGAGGAAATCCGCTTCTTTTGGGAAAAGAGCTTCGCCCTTGTCGGCACCCGTTCCATCGGTCCCATCCTGACCCGCCTCGACAGCTTTCTTCGTCCCGCCATCATTCGGCGGATTGTCGGACAGGCCGAGTCTGGGTTCCACTTTGATCAGGTGCTTGATGGCAAACACATCCTCTTGGCCAAACTTTCGCAAGGACTCCTAGGGCAAGAGAATGCCAGCCTTTTGGGGAGCGTGCTCGTTAGCCAACTGCATCTCGCAGCCTTGGGACGGCAACGCCTTGCTAAGAGTGACCGCAAGCCAGCCTTCATCTACATCGACGAATTTCAGCACTTCGTCACACCATCAATGTCAGCCCTTCTCTCAGAGGGACGCAAATTTGGTGTTGGCCTCATTCTGGCTCATCAGACACTCAACCAAATCCAAGGAAGTGGCGTAGAGTCTGCCGTTCTCGGCAACACCTACGCCCGCATGGCATTCAGAGTCAGTGAAGGCGATGCAGCCAAGCTGGCATCAGGCTTTTCCTTCTTTGAAGCACGTGATCTCTTAGCCTTGGATCGTGGCCAAGCCATTCTGAGACTCGGAAGTGCCGAGCGAGATTGCAATCTCGAAACGCTTCCGCCCGTTTTTGTCGATACAGAGACAGTACGAATCAGAATGGACGCCGTCCGGGAGCATTCACGACAACAGTTTGGAAAACCAACTGACATTCCGGTGGATGCCACCCACGAACAAGCGGAGGTGGGCGAAGCCACCATAGACAATGCTGAAATGGATGCTGTGGAAGGTCCACTAGCAGCCGATTATCTCCCGACCGCCCATCCCAAAGGCCGCCATACTGATCAATCAAACACCAAGCATCGCTATCTCAAACATCTGGTAGCGCGGCTCGGTCAAGAACGAGGCTTCCTCGCTGTTCTGGAGGAAGCCGTCCCCGGTGGACGTGTCGATGTCGCACTGAAGCGTAACGAGATGACGATCGCTTGCGAGATTTCAGTTTCAACAGAAGTGACCCATGAACTCGGCAACGCTAAGAAGTGCGTAGATCGCGGCTTCCAGCATGTGCTCCTCATATCCGAAGATGAGGGCAAGCGAGAGCGACTGCGGAGTGCCCTCGTCAAGGAAGTCGCCCTTCAAGAGGTCAGAGTATGCTCCCCCGAAGAGCTGGCGCTGTTTCTCGATTCGCTAGGTGGGCCAGATCATTCCGATGAACGGATCGTTCGCGGCTATAAGGTCAGAGTGAAGCGCCAGAACCAATCACCGAGCGACATGGCTACTCGCCGCGATACCATTGGGAAAATCATCACTCGCTCGATCAGGCTAGATGACTGATGAGGCGATGCTAAGAACCCAAACAGTGCGAAGAGAATGAATCGTTGGAAGGAAGCGATATGCTGGAGCGGAACCTTTTTCAGGTTGATGTCCGAGAGAGCGAACAGGGACGCGGGTATTGGGCGTCACGCGACTGGATCGGTGCAGCCGAAGCGGGCGTCCGCTCGGCGGACATCGTGGTTGTTCCTTGGGAGGGGGTGAAGGAAAATCTCCCGATCTCATTTCCGCAAGGGACCAGTGATTTTGTCCGCAAACTGAAGCAGGCAGGATTGGGAGAAGTTGCACTGGCCGCCACGCCTGAGACGTATGTGGAGCTGGCTCTACACGCCAAGTCATGGCGTTTCCCGACTCTTGTTCTAACAGCTCTGGCTTTTCCAACGCTGGCTGGGTTTCTCAGTACGGAAATGCATGAATTGGTGCACGAGGCCAAGCCGAATGACCGGGTGGAACTGAAGATCATCGTCGAAGGCGACCATGGGAAGTCAATCTCTGTTGACTACAAGGGCCCTCCCGGACGGGCCGTCGAAACAATCACATCGGAAGTCGAGCGCTACCTTCCGGCAATTGACGGCTCCAAGGGTAAGCCGGTTGGCAAGGGACATGAACATGGAAAACATGTCGCTCCTAAGGGGAAGCAATGACTGCCACTGACCCCGATGTTGCCGCGTTGTCGGCTCGTCTGCAAAGCCAGCTATACAATGGAGATATTGCGGTCTGGGCCGAATTGCAGAGCGACCTTGCCGAGCTTCTAAGCGTTGCACAATCGGAAGGGCGAGAGCAGGCCAGCAATCAGACTTGGTTCCTCAAGTCCGTTGCAGAAGCTCGGTCAGAAATGATTTCAGCCTTCAACAACATCAAGGCTGGCCAGCAAAAGCAGGGATGGGATCAACTGGAACGTGTTGAGATTGCACTCCTGTGGTTGTCGAAGAATCCGTTCTTGTCGTTGGAGGAATACCGGGTGGGCGAACTCTCCGTCATGGTGGAGCGCTGGCAATCCCTCTTCCCCTACAAGGTCTTTCTCAGCCCGGAATTCATCATCAAGGGGGAAGAATGCTCAATTTGCGATGAAGTGATTGGGCCATGGTCCACGTGTGAGCACGAGCCTGGGAAAGTGTATCGGGGTGAGTTGTGCCATCGCCGGGTCAAGGACATGGCGATGGGCGGGATTGCCTTCGTATTGGATCCTGTCCAAAAATATTCGGTCGCCATGGCCAGCGCGCCCGGCGAGCCTGACCCGATGGACTACCGGATGGTCAACTGGGTTGCTGACCGAGTGACAGGTCCATTTGCTGTTTGGTTTCGGCAAGACTCAACGAAACTGCTTCCACACAGTCAGTTCGACGGCTTAACATCAAGTAACCCATGCCCCTGTCGGTCAGAGCGGACCTATGAGGTTTGCTGCATGAAGCGGGATGGAGTTCTGATCCCCCACACAGACATCATCTTCACTGATCCACTGCCAGCTAATCTGCCGACTTCCACCGAGTGTCTTGCACCTCCCTCCTAGAGTTACCTCTTTGGAAGGTTTGACATCCAAGCCACGCGATCGACCGATTGTTACAGCGAAGGGGTCAGTTCTTTTTCGTGGTCTTGGCCCGTGTCGTCATCCCAAATCAGCTTGATATGAGTGCGTGGTGGTGATGCCATGTGCATAGCCGCGATCAACTCCACTGATTGGTGTTGTTCAAGGATTGGCATCGGAAATTTGCGGTCAATGTCACTTCGCATCAGAATGGTGTCATCACCAGTGGTGAGGTCCGTGAAGCGGATATTCCGGGCCGTTCCCTTGCCTCGGTTGAACACCTTCAAACGGTAGTTGTTTTTGCTGGCCTGATAGAGATTGGCTGAAAGATCAGCCTTTTTGCTGGCCAGTCCTTCGGCGGCTTCACGGTCAATGAGAAGACGGTTCAAACGCTCCGTAGTGTCCGCCAGTTCGTTCTGACGTGCATTGAACTTGTTGGTCTTGTGAAGTGACCAGATGGAAACAAGGAGGGCACCGCCCGCCACCACATTGCTCGCGATGCTCCCGAGGGTTTCGCTGTCGATCATTTGAATTTGATATATTTGGAACCGCCAAACGCCTTGCGAAGCGATGCCTTGAGGTCACTGACGATTTCGCTCTTCACTTCGTCCACATGTTCGTCAATCAGTGCGCCATTCTCCCGGATCAATTCCTCACGGGTGAATATTCGATCACAGGCGGTGCAACGGATAGGACCGTCTTGAACCTCAGCGTCAAACTCAAAATCTTTGCTCCCACAGGTGGAGCAAATCATGCTGACGGATCGAGAATATTTGTCTGCATCCATAGTGAATATCCAAGGCTTAGCACTCTCTGTTCGTATAGGATACCAAGGGCAGCACAGAGCGTCCAGCATTGCGCGGGTCAGTCTTCAAGCTGTTCGATTATCCGAGAGCAACGCGGCGATCCTTGCCCAGCTCTGATTTGGATAGGTTTCTGGCCATGCTGCCCGGTCTGCCTGCTCCCACCGGCCCCATGTCCCAGCATCAACATTGGCCGCACAAGCCGCTTGTCGGATTGACCAGCCTTGCCGTCTGCGGAACTGGAGTAGGTGCTCTTGTCGGGAATTTGGTTCGCCCCACGGCTCATAGCCAAGGAAGGCAATGATGGCTGGATAGTAGCGGACGAAGGGCAGATTCTGGTCAGTCTCCCATTGAAGATAGGCACTGTGGCAAGCGCCAAGCTGTTCGGCGGCAACGCGCTGGAGAAGACCAAGCTGCACACGTCTACGTTTCAGATGTTCACCAAGGGACTGAGGATTGTCTGAAAACTCGCGGGTTTTTGCGCCTTTGAGCCTGACTCTCACGAATGGCAAAAAGGCAACACGGCCATGTGCTCGTGTTGCCAAACCGTCACCAATTAAAGAGGAAGGTGGAGTGGAGCCTGTGGGCGGGCTTCCTTCTGGATCAGGCAGATTGCCACCACTGGGATTGAAATACAGGTCGATCTCAACCTCGCCATCGAAGATCGTGATGCGTTCGACAATGGCCTCAACAATTTGACGTTTCTCCTCGGCTGAAAGAGACGGCCAACGACTGTGCAGGTCCTGGGCTTCGCGGATGATTTCCTCGCGTGAGAGAAGGCCGATCTTGAGGGCAGTCAGTTCCGCTTCGGCCCGTGGCAATTCATCATCGAGCTGGCGCAGTCTGATTTGCAGTGGTTCATTGAGGCGAGTGAAACCAGCGATGTCCAGTCCACCTGCTTGATAGAGAGCGTAGAGCTTGTCGCTCTCAGTCAATGCTTTCTCTTGGTCAGCTTGAAGCGCCCGGATGAGGGAGCGACGCTTCCCAAGCTCTCCTTCCTGGCTTTGTAAGTAGCCCGCGATTTCCTTGTCTGAAAAGATGAAGCCGGAGAGCTCCTCATGGAAAATGGCTTCGAGGTCATCGACCGGAATCTTGTTCTTGCAACTCTGGCAGATGTATTTCGGGCTGTTCGACGGGACATACATCTTGGTGCCACAGTGGCAGAATGTCAGGCCTGCAAAGAGATGCGCCACCTTCTTGGTCGGTGTTTTGCGTGAGCTTCTTTGCTCCGAGAGGATGGCCGCGCATTCATCCCACAACGCTACGTCCATGATGGCGGGCACGGGCGTGTAGACCCATTCGCTCTCTGGTTTGAGCGACCAGTTTTTGGAGCGGTCACTGGTCTTGGTGTAGTTGGCGCGATGTAAGCCCTTGGCCGTAGGATCAAGAATGAGGCGGGAAACGGTGGTATCGGAAAACTCCGATCCGTTCCGGGTGCGGTGACCACGCTCATTCAGAAGACGGGCAACGGTCTTCTTTCGTTTGTGCTCCCGGAAGAGTTCATGGAGTAACACTCTAACCGGAGCTTCGTCGGGATCGGGCACCAGTTCCTTGTTGAGCCAGCGGTAGCCAAAGGGAGCTGCGCCTCCAATTGGTTTTCCCATCTTGGCCCGAATGGGAACCGAGGCAGCGACCCGTTCGGCAATCTCTTCGCGTTCCCATTGGGCCATCGCCGCGATCATGGTGAAGAAGAGACGACCTGCCGGACTGCTGGTATCAATGGCTTCTTGGAGAGAGATGAGGTCAGCTCCTGCACCTCGGAATATCTCTGCCATCTCCAAGAGTTCACGGGTGTTCCGGGCCAGTCTTGCCAGCTTGGAAAAGACCAATCCGGTGATGTGCCCACGTTCAATATCAGCAAGCATCCGCTTGGCTTCTGGGTGGCCGATCACGGCTTTGCCACTCACCGCCTCAAGGCGGTAGGTTTCGACAACATGCCAACCCTTGGCCTCGGCGTAGGCGGTGGCCCGCCTAAGATGAGTTTCCGGGCTTTCCCCTCGCACCTGATCTTCGGTGGACACCCTGATCCAGATGCCGACTGATTTGGGATGGTCTTTCATGGCTACCCCATACCAAAATCAGGAGATTCGCGCGCGCAGTCCGAGTCGAAACGAGTCAAAATTCCGACGAACTCCAACCGACTTGAGAGAATCCAATCACATCAAATGACGTGCCTTCCTACTCATACCATTCGTTCCAATATTTGACGACAGCCTTGAGATAGGCGTCGAATTGCTCTTCGCGCCATGTCACCTTCGAGGTCGGGTGCAAGAGCTTGTATTGTTCATTTGCACACAAGAGCTTCGTTCGGTCCGCCTTGTTCAACCAATTGATCGAAGCGATCACGGTGTCCTGCCAACTGGAACCAAAGCTGCTCGCGGGCACATTATAGAGCATACCTTCAAGGTAATACGATGGGGCGACGCTATCGCCGAGATACCCGTCTGCAACCATAGCGTTACGCATGTTCTTGAGGATGCGAACCGTAGGTTTGAACCATTGATTTGTGCCTTGATGCTTCGTCGTACAGTTGGCGGAGTGCTGCTTTGGGTAGTTGATGATCTGCTTCCCTTCCCCGTCCCAGAAACAGATGCCTTCAACATAGTTTTGGTCGGTATGGCTACGAAACCGGCGATACTTTCTGAACTGGGCAGCCACCAACACATCAACATCCCGACGGGTGCCGTTTCCTGCGACGAAAATGGCCTTGTTTCCTGGCACAACGGCATTGCCATACGCTTTCGTGAGCACAGCAATCACGTCACGTTTGAAATCCGAGTATGTATACGTGGCATCAGAAAATGCTGCCTTGTAGAGGGATTTCTCTTCGTCCGGCAGGCCTTCAATGTCTCGGTAGAACACCGAGTCAATGCGCATAACGATATCTACGTCACTATCAGCCCAGACGTTCGTGTCATTGCCATAGGAGCCTTGAAGGAAGCTGGTATAGCTACGATCAGCATAAGGTGTGTCAGAAGCCTCCAACACCCCCTTCACCGATTTGTAGGTGCTGCTCGATTGCGAAACAGAGCCTTGGTGAGACCAAATATCCAGCTGACTTTCAGGAATGGGCATAATTTTAACTTTACGAAAGAAATTGTCGAAGCTCCGCCTCGCGTGCCGCAAAAGATTCTGCCCCACGCTGGCGAAGCAAATTCAACTTTGCAAGGTCATGTTCGAAAAGGTCGGTTGCCATTTCCGGCTGCGCAAAGGTATCGCTGATTCGAATCGTCGGTGCGTCATTGAACAGTATGGCGCGAAGCTGGTCCATAGACTGCGTGTTGATTTCCATTGTTTTTTGAAGAAGCTGGACGCTCAATAGATAGCGTTTTGCCCAATACATGAGACTGAGCTTTGAACGCTTAGGCTCAGGATAGATGCCTACACCAATGCTGATAACTCGGAGCTTGTTGGCAGGAATGTTTAACGCCTTGGTAGCATCGGCGATGGCGTAGAGCGTTGGATTATTCGCACAATATCCGCCATCGATGAGTTCAATTTTGTCCCCCGCAGCAGTCGTCACAATCTTCTTTTCGAAGAAAGGAAAGGCCGAACACGAGGCCTGCACCGCTTCACTCATACTCACTCCGAAGCCTGGAACGAAGCTCCCGGTTCGGCCATGTGCTTGGGCAATGTTTCCCTTGAAGATCATCGGACGTTCGCTGTCCCACTTCGCCGCAACCACGCCGAGACCAGTCTTCACATCATCAAAGCGAGCTTCGGCGAATACCTTGTCCGCTAAGGACTTCAACGCCGCCGATTTTTCTTGAGCCGACTTGCGCTCCATAATGATTGGAACATGCTTCTCGTAGAGCGTGTGGATTTCATCGACTGATTTGCCCAAAGCTAGAAGTGAGGCGATGATTGCTCCTGTGCTGGTTCCAAAGATGAGATCGAAGCATTCCCAAAGTGGCCTTCCGACCATTGCTTCAACTTCACGAAGCACACCTAATGTGTAGAAGCCCTTGGCGCCCCCGCCATCAAGGCAGAGTACGCGAAAGGTTTCAGTGTTTTCTGGTTCCGGCATATTGGAGGCATTTCACCTGTTACTGCTGCAAGTATACGAGAATGATCAGAACACCGTCAAACTGACCGCCCCTGCTCCGCATAGTAGGTCAACACCAAGGCAGCGGCATCAAAAATGAGCTGACGGGCATCTTCTGACATCCACAGTTTGCGGATCGGCGGCAAGCGATGTTTCAAGGCTGGGAGCACAATGGCCACGGCCTTGGCAATGTCAGGCTTGGTCGTCGCACCAAGGGGTGCGAAGGCTTGTCGCACATCGTTGCGATCATAGTAAATGACGATCACCCCAACGCTCGCCACCCGGTGAAGAAGCTTGTCACTCATTCGCCTGAGGGCAGCACTATGCCGCTGGGTCAACCTTTCCATCACTAGCACTTCGGGATGGTAGGCGCGGACCATTTTGTGGATGCGTTCGATGGTGCGCTCTTCGAAGTTCATATTCTCACGGTGCATCACGCCCCAATCGAATGGAGTCTCTGGGCCTTCCAAGATGGCATAGCCAAGGCCGCGTGAAGTAAGGGCAATGCCCATGACTAGGGCGGGTGCTTGTTTCTTCTTCATACGCCCTTTCGTTTCTGGCGGGTGGCAATGGCTGAAAGGATGTCGCCAAGGACTTCCCTGCGCCTTTGGTCGAGCGTGGAAGTAGCTCCTTCAAGACCCTCCCACATGCGGAGAGCTTCACGGGCGATATGGTCCTCGACCTCTTGGTAGAGGCGTTGGAAGAGATCATCGATGCCTCGGTCAAAGAGAATGATGGTGCCGACGATGAACCGGGGGTGCGGCTTTCGACAGCCATTCTCCATCCGCGAAACCTGGCCCTTACTCAGGTGGCCAATGATGGTGGCAACGTGACCAAGGGTCAGCGCGCTCCGTTTGCGGGCCGCTTTGACCCGGTGAGGCATACAATGATGCGTCATATGTTTGTTTTGCTATGCGGTGCTTACATTGACCGCCGTCTTTCTATTGTCGCTTGTGGTTTTCATTCTCCCCAGCCGATGCTTTGTGCCAATGTGGCAACCGTGCATGACATAGGGATGTAGGGACGTTGACTGGGAGGTATTGCCTTGCTTCCACACAACATCGGAGCCAGTGATCGAAGCAATGAGGAGTTGGCCTGATCCGGAATTTGATGGGAAGCCTGTCAGCCGCATCGAAATTGTGGCTGTCACGCTTCTCGTTTTGCTGCCTATGTTGGGTTGGTTTTTCTAGCTCGACGCCCCCATGCGCTCAGCCAGCACCAATGCCTTCTGCACTTCGCCTTTGGGCAGAACGAAGATGCCTCCCGTCTTGTAGGGCATGAGGTGAAGGCGGTTGCGAAGCAAGCTGCCGATGTAGCGCGGGGTGACCGGACGCTCATATTCCTCCCCTACCAACTTGCCGAAATCCTCGGTCAGTCGGGCAAGCTGAATGGCTTGAGCTTCTTCCATGCATATGGTTTTGATGACCGACAGCAGGAGTGCCTCGGGCAGTTCCCCTCCAAGGGAGCGCTGACGCTTCTCTGCCGCACGTGCAAAATCGAGAATACTTGAACGAACATCATCGCTTTCCGCTACCGCGAGAAGCGGAGCGAGAATCTGGCTCATGCGCGCCGACATGGTGGGATCGAGATGCTCTGGGTCCACCTGCATGTTGGCCAGTCGTTGGAAGCGATATGTGAGGAGCATATTCCGAAGGATCAGAGCTTCTTCACCTTGTGCGTCAGGCAGATTGATCGGGATACTCGGCCTTGGTCTCCACTGGCCCATCTCCTCAGTCAGAAAGCGACTTTCCAAAGCGCGATCTTCAAAGGCATGGCGCATGGCGACAATCTTGGGGCCGAAAACGTGGAAGGCCTGCGGATTGAATTGCTTCTGCGGAGTGGCGACGGATCGGAAGACCGGAAAGCCGCGCACGTTTCCGTTGTTCAAGATTTTGACCAATTCGAGCTTTTCATCGCTGAATCGGAAATCAGCTTCGTCGAAAATGAAGGTGCCACGGAAGGTGTCGAGCGTATGGAAGATCGGTGAAACGGTTGAGGCACCACTGGCCAAAAAGGCGCGATTGCAAATGGAGCCGATGACAATGAGGGCACGGGTCTTGCCACTTCCCGGCTCCCCGCGAAAGCGCAAGTAGGGCAACTCGTTGAAGGCATCGTACACCCAGGTCAAAAGGACATAGTGAATGGTGATGACCCGGAAGGCTGGGGAGAGATCGACGTAGCGATCAAGGTAGGTGCCAACTGCCTCGGTCAGATCTTCGGTTGTGCCAAAAGCAATCGCTTCTTCCGGGAGCAACACCGCTCGATGACGGAGCAGGTTGTTTCGGGCCGCAATCGGCACAAGTGGTGCTTCATTCCCCTCCTGCCATTTTGTGCATTCTTTCGTACCGTCCGCTGTGGCGACGAGAAAGGCGGATCGGTTGCCATCCTGTTGCAACACCATTTCGCCAATGGCGCCGGTCTTGGTGCGAAAAGCGGCGGTGGAAATCTCCTCTGATTTGACCTTGTTGGATATCTTCGTGTTCATGCTGACAGGATAGCGCGGCACATTCACCCTCGCGTAGTGGGTGTCTTTGGCCGCCTTGGCATAGTGCTCAGTCTCAAAATGTTTGCCTGAAAACGGTATGTTACCGAGATGGACCAAGCGCGACGAAAGCACATTTCGCCAGTCGTCGATCATCTCTTTCCTGACCAGAGCGACGAAAAGAAGGCCGACCTAACCAAACAGCTCAGGCCATATTTTCGTCTCCTCTACGAAGCCTTTTCTGACCTTGAATCCCGTGGCCTCCTTGACCCAGATTCGCCAGGTTCGCATGCAAATGGTAGAATCTGAATCGCTTAATTTGTACAAGCCCTATGAAAACCGTCTTTGCCTACACGCGCGTGTCCACCGTGCGCCAAGGCACCATCGGATCATCACTAGCCGAGCAAAAAGCAGCTATTGAACACTACGCCCGTCAAAACAGCCTTACCATCAAGGCTTGGTTTGAAGAACAGGAAACCGCCGCCAAACAAGGTCGCCCTGTGTTCGGCAAGATGATGGGGCAACTCAAACTGGGTGAGGCCTCGGGTGTGGTCATTCACAAGATTGACCGGAGTGCGAGGAACCTTCGTGACTGGGCCGACCTTGGGGAACTGGTCGATCAGGGGTTGGAAATCCACCTGGCCCATGAAAGCCTCGATCTCAATTCTCGTGGAGGGAGGTTGGCTGCTGATATTCAGGCCGTGGTGGCCGCTGACTATGTACGGAATCTCCGACAAGAGATTCTCAAAGGGATCAAAGGTCGATTGAAACAAGGCCTCTGGCCGTGGCCGGCACCACCCGGCTATCTCGACAAGGGAGCTGGCAAGCCCAAGATTCTCGATCCTGAGACAGCGCCGCTGATTCGTCGCCTATTTGAAATGTATGCCACGGGTGAATACAGCCTGCGGGCGTTAGCCAATGAAGCTCGGATCATGGGTCTCACTGGAAGAGGTGGGAGGTCGCTCTCACCAAACGGCATCTCGACCATTTTTCATAATGCCTTTTACACCGGCATCATGGTGCACCGACCAACCGGCGAGCGTTACACTGGAGCGCATGAACCCCTGATCTCACAGAAGCTCTTTGAAACAGTTGGGGCCATTCTTGATGGCAAGATGGTGCGCAAGGAGGCTATTCATGCCTTCCCGTTTCGGCGGATGATCCGTTGCCGTTGCTGCCATTCCTACCTCACTGGGGAGCGCCAGAAAGGCCGGGTCTACTACCGATGCCATACCCGGAGTTGCAGCAGAGTTTCGGTCAGGCAGGATGCCCTGCGAAATTATCTGGCAACGCACCTGTCGATGCTTACCTTGCCAGCCGATGCCCTTCCGGCCCTACGCTCCGAATTTGAGCATCTCATGGAAGAACGGTTCGGCGATCGGGAGCGTCTGCGCCAAGCTGAACAACTGCGATTCACCAAGCGCGAGGAACGGATCAGCACACTCACAGACCGTTACCTCGATGGAGACATTGACCGACAAACATACCTTGATCGCAAGGAGAGGTTGGTCATCGAACAGAGCGCGTCCCGTGAACGCTTGGCCTCGATCTCCAGCGTGGGTAGTCCGATGGGGACAAGGTTCGAACATTTCTTCGAACTGCAATCGTCCCTCTACAAAAGCGAAAACCTCCTTTCGGAGGTGAATTTATCGCGCTTCGGTCAAAAAGTTTTTTCGAACCTTTCGATTGATGGGAAAAACCTCGCTGCAAAGCCACAAACGGCCTTTCAGGAGGTGCTAGACGCCCTAGGCGTCCCAGACGGCGGACCGAACGGGACTCGAACCCGTGACCTCTCGCGTGACAGGCGAGCGCTCTAACCAGCTGAGCTACCGGTCCGTATTGTGTTTTATCTCTCCGTAGCAGGGGGCAGGATCGAACTGCCGACCTCAGCGTTATGAGTGCTGCGCTCTAACCATCTGAGCTACCCTGCCCTCTTCTCTTTTTTCATATCGGCGGCAAAGTATCAGCACCTGTCACCTACTGAAAAAGATTGTTGCGGGGGCAGGATTCGAACCTGCGACCTCTTGGTTATGAGCCAAGCGAGCTACCAGACTGCTCTACCCCGCTGTATTATTAACCAACAACTGACAACCT
>CAZQLN010000009.1:0-28272 GCA_964594215.1 uncultured Bdellovibrionales bacterium | reverse complement strand
AACACCCGATCCCATACCGAACTCGGCAGTTAAGCGCTTCAGCGCCGATGGTAGCCTCACGGCAAGAGTAGGCCAGTGCCAGGTACTTTGGACTTAAATATCGCCACGACAACATCCCGCACAGGGTTGTTTTTTGTTTTTAAAAAACAAAGGTAGAGAGTTTTCTCTCTTGAGGGAAAGTGCTATACTGAGTCTATATTTATGGAACCACGCACACAAAAAAAGCTGATCATAGGGGCTGTGTATAGCCTTATTTTTCTGGTTTTTCTTGGAGCTCTTTTCTATTTTTTCTTCTACCAAGCACCTACCTGTACTGATGGAGTCCAGAATGGTAAAGAGGGCGGTATAGACTGTGGAGGTACCTGCTTAAATGTCTGTGAGGAAAAAGTCACTGGTCAGCCATTTACTATCGAAGAAGTGGCCATTATGCCCGGTGGTCGTGAACGTTATGATATCTTAGGAAAAGTCTACAACCCCAATGATACCGAGGGAGCTTCTTCTTTTCAGTATACGATAGAGCTGAAAAACAGTAGCGGAACCATCATAGCTACTCGTAGTGGAACAAGTTTTATTCTTCCGCAAGAACACAAAACTCTGATAGAGGTAGGGATTGAATCCCGAGAAACTCCCGCTGAAGCCACTCTGCGTGTGGAGAATATCAGTTGGGAACGCTTCAGTGGTTATCAAGAAAAGCCTAATATTAATATCTATCAGAAACGTTATAATCAGATCACTTCTGGGGTGGGGTTTGGCGAGGCTTTTGGTTTGGTTTCCAATGAAAGTCCATTTGATTTTCGTAGCCTGACCGTCAAGGTAATCTTGCGTGATGGCAGCGGAAAACCGCTAGCCATCAACAGTACCGAGATGCGTACTATAACAAGCGGTGAAGAACGAGATTTTCGTCTGGTTTGGCCAGAGGCTTTCCCTGGGGCAGTGGAACAGGTCGAGATGGAAGTAGACGCTGATTATTATCACGCTGACAATTTTTTGAAACAGTACTTACCGGGAGGACGTTTTCAGGAGGGGGCGTCTTCGGGTTACTAAGTTGAGATAAGGTAAGCAAGCTTTTTATTTCCTCCCATGTGGCTTTTTTTTCGAAAACTTGATTGGATTCTTTTGGGTGTTATCGCACTCTTGCTTTTGCTGAGTCTTATCATGCTTTTCAGTATTTCTTCTGCAGGAGGGGCTGATTATTTTACTCGTCAGGCTGTTGCGGTAGTTCTTGGGATAGGGATCCTTTTTTTTGTAGCCACGCTTGATTATACACATATCGAACGCTACAGCACTTTCATCTATTTTGTTACTCTTTTTGTTTTAGCTAGTGTTTTATTCTTTGGGGTGACCGTCCGTGGTACCGCGGGTTGGCTCTCTTTTGGTTTTTTTCAGATCCAACCAGTAGAGCTTGCCAAAGTAGCTCTGATTATTTTTTTGGCCAGTTTCATCAGTAAGAAAAAATCAGAACTAGGGGAGTGGACGCGTCTAATTGTCAGTCTCTTATTGACTGCTATTATGATCTTTTTTGTTCTGCGTCAGCCGGATCTTGGATCGAGTCTGGTTTTGATGGCTATTTGGGGAGGAATGATTTTGGCCTCAGGTATTCGTCTCAAACAGCTTTTAGTTCTTGCAATGCTTGCGACCGTTCTGCTTGGTGTTGGTTGGGCAACCTTAGATGACTACCAGGTTGCTCGTATCGAAACCTTCCTTAATCCCGAACTGGATCCACAGGGGAGCGGTTACAATGTACTCCAGGCCATTGTGGCGGTGGGGTCGGGCGGTATCACTGGAAAGGGCTTGGGCAATGGTTCTCAATCACAACTCAATTTCTTGCCAGAGAAACAAACAGACTTCATTTTTGCAGTAGTAGTTGAAGAGCTTGGTTTGGTGGGAGCTATCCTTACGCTTTCTCTGTACGGAATACTTTTGTATCGCATCAAGCGGATCGGAGAAACAGCCAGGGACAACTTCGGTTATTTGGTAGCGGTAGGTATTTTCATTATGATTTTCGTTCAGGTGCTCATCAATACGGGTATGAATATGGGACTTCTTCCAGTGACAGGACTACCGGCACCACTCCTCTCCTATGGAGGAAGCTCTCTCCTCTCACTCTTTATTTCAGCTGGCTTACTGTTGAGTATTTACCAGCGTAAGAAGGGGAACGCTGATTATCGTATTACTCTGGAACAGGTGCGTATATAAGGTTTCGGGTATTGATTTTTTAGCTAAAATATGCTATAATACGGTCTAAGTATTCAGGGTCATTCAGGGCTGTTTTCGATTGACGATGCCCCTTCCATTTGCTACAATAAGAGGGCTTAAAAAAGCCAAAAATATCCTTTCATTTATGAGAATTCTCCTCGTCCTTCAGGCCATTGTGGCCATTCTTCTGACGGTATCTATTCTTCTACAGAATCGTGGCTCAGGTCTTGGAAGTGCCTTCGGCGGTGACTTTGGAGGTTACTATACTAAGCGAGGTATAGAGAAATTTTTGGTCTACGGGACAATTGTCCTAGCTGTACTGTTTCTCGGTTTGGCTTTGGTCAATGTCCGTCTTTCAACCAGCGCACTGTAATCAGTAATATACGCGTATTCGTATTTTTTCTGTTCTCAAATTAGCGACTCCGACAGCTTTTATTCGTATTTATCGAGCGCTTTCTTATAAAGAAAAACTGCTAGCTACGCTAGCTGTTATTGTGGTTCTTGGAGCTTTTCTTTTTTGGATGGGTGCTTTGTATGTAGCTTCTACTCGTGTCGTAGCTGATTCTGGAGGTGAATATCGAGAGGGCATTGCCTCTCAGCCTCGTTATATCAATCCGATTATTGCTCAGACCAGTGATGCTGATCAAGATATTGTGGAGCTTGTCTACAGTGGACTCATGAGCTATGACGATGAAGGCAAACTCGTGAAACGCATCGCTTCTGATTATCAGGTAGAAGATGAGGGCAAGCGCTATGTTGTAACTTTGCGGCAGGGAGTCAAATGGCATGATGGTGAAGAGCTTACCGCAGATGATGTGCTCTATACCGTACAAACTATTCAAGACCCTGGTTACAAGAGCCCATTGCGTAATAACTGGCTTTCTGTTGAAGCTCAGGTGATCGATCGTTATACTATTTCTTTTACACTCAAGAAGGCTTATTTCGGATTTCTCGAAAATCTGACAGTGGGTATTCTACCGAAACACATTTGGGAGGGTGTCACGCCAGACAAATTCTTACTTTCAGATTACAACCTCTCGCCAGTCGGAAGTGGCCCATACCGTTACTATGATCTTGAAAAAGATTCAAGTGGAAACATACTTTCATTGGAGCTCCGTGCTTTCAAAGACTACTTTGATGGTACTCCATACATCCCGAAATTTATCTTCTCTTTCTACCCGGATCAAGAGACGCTCCTTACGGCGTACAACAAGAAAGAGGTTCTCGGTATTCATAGTATCACTCCAAGTGAAAAAGACCAGGTGAGTGGGCTTAAGAGCACCAAGATTTATCGTATTGCTATACCACGAGTGTTCTCTGTATTTATCAATACCACTAAGAGTAAACCTCTCGCTTATGATGAGGTACGTGAAGCTCTTTCCTATGCTACTGATCGAGACGTTATTGTAGCAGAAGTACTTAAGGGGGAGGGTGTGCCCGCTCAGTCAGCTTTCCTCCCTTTTATGGATGGTTTTGCTTCTGACATAGCCACACCGGGTTTTGACTTAGCTCATGCCAACGAGATTCTTGATAAAGCTGGTTGGAAACGAGGAGATGATGGTATCCGCTCAAAGGACGATACGATTCTTGAAATAGAACTCTCCATACCAGCTTGGCCTGAAATAGAGCAAACAGCTGAGTTGTTGAAGAATCAGTGGGCGGCTGTGGGCGTCAAAGTCAACATTGCCCAGTTCAGTCCCGCTGATCTTCAGAAGAATTCAGTGAGAAATCGTGAGTATCAAGCTATGGTATTTGGACAGGCGGCACAACTAACGAGCGATCCATATTCATTCTGGCACTCATCTCAGAAAGCTGATCCGGGTCTAAACCTTGGGCTTTTTGATAACAAAGAGGCGGATGGACTTCTAGAAGGTCTTCGTGAACAGATGGATCCCGAGCAGCGTCGTGTTGATTACAATTCCTTTCAGAAAATCCTCGCCAGTGAACATCCAGTGATTTTTCTTTATAGCCCTAATTACCTATATGTTGCGAGCAACACCGTCAAAGGTATCGGTGTTAGTAGAGTGAATAGCCCGAGTTATCGTTTGAGCAATGCTAATCGTTGGTATATTGATACGAAACGAGTTTTCAAAAAAAGCGAATAAATAAAAATAGAGTATGCTAAACCCACTTGATACCCATAATTTTCGTCAGATGATTTTGGAGAGCCCATTTCAGTTTGAGAAGGGCTTTGCTCTTGCAAAAGATATTCAAGTACCTGGTACTTTCACGGGATTAGCAGTTTCTGGGATGGGCGGATCAGCTCTGCCGATTGATATTCTTCGTATTCTTCTTGCCGACGTAAGTACTCGTCATAACACGGTCATGCCAGGACTGTACCAGAATCGGAGTTACGGTCTTCCGGAGGCAGGTATTCCAACTGATACGCTTCATATCCTCTGTTCATACTCTGGCAACACCGAGGAAACGCTTGAAAGTCTTGAAGTTGCTAAATCCAAGAATCTTCCTTGTGTGGCCCTCTCAGCTGGCGGAGAACTTGAGCGTCGTGCCAAGGAAGCAGGTATACCGCATATCCTTCTACCTATTCCGAGTGAGGGTTTTCAGCCACGTATGGGAACCGGCTTTTTTATCGGAGCGCTTATCCAAATTCTTATTAATCAGGAAATGATTCCAGATGTACGAGCTGAAATTTTAGCGGATGCTGAGCAAGTCAGTGTGGAGTTATCAAGTATTGAGGAGGCTGGAAAGGCCTTAGCCACTAAACTAGAAGGCAAAACGCCAGTGATTTATACTAGAGAGGCCTTGCGTGGTCTAGCCATGATATGGAAGATCAAGTTCAACGAAAATGCCAAAACGCCAGCTTTTTATAATGCTTTTCCAGAGCTCAATCATAATGAAATGGTAGGTTTCACCCTGCCTCAAGCCAAGTTTTTTGTCATTATGCTCAAGGACGGTAATGATCATCCAAAGAATCAAAAGCGTTTTGAGCTAACTGCCAAACTATTGCGCGAACAAGGCCTAGAAGTCGAAATACTTGACATGTTGGGTGAAAGCGTGTTTAATAGAGTATTGATGAGTATCGCCCTGAGCGACTTCACTTCGTATTATCTTGCACTGGCGTATGGACAGGATCCTACTCCAGTAGATATGGTAGAAAAGTTCAAAAAACTCCTGGTCTAAAATCAGGAAAATGCCTTGGTGGTGGAATTGGTAGACACACTAGCTTCAGGTGCTAGCGATAGCAATATCATGGGAGTTCGAGTCTCCCCTAAGGCACCGGAGAACAATAGAATATCTATGCTTAGCATGGTGGGAATCATATTTAATACTGATTCAGAAAGGTTCGACTCCTTTCCTATCGAGCACAATGTACACATTTACCATAGAGGTAGATGGAAACCAGAGACTCTCTTTTCAGGAGTAATCTTTGGTCTATAGGAAAAGTTATTTCTTTTCATCTTAGAGTTACAGAATTTATCGTTAATGAAGAATATATATTCTTCGCAAATAACTATGTCAGAAGACAAAACACAGAGGCCACAGGGTGGGAATAGAAATTTCCGTGGCCCAAAAACCACCCATACTAACCAATCAGCACCGGTACGATCTACTGTTGGTGCTTTTGAAGGTGTCGTTGCTCGCGAGCAGTCGACCCGGATACCTGTGCAGTCCAAACCTTTTGGACGACCACGTCCGGTCAAAAAGGCTACTCAAGCAGTAGGTGCAAAACCAAAGCCACCAGTCAAAGAAGGGGAGCGTTCTCCTAAGCCAGCCGGTGTAAGTGGTGGTGCTAAGAAACGGAAGGGCGGCAACAAGGGACGACGAGATAATCGTTTTCAAAATGTTCGTGCTCACTTAGAGCCGAAAAAACAAGTAGACAATGTACCAGCTATTCCAGCTGACACGCTCCGCATCATTCCTCTTGGCGGACAAGAAGAGGTTGGTCGTAATATGACGGTCTTTGAGTATGGTAATGATATTGTCATTATCGATATGGGAGTTCAATTCCCAGAGGAAGACATGCCAGGTATCGATTACATTGTTCCTAATGTGAGTTACCTCAAGGGTAAAGAAAAAAATATTCGCGGTGTTATCTTCACTCATGGTCACCTCGATCATATTGGAGCAGCTCCAATTCTTTTGAAACAACTCAATTACCCGACTATCATTGGTCGTGACTTTACGCTCGCTCTTTTACAGCGCAAGGTAGAAGATGTTGATAAAGGAGCTCACAAGAACCTCAAAATGATTCGTGTGAAATCTCTTGAAGACCGTATCAAACTTGGAGTCTTCGAACTTCGTTTTTTTGAAGTTGAGCATTCTATCATGGATGCCATGGGAGTAGCCTTGGTTACCCCAAGTGGTTCTATTATTCATCTCGGTGACTGGATGATTAGCCATGAGCCGATCAATCCGAGCGATAGCGACGTTACCTATAATCATCTTGATACTCTACCAAAGCCAACCTTCCTGATGCTTGAAAGTCTAGGAGCACTCAAAAAAGGTCTTCCACCATCAGAAACGGAGGTACACAAAAACCTTCAGGATTTAATTGCTTCGGCTCCCGGTCGGATCATTATTGGTACTTTTGCCTCTCAGGTGCGTCGTATTGCTTACCTTATTGAATATGCTGAGCGTCGCGGTAAGCGAGTTGCTCTTGAAGGTTACAGCATGAAAATGAATATTGAAGTGGCCAAAGAATTGGGCTATCTTAAGGTTAAGAAAGAGACTCTCATTCCCGTCAACGATATTCATAAGTATCCAGACAATCAAATAGTGGTTATCTGTACGGGTGCTCAGGGAGAAAGTAATGCTGCTTTGTCACGTATTGTCACAGACAATCATCGCTTCATCAAGCTGCAGAAGAATGACACCATCGTCTTTTCTTCATCAGTCATACCTGGTAACGAGCGTACTATTCAACGCCTCAAAGATAACTTGTACCGTAAGTGTGATAATGTCATTCACAGTGACATGATGGAAATTCATGTTGGTGGTCATGGTACTATCCATGAGATTGAGGAAGTTATTCGTCAGGCTAAGGCCACGTATGTATTGCCGGTGTATGCTAATCACTACTTCATCAAAGAAGCAGCCAAGATTGCTTATCGGATGGGCTATCCAGACAAAAATGTTTTTGTCATGGACAACGGTCACATCCTTGAAGTACCTAAGATTGAGAAGGCAGAATTGCCATATCTAATCAAGGAAAAAGCTGATGCAAGCTACGTGTTTATTGACGGACTTGGTGTAGGTGATATTGGGCACGTCGTACTTCGTGATCGTCAGGTCTTAGCCGAAGATGGTATGTTTGTCATCACGGTTATCATCGACGGTAAGAAGAAAGACATTGTTGGTAATATCCAGATCACTTCTCGTGGTTTCATCCATGTCAAGGAAAATTTTGAGCTGGTCAATGAAACTAAGCGTAAGGTTCAGAAGATCGTAAAGGATAATACCTCTAAGGACACCTCTCTCGATTGGGAAAACCTCCGTAATCAGATCCGTGAGGTGATCGGACAATTCCTCTTCCAAAAGACAGAACGCCGACCAATGGTGCTACCAGTAGTGGTAGAAGTCTAAGACAGTAGCAGAAATTCTTCCTTGATATTTTTTCGGGACACACCCTGACTTCCAGCGAGTCAGGGTGTTCTGTGAAAAGAAAATCATTCTGTTTTACAGAAACCATGCTGACTTTCTTTTCAAACCCCTCATAAATATCAAGGAAAATTTCTAACGAGTGAGGGGATTCAAGAATAGAGTATTTTCGCGGATTGAAGGTATATTTGCATGGTTTGAGTGAGGCTCAAAAATATAGCTTCATCCAAGAAAAACTCGCTGGGTTTTTCTGGTAGAAAATACTTTATTCTTTGATCAGATTAGTGTACATCAAAATATGCTATAATAGGCTTATTAGAAGTAACCTGAGCACTTATGTTTAATTTCTTCAGGAGAGAAAGGTTCAATCCAGTAGAGGATCGTCAGCTTGGTAATGCTGAAGATTTAGAAGGGGTGGGAGGTACTTGGAAACAGCAAGAAGAGTTCATTCCACCAGAAGAGACTGGTCCAACACAGTATGACAAGCTAGTAAATCAGGCCGAAAAAAGTTTTGCTTCTGATTCCCACGCAGAAATAATAGAAGGATTTGATAGATTGGCTGACAAAGAAGAACAACAAAGGGAGGATGAGCGACAAGTAATGGGTAATAAATTTTTGAAGCATGCTCGGGGAGGAAACTCTAAGCCAGTAGGAAAAGATTATAAAGGTGGAGAGAGTCTTTCAGATCTTCCGATAGCTGATAATGATAACCAGGCCAGACAAGAAGAAATTCTAAGGAGTTTAGATAACATGGCTAACTAGAATTATGCAAAAGCTTTTTTCCGGCGTTCAGCCATCAGGTAATCTCCATATCGGGAATTACCTTGGTGCTATCAAGCAGTGGGTCAAACTTCAGGATGAATATGAGGCTATTCTCTTTGTGGCAGACTTGCATGCTATTACGGTACCTCAGGATCCAGCAATCCTTCGTGAAAAGACTTTGGAAATAGTTAAAATTTGTTTAGCGGCTGGTCTTAATTCAGAAAAGTGTACTTTTTTTGTGCAGTCACATGTCTCAGCTCATAGTGAGCTCATGTGGATACTCAACACCATTGCCCGCATGGGTGACTTGGACAAGATGACCCAGTACAAAGATAAGTCAGAGAAACAAGGAGAAACAACCAGTATTGGACTCTACGATTATCCAGTCCTCCAGTCAGCCGATATTTTGCTCTATGATACGAATGTAGTGCCGGTGGGGGAAGATCAGTTGCAACATATAGAACTCACTCGTACGTTGGCTCGGAGATTCAATGAGCGTTTTGGTGAAACATTTATAATACCAGAGGGCAAGATAGAGAAAAGTGGTGCTCGCATCATGGGACTCGATGATCCTACTAAGAAAATGTCTAAGTCAGCAGCTAGTGAGTACAACTACATTTCCCTCACAGATGACGAGGCAACAGTACTAAGAAAAATTAAGAAAGCAGTTACGGACAGTGGGAGTGATATTACCTATAGTGATGATCGTCCAGGACTCAAGAACTTGATTAATATTTATAGTTTGTTTTCTGATAAGTCTCCAGAGGAAATTGTAAAAATGTATGAAGGTAGAGGTTACAGTGACTTCAAGGCTGATTTGGCTGGAGTTATTACTGGATTTCTGAAATCCTTCCAAGAACGTCTGGCCAAGATCTCTGATGATGAAGTAAAAGCCATTCTTGATGCTGGTGCTGCCAAGGCTAATGTCCAGGCTCAAGCCAAGATGAAACAAGTTCGCGTGCGAGTGGGACTTCTCTAAGAAAAAAAGTGGGTCGCTCAACGGAGCGACCTTTTATAGTAGAGACTAGCTTCCTCAGTAGCTTCACAGTGATAGCGCTTACGCGGAAGGCAGTGTTGACTGTGATAACAACGAGGCTTTGTCTTAAGATAGTGTAGCCTGGTCTCAGGAACGTCACACAGGACATCTTGATGTTGACCAGGTACTCTTAGCATGAGTACACAGATGATGGCACCTTTTGCTTCTAAGTCCAAGATTTCTTGGTACCAGGCAAGCAAAGCACGGTGTCCGAGGAGATTCGTCTCCGGAGTAGGAATACTGATTTTCATGGTATACCCCCAAGTATATTAAAGAGCTAATTGAGCCAGAAAAAAACCGCCCAATGGGGCGGCTTATTGCGCTTCGCTGTTTCCAGTGATGAAGTAGTATTTCTGACTCATTGATGCTTAGTATATAAGATACCCCAAAACCTGTCAAACTTGTGACTGAACCTCATAGGTATGCCTAAGGTGTCTGGGTTAAGAAAATCAACAAAAACAATCCAACAAGAATTAGTGATAGGAACATTCCAAATATCTCAACCTTGCTTATAAGAGGTTTTTCTTTTGATAGACCAAAACGAGACCGTTCTCTCAAAAAGTACTTAATTGCAAAGTATATTGCAATTAAAGGAAGGGCTAGAGGTATTCCGAGGAGTATTGCAAAAGGAAACAAGGTGATGAGTAACATAGGTAAGTTAGTTTCGAATAATAGCCAAAAGCTCTGCTGTTTTCTCGGTAAGAAGTTCGGGAGTCTCGGCTTCAAGATTAAGACGCAGTAAAGGCTCGGTGTTAGATGCTCTAACATTGAACCACCAGGTGGGATAACTCACCTTGAGACCGTCGAGTTCATGCTGAGAGCCATCGGCGTATTTCTCGCGGAGCTCTTCGAGGATACGATCTTTTTCTTCCACCTCGCTATTGATTTCACCAGAGTGGTAGTAGCGTTTGATCTCAGCTACGAGCTCACTCATAGATTTACCGGTTTCTGCCATGAGATTAAGCAGAAGGAGGGCGGGAAGTGTACCGGCTTCAGCAAAAGAATTCTCCTCAAAATAATAGTGGCCTGAAAGTTCGCCGGCGAATATAGCTCCAGTCTCACGCATTTGGCGCTTGATATTGGCGTGACCCACTTTACACTCCATGGCTATTCCGCCATGTTCTTCGATCACCTCTTTGACAGCTCGTGATGAACGGAGATCGTAGAGAATAGTAGCTCCAGGACGACGCTCGAGAATGGTGCGAGCCAAAAGTCCGGTAATAAGATCCATCGGAATCACAACTCCTTGTTCGTCCACAAAACCGATACGATCAGCGTCACCATCATAAGCAATACCCATATGGGCATCAAGAGCGCGTACTTCAGCTTGGAGCTCAACAAGAGTCTCTACATTGAGGGGATTAGCCTCATGACAATCAAAAGCTTTATCGATGTCGTTATAGAGATAGGTAAGAGAGAGTTGTTCCGGAAATTGTTGGTAGATCGGAAGCTCGTACACTCCCATGGCGTTGGCGGTGTCAATTACTAATGAAAAATGACTGTTATCAAAATTAGCAAATGAGGCAAAATAACCGTAGTAGGCTGGTTTGATATCTTCTGTTTTAAGGCTACCCTTGGATTCTATGGGAGGAAAATCCTCTGTAAGAGCAATGTCACGGATATGAGAGAGTCCAGTGTTTTCACCGACGGGTAGAGCACCCCGAAGGGCAATCTTCATACCATTATACTGTGGGGGATTATGTGACGCAGTAATAGAAATAGCTACATCAATGTCTAGACGACCAGCAGCAAAATACACCATTGGAGTCGTGATAATACCAAGATCAATAACGTTAGCTCCACCATCCATCAAGCCGCGGGTAAAGTGTTCAAACAAGCTTGGGCTTGAGCTGCGGACATCGCGCCCCACACCGACGGTGGTCGGATTAAGGTGAAGAACAACAGCTCTCCCGATAGCGTAAGCATCAGCTTCGTTGATTTCATTTGGGTAAATACCACGGATATCGTAGGCTTTGAAGATTTCTTTTTTCATAAGAGGCTATTTAAGGATACTTCTAGTATACACCACTTTACTTTTGGCCGAGATAGGCTATAATGAGGCATTCTTAATCTTATTACTTATGGCACTACAAGCCGGTATTGTCGGTCTTCCAAATGTTGGAAAATCCACCTTATTTAAGGCACTGACCAGAAAATCAGTGGATATTAATAATTATCCATTTTGTACCATCGAACCCAATGTGGGGATCGTGGAGGTCAAAGATGAGCGTCTACAGACTCTTGCTAAACTCTCAGAGAGTAAGAAGATTCTTCCTGCTGTAGTGGAATTTGTTGATATCGCTGGTCTTGTCAAAGGAGCAAGTGGGGGAGAGGGTCTCGGCAATAAGTTCCTTCAGAATATTCGTGAGGTAGATGCTATCGTTCATGTAGTTCGTGTATTTGAGAATGACGACATTATCCATGTCCATAATCGAGTATCTCCTGTCGATGATATTGCTGTTATTCATACGGAGCTCATTCTGGCTGATATGGAGACGGTGGCCAAGCGGAAAGTGAAGACTATCAAAGAGGCTCGCTCGGGGAATAAAGAAGCTCTAGCTGAGCTTGAGCTCCTTGAGAAAATTGATGCTGTATTGGCCGAAGATCAATTAGCTAATGTTTTGTTTGAGACACTACCAGCTGAGCAGCACAAGGCACTCAAAAATCTTCAGCTGTTGACTACCAAGCCAGTTTTATTTGTCTATAATGTTTCTGATGTGAATCAACCATTGGACGAAGAGTTGGAAAACAAGCCCCACGTGAAACTGGATATCAAAATAGAAGAAGAGCTTATTGAAATGAGTGACGAAGAAGCTCTCGAAATGGATATGGTTTCACGCATTCCTGTTCTTGTCAGTCAAGTGTATAAACTTCTGGGTTTGATGACTTACTTCACAACCGGACCAGAGGAAACTCGAGCTTGGACGATTAAGGCGGGCTCAACCGCTCCACAAGCAGGCGCTGCTATCCATGGTGACTTTGAAGAAAAATTTATTCGAGCCGAAGTAATTCACTGTGAGAAGCTTCTCGAAGCTGGTTCGTGGGGGAAGGCTCGTGAACTTGGAACGCTTCGTTTAGAGGGAAAAACCTATATTGTCTCGGACGGTGATGTCATTATTTTCAAGATCTAGCTAGTCTTACTGAGACACGAGATGAAAACTCCCTAAAAGGGAGTTTTTTTCTGCCTCTTTAGTGGTATAATAAAAGTACAAATACAAAAAGTACCCTATGCGTATTGAAATGGAACAACTCAAGATGTTCCTCATTGATTCAAGTATTCTTCCTAAGGATCAAGTAGATCAGGTTTCTGTAGAAGCTAAAGAAGCCGGCAAGGATCTGGGAGCTATGCTGCTTGAGAAAAAGCTGGTCAAAGAAGCTGAGCTTCAGCGTATGTACGCTTATATTCTCGGTATTCCTTTTGTAGATCTTTCCAAAGAAGCTGTCCCAATCGAAATCCTCCAGATTGTTCCAGAGCTTATTGCCAAGAAATACAACATCGTCTCTTTCCAAAAGTCAGGGAGTGATCTCAAGGTGGCTATGCTTAACCCAGAAGATCTGCAAACCATTGATTTCATTAAGAAAAAGACCAATCTTCGTATCATCCCGTGTCTTACTACTCGGGAGAGCATTCAGTCAGCCCTTAAGCAGTATGAGCGGAGTCTCAAAGCTGAGTTCGGCGATATTTTGACTGATGATGTCCAGCAGGAAGGTGAACCAGAGGAGAATCTCGAGGCTGTAGCTGCTGGGTTGCCAATTATTCGCATTGTGGATACCTTGCTCAAACACGCTATTTTGGAGTCAGCGAGTGATATTCATATCGAACCAGAAGAAAAAGAAGTTCATGTACGCTACCGTATTGATGGTGTTTTGCACGAAGCTATGACCCTGCCGCACGATGTAGCTCAGGGGATCGTGGCTCGTATCAAGGTGCTCTCGAACCTCAAGCTTGATGAACATCGCCTCCCTCAAGATGGTCGTTTCAAGATTGAGAAGGATGATTACAAGATTGCTTTTCGTGTCAGTATCTTGCCAGTTTTTGATGGTGAAAAGATAGTGATGCGTCTTTTGGATGAATCGTCCAAGGGTCTCACGTTGGAAAAGATGGGACTTCATCCACATGCTCTTGAAGTTGTGCAGCGTGAAATCAATAAGCCAAACGGAATGATCCTGGTGACTGGGCCAACTGGTTCAGGAAAGACGACCACACTGTATACCATGATGGATATTTTGAATACTCCAGAGGTCAACGTCAGTACCGTAGAAGACCCTGTAGAATATCGTATGCCACGTGTCAATCAGACCCAAGTGCAGCCAAAGATCGGCATGACCTTCGCTGCCGCCCTTCGTTCACTCTTGCGTCAGGATCCAGATATCATCATGGTGGGAGAAATCCGTGACCAAGAAACTCTTGAAATTGCTATGCATGCTGCCATGACGGGTCACTTGGTGCTCTCGACCCTTCACACCAACTCAGCTGCTGCTACACTTCCACGTATGCTTGATATGGGCGCTGAACCTTTTCTCATTGCTTCTACAGTCAATGTGATCATTGCTCAGCGTTTGGTACGTAGGCTCTGTGTAGAATGTCGCAAAGCCTATACTATGGAGAAAAAGGAGATAGAGACTTTGGGTAAGCTATTTGATATAGCAGAGATTTTGACATTCATGCAAAATGATAACCAAACCAAGAAATATCTCAAAGATGTTAAAACTTGGGACGATGTTACTTTTTATAAAGCGGTTGGTTGTGATCAGTGTGGTGGAGAGGGATATCGAGGAAGACAGGGTATTTATGAGGTTCTTGAAATGGATACCGATGTCCGCAAGTTGGTCACTCAAGCGGGGACAACAGAAATGATTGATGCGCAGGCTCGTAAGAACGGTATGGCGAGTATGGTGACAGATGGTTTCATGAAGATTATTCAGGGAGTAACTTCACTTGAAGAAGTTATGCGTGTGACCAAGGAATAGCAGACCGTGTTATAATATTGCTATAAAACAAAACTAAAATTCTCTTATGAAAAACTCTATGAAGCGTCTTTTTTTGAGTCTAGCAGTCCTCAGCCTAGTCTTTCCGCAAGCTCTTTTGGCCCAAGAAAAAACATCAACGGAAAATTCTACGCAAGTAGGTAATGTTTCTTGTGCGGACTATCACCCAGAGAATTCAGTAGATGTTCTTGTAGAGGTGGATACCCCTAAGACAGTCCCTGGAGTGACTGTTAATTTTGAGGGCAGTGTAGTCAATAGAAACACCTATCCAATAGTCGATGGTAAGGTAGTAGTGAAAATTTATTACAGAACCGGAGAAGAAAAGGGCAGTGTTGTTGATCAGTTTGTCTTGCCTGATACTTTCACCCTTCCTGCTCAGTCAGAGAAAAAAGTCAGTTTTTCTTGGCATGTGCCAGAGAACGCTAAAGGAGGCGATTACTACGCCGCCACGTTCTTTACGACGGTATCAAGATATCAGCTTTCAGGCCTCACATTTGCTGATGATATGGTGGTCAATTTTGCTAGTTTTGCAGTGACAAGTACACAGAATGGAGGGGTTTTCCTGGATGATTCCAAGACAACACTGAATGGTAAAGCGTATCAATTCATCACAGAGTCGCCTCGTTTCCAGAGAGGAGAAAATGTTGAGGCTAAAGTAGTACTGACTAATCCTTCAGATGAGGGTCAAGTCGTTCAGCTCACCTGGGAGGAGTATGCCTGGGATGGAGAAAAAGCAGAAAACTTGTTGAGAAAACAGTTTGAACTTATTTCTGTTGATGCGAGAGCTTCTAAGGAACTTACCTATGTAGTTGGACCCAAGGATACGACTACGTACTTAGTGGTGACCACTAAGGACCAATACGCTAAATCAATAGAAGGTATACGCTTCATGCGTGAGGGGACTCCAGAGACCAAATTTAACTTTTCTTCGATTCTCAAATTCCCACTTGTCAAAGGCGAATCTAATTCTCTTTTTGCCTGTGCTAGTGCCTCTACTATGGCTAGCGTTGGGGGTAATACACTCACCCTTACCCTCAAAGATGCAGAGCAAAATATCATCCATGAGTATACGTATCAGGGTAATCTTTCAACTGATAAAGCGGGGTTCAAGGATGACTTCATTCCTGATGATAATTATTCCAACATCACTCTTACCTCTACTCTTAAGAGGGGTGATGAGGTCGTTGATGAAGTAACTATCCCGTATGACTGTAATGCTATAGATAAAACTCTTTGTAACGAAAGTGTCCTAGCGCACCTTTCTGGTCCTAAGAAGCTCGGTATCCTCCTGGTTATCTTACTCAGCCTCGTTGCTCTAGGAGCTATTTTTATCAGTCAACATAATTCCATGAAGAGAAATAATCGCTTTAAAGTTCTGTTTTTTGCCCTTATTCTTGGAGGAGTAGGCTTATTTGGTGGAGTAGGCGAAGCCCAAGGCGCTCTGGTTCAAACTCAGTGGACAATCGGTTGTCCTGGAGGTTGGGTTTCTACAGGACTCACAGATGATACCAAAAATAATATCAGACATTTAGGAGAACAGAACCTTCAGGGGGGTGAACCCGAGTTGTGCATTCGTTCGGATGATCCAGCTGTCACTCTTACTTCCGCATGGGGTCTTGGTGGTTGTCCTGGAGGAACAAGTCCTACCGGACTCTTAGATGATGCAGGTGTAGTGGGGTCTCCAGATGATTTTCCGGCGAGACACAACCTCAATGAAGAAAATTATCGGCCAAACGGCAGTAATGCTTACCGTTGGTGTCTTGGAGCATCTGGAGGTGGGGCCACAAGTGTGAGTGGGCGGTGGCATACATTGTTTTCTTCGGTACATGAACCAGCTTGTAATGTCGATGAAACGTTTATTGTTGGTAGTCACCTTTTCATTCATAATCTCAACCTAGCTGATTACAATGGTGCTAATCAAGAATCATTGTGTGTCAAAATTAATTCTAGCAATCCACCAGCAGTACCAACCCTGACAGGACCTATAGCTGGTTTCACCAATACTAACTACCCATATACTACTCAAGCAACTGATCCAGACGGAGATACTTTGAGGTATGGTATAGACTGGGATAATGATGGCACACCGGATGGGTGGACGGGCTATGTAAATTCAGGAACCAGTGCGATTACTAATCACATGTGGATAGGAGTTGGATCATATACGATCAAAGCGCTGGCTGAAGATGTGAATGGAGCTCGAAGTGGTTGGAGCGCACCTCTGACAGTAGTGATTAGTGCGCCTATCAGTGGTATTTGCGGAGCCGCTCAGGGATGGCCAACTACTAATCCTCCAGCTATAGGTCTCTGTACTTCAGGTAATCCGACACCAGTGACCCCAGCAGCAGCTCCTGGACCATATTCATGGAGTTGTCTCGGTAGTGGTGGAGGAGTGGATGTAGCTTGTAGCGCCCCCTATTTGCCTCCAGCGCCTACTTTCAATTTCCAGATCACCGCTCCTTCAGGAACAATAGTAGCTCCGGGCAATCTCACGGTTAATCTTAATGATAATCTCAATATTGTGTGGAGTGGTGTAACGAATGCTACAGGTTGTACCGGAACAGGAACGGGTTGGGATGTGCCAGCAGTCAAGAGTATTTTTGGTGGTAATGATAATATTCCGGCCACAGCAACAACTGCTTATACATTGATGTGTACTGGTCCGGGCGGGAGTCTTTCTAAGACAGTCTTCATTACCCTCGGTTCCACCCTGAAGATTTGTGAAGGATCTTGTTCTTCTGGTATAGAGCCGCCAAGTAGTTTCAACATGGCCCAGGGTTCCACGAAGAACTTAGTAGCCTGTTATAATACCGCTGCGAGCTGTACTGATCCTAGTGGCAATGTCTCGAGCAGCGCTATCTGGAATGAAAATGGAGCTTCCAATGTGGTTACTCTCTCGGGCTTAGATCCGACAGTAGTAACTGCTAACCAAAGCGGATCAGAAGGTATCTCAGTTACGTATTCTGGTGTAACTCAAAACAAAACAGTAGTGGTGAGTTGTACTGATGCTGGGGCTTGTGGTCGTGATCCAAGAAGTACCAACCTCTGTCTAAACACCGCGTTTACAGTAGTGGATGCCTGTGGGGTGACACAAAACTGTAATGGTGCCAAAAGTTGTGACTTTAACTGGAAAGAAATAGCGCCGTAGATCGTAAAACGCTAGCTGACTAAGAATAAAAAAACTTCCTCTGTTTGAGAGGAAGTTTTTTTGGATTTAATCTACTTTTTAAACTCATCATGACGGAGTTCGCGTTTGATATGAGATTTCGCGCCTGATGTTCTGACAAAATTAAGCCAATCTCGACTCGGCTTCTTTTTCTCTTTGACAGTGAGAATTTCTAGTACCTCAGCATTTTTGATATGGTAATCGAGGGGAACCATTTTACCATTAGCTTTAGCACCGACGGCTCGACTACCCACCTCACTGTGAATAGCATAGGCGAAATCAATAGGGGTAGCTTCTTCGGGGAGTTCGATGATATCTCCCTTGGGAGTAAAGGCAAAAATGTGGTTTTTGAAAAACTCGATCTTGAGACCTTCGAGAAATTCTTGATCATCACGACCGATTTCTTTTTGCCAGTCCTTGAGTTGATTGACCCAAGCGAGTTCTCTCGGGGCTTTTTTCTCATCAACCTTACCCTTGCGACGTGAAAACAGATTGCGCCAGGTAGGTCGTTCTCGTTCGGAGTACATCCAGTGAGCGGCAATACCATACTCAGCTTCGTCGTGCATTTTCTGAGTGCGGATTTGTACCTCAATGATACGTCCCTCGGGTCCAAAAATAGTGGTATGGAGAGACTGATACCCATTAGGTTTGGGGAGAGAAATGTAGTCTTTGATGCGACCGACCATAGGCCGATACTCACGGTGAATAATACCAAGCGCCTCATAGCAATCAGCAATATCAGGCACGATGATACGAATAGCGAGAAGATCATACACACGATTGATATCCATGTCGTGTTTCTTGAGTTTTTGGTAGAGTCGATAGAGACCCTTAGTTCTGCCATGAATAGCGGTTACTTGAATTTTAGCTTCGGAGAGTTGTTTGGTGAATAAATCGACGATAGTGGTCATGTAGGTTTTACCGGCATGTAGGTAGGTTTCCTGGATAGCCACTACTTCTTGGTAATTTTCTGGTTCGAGATAGCGAAAGCAAGTGTCTTCTAGCTCGACCTTGATTTCTCCAATACCCAGACGGTTAGCGATAGGGGCATAGATATCCATTGTTTCTCGAGCGATACGTTGCTGTTTTTCAGGAGGGAGGTGCTCAAGGGTGCGCATATTATGAAGACGATCAGCAAGCTTGATAATTACCACGCGGATATCTTGAGCCATAGCCAAGAACATTTTGCGAAGATTCTCGAGATAGAATCCTTCTTTTGATCCGCGTAGTTTGATTTTACCGAGCTTGGTCACACCATCCACAAGATAGGCTACCTCTTCACCGAAGCGTTCACCCACTTCTTCAAGAGTTACTTCAGTGTCTTCCGGTACGTCATGGAGTAATCCTGACGCAATAGTTTTTTCATCCATACCGATCTCAGCCAGGATTTTAGCTACATGGAGTGAATGATTGATATAGGGTTCACCAGATTTACGCAGCTGTCCACGGTGAGCTTTATCGGCAAACTGAAATACGCTCTGGAGAAATTTTTGATCTTCCGGAGTGAAGGGGGTAGGGGCTGCTCGTAAGACAGCTTCGATAGTAGGAGTAGAGTTTGTAGACATATATAGGGTAGTATACCACGCAACATTTTTCTTTTAGAGTGAGAATTTTTTTGAAGAGTGAAAAGTACAATTTTAGCTTTAAACAAGTCTTAAAATTGGTGTTATTTGACAAACGCAACTGAGTTGCGTTATCATCAGTATATGAAAAATACAGTCAAGGAAGGGGAGCAAATTTGTGAGGAGTGGGGACTACGCAAAACGAAGACACGTTTAGCTCTTTTTCAGGCTTTTTATGATGCCTCTGCACCATTGACTATCCAGGCACTGCTCAGGCTTTTTGCCAAGAGAGCTCTTTTGGTAGACAAAACAACAGTGTATCGTGAGGTTGAAAAATTAGTAGCTCTAGGAGTTCTCCGTACTGTCCAGTTGACTCCTCGCACTATCTCTTATGAATTAGCTAGTCACGATCACCACCACCACTTCGTGTGTACCAATTGTGATTTTGTGACAGACGTGATCTTTCCTGAGACGAGTATCCAAAAAACGGAAGCACTCCTTGAAACTGAAGGAATGCTAGTGACGAATCATTCATTAGAGTTTTTCGGTTTGTGTACCAACTGTAACTAACCAAAGAGTATGCTCATGATATATAGCTATGCTTTCATAAGCGTCATCATAGTGAGTCTTATCTCATTGATAGGAGTTATGCTACTTTCTCTAAGAGAAGATTTACTTCGCAAATACATCTTCATTTTTATTAGTGTTGCCGTAGGGGCTCTTCTTGGCGATGCTTTTATTCATTTGATACCAGAAGCGTTCTCGGAGACAGATAACACTACGTTAGTCAGTATTTTGATTATCAGTGGCATCCTCCTCTTTTTTGTTTTAGAAAAATTTCTTCATTGGCATCACCATGGTGAAGATATGGATGAGTTGGATATTCATCCTGTTGGGAAGTTGATTCTTTTTTCAGATGGTGTGCATAATTTTCTCGATGGTATCATCATCGCGGCCAGTTTTATGGTGAGTATTCCCGTAGGTATCGCTACCACCATAGCCGTGATTCTTCATGAGATACCCCAAGAAGTCGGGGATTTCGCTGTTCTTCTACATTCTGGCTATACCAAAAAACGAGCTCTTTGTCTCAATTTTTTATCTGCTCTGACAGCCCTTCTGGGTGCCGCAGTGTTTTTCATTATTGGTGGAGTAGCTGAGTCTCTGAATGCGTATTTTCTCCCGATTGCCGCCGGAGGATTTATCTATATCGCTGTTGCTGATCTCATTCCTGAGCTTCATAAGACCAAAGAAGCCAAGCATTCCTTCTATCAACTGACAGCCGTTGTATTAGGAGTCTTTGCGATGGTCGCTCTTACCTTTATAGAGTAGGTGTCTCTATTTCTCCACCTCCAGTTTGTGCGGGTTGTGATTGGGGCAGGTCTTGTCTGAGCAGCGTTCTGGAATGGTTTTAGTGCCTTCCATCATCAGTGCTCCACAAGGTTTATTATCCTTGTCTTTACGTTTATAATCACAAATATTTCCAGTAGGTTTGCTCTTAATAGCATTTTTACAGTCAGGATAGTTGGTGCAGCTGTAGAAAACTCCGAAACGTCCACGTCGTTCTGACATCTCACCATCTTTGCACAGAGTACATTTGACTCCGGTAGTAGGCTGGCTTCCGGCATCGCGCTTGATATATTTACATTTTGGATAGTTGTTACAAGAAACGAACCTCCCATAACGACCATCGCGTTCTACAAGTTTGCCATCCTTACAGTCCGGACAGTCTTCACCGATTTCTTTTGGTCCTTCGAGTTCTTCGCCATCAATGGTACGAGCACCGGTACATTCTGGAAACTTAGCACAAGAGAGAAACTTACCAGAGCGTGCGAGCTTGACGATCATTTTGCCTTGGCAGATTGGACAGAGAACACCTTCTGGAGCATCACCCATGTTAGTCATCTTCTCTAGTTTATCTTTTGATTTCACTTCTTTGGTGAAGGGAGTATAGAAATCCTTGAGGGTTTTGACATAGTCACGTTTACCCTCGGCAATTTCATCAAGCTTGTTCTCCATGTCAGCAGTGAAGGTATCAGAAACGAAGTCGTGGAAGTGTTCTGAAAGAAAACCATCTACTACCTCACCGGTTTCGGTTGGTTGCAGAGCCTTGCCGTCTTTAATAACGTAACCACGATCAACAATAGTCTTAATAATAGAGGCATAGGTACTCGGTCTTCCAATACCACGTTTTTCGAGTTCTTTGACGAGGCCAGCCTCAGAATAGCGATTAGGCGGCAGGGTTTCTTTGACTTCAGAGTGAATATCTTGGAGGTTGAGTGGAGTACCAGTAGTAAGTTTTGGAAGTTCTATATCTTCACTGCGCGCCACAGTGTCGAGTGCTAGCCAACCCGGGAAGAGAAGGTGTGATCCAGTCACGCTGAAATCAGGGAAATTCGATTCACCTATGTTGGCAATGATTTTGGTACGTAAAACTGAAGCACTCGCCATTTGAGAAGTGAGGGTGCGGACACGAATAAGTTGGTAGAGACGCTTTTCTTCTTCAGTCACGCCAGCTGTCTTTTTAGTCGCATCAGTAGGACGGATAGCCTCATGAGCTTCTTGAGCGTTTTTGCTTTTAGCCTTAAATATTCGAGGTTCCACATAATTCTTACCAAACTCACTCTCAATAGCAGAGAGAATTAGAGCGGTTGCCTCTTTGCTAAGAGTGGTGCTGTCGGTACGCATGTAGGTGATGAAACCTTTTTCGTAGAGCTTCTGAGCAATGCGCATAGTGCGACTTGGCGAAAAACCAAGACGCGAGCTAGCTGCTTGCTGAAGGGTAGAGGTTGTGAAAGGAGCCTTCGGGCGTTTGTTGACTTCAGTCTCTTTAGTAGAAGTGATGCTCCAAGTACCAGTCTTGCCACGAGTGACGATATCATTGGCACGAGCCTCGTCACGAGGTTCTTCACTACAAGAGAGTTCAAGGGTATCGTTTTTCTCGGTAGACAGAGTAGCTTTGAGAACGAAATACTTTTCGGGAATAAAAGCTTGAATTTCTTTTTCACGCTCTACGAGTATATGGAGAGCAGGGGACTGGACGCGACCCGCAGAAAGTCCATAGCGAACTTTTTTCCAGATGAGACCAGAAAGGTCATATCCCACGAGACGGTCAAGAACCCGTCTCGCCTCTTGGGCGATACGGAGGTTCTGATCAAGTTCTCGCGGGTGAGCCACTGCAACTTTGACAGCATTGGGAGTGATTTCATAAAAGAGGACACGCTTCGGTTTTTTGAGGCCACAAGTCTCAGCTACGTGCCAAGCGATAGCTTCACCTTCGCGGTCAGGGTCGGTAGCGAGGAGTACCTCTGTACTTTTCTTTGCTAGACTTTTGAGTTCACTGACTACCTTTTCTTTGCCAGCTGAAATCTCATAATGAGGTACAAAACCCCCCTCGATATCAATGGCCTTTTTATTGTTCTTAGGAAGGTCGCGGATGTGTCCGACTGAGGCAACTACTTTGTATTCGTTAGCAAGGTACTTTTCAATAGTCTTGGCTTTGGAAGGGGATTCTACGATGAGAAGTTTCATAAATAAAAGAGTGCGGAGGAAGTTAACGGCCTGAGGTTATTTTCATATACTGCATGCTTCCTATATTTTTGGCAAGCCCTTTGAGTTCCAAAAGGGTCAAAGCGGCCTGTAGTTCATTGATGGGAAGTGAGGTTTTTTGGATAAGGGTATGTATGTCAATAACTTCATGTGTAAGAGCTTTCAGAGTAGTGATTTCATTTTGACTTAAATCAATATGAGAAACAGTCTCTTCTTGAAGAGGAGTAACCTGAGGTAATTGAGGAGCCAGTTCTTCTAGGATGTCATGAGCATGAGTGACAAGCTTGGCCCCACGTTTTAGGAGTGAGTGAGTACCAGTGGAGACGGGTGAAAAAATAGACCCAGGGATAGCAAATACCTCTCGATTGTAATCAAGCGCTAAGCGAGCAGTAATGAGGCTCCCGCTTTTTTCAGCCGCCTCAATTACAAGGACTCCCTGAGCAAGTCCGGCAATGATACGATTACGGGTAGGGAAATTACCAGGATGGATTTCGGTATGGGGTGGGTACTCGGAAATCAGAGCACCAGTTTCAAGGATTTTCTTTGCCAGAGTGAGGTGTGAGCGTGGTGCGATATCACTATCAGTGATACCACCACCAAGAACAGCAAGTGTGGTGCCATGAGCCTCAAGGGTTCCGGTATGAGCTTTTTTGTCGATACCAAAAGCCAATCCAGAAATAATGATAAAACCAGCTTGAGCTAAGTCATAACTGAGACGTTCTGCTACTTGCTCACCATAAGCTGTGAATTTACGAGAACCAACAATGGCAAGTGTAGGTCTCTGATTGAGCAAGGACCAATCGAAATCACCTCGTATATAGAGAAGGAGAGGGTGGTCAGGAATCTCACGCAAGAGCTTGGGATAGAGGGGATCGTCAGCATGGAGTACGGTGATTGATTCTTTCTCAAGTTCTGACCAGAGGGTTTCTCTTAGGTGAGTATCTCTAACTGCAAGAGAGTGAGCAGCAGCCTTAGTAAGACCGGGCACGATGAAGCTTTCGGTGTATTCCCAGGCTGTTTGCCCACTACCAAAAAAATCTACAAGGAGACGAAGAGTTTTGTCACCAATGTGAGGGAGTGAGCGGAGAGCGTGGAGAGATGCGAGTTCAGAAGACGACACAAGTTTATTTTTTATGTATTTTCACTCAGACTAAACAAAAAAACAAGTTGTTAGATCTTGACAACTATTATTTTCATATCAATTTATGGTATAATTTAAGAGCAGAAAATAAAACACATAATTATTACTTGTGATCCTATGTCTAGAGCTCTTGTTTTGTCTCTCATGGTTTTTGGTATTTTCACATCCAGCGTGCAAGCAGCTACTACATCTCCGAGCTCAGGAGGAGCGACACTTCCATTGGTGGTAGGTGATGAAAATCCCGAAGTGACCCAACTCCAAGAAGCTTTGATTAAGCTTGGTTACCTCAAAGAAGAAGCTTCTGGGCATTATGGTAATGCTACCAAAGCAGCAGTGGAGGCTTTCCAGAAGGCAAATGGATTAGCAGCTTCAGGCACAATAAGCGAAGAAACTCGTTATTATATCCTATCTGTTCTTGCAGGTCAGGATCCTAAAAATCCTAATGGCGGTACCCAGTCAGATAAGACTGCTATAGAGAGCGGACCTCAGGAGCCAGTATACGCATCAAGTGATACATTCACTGTTTTGGTTAGACAGTTTTTGAACAGCTTTAATCTTTTGACCAGTACCAGTACAGGATTTTTTGGGACTGTGGCTCAGGGCACCTTTAAACTCTTCGAACCACAGACTGAAAGTCAGATGGCAAGCTCTGATCAGACTCAGATGCAAGCTGGATCGCAACCACAACAAAAAACTTCAGTCATAGATACTCTAGCAGCGAAGCTTTCATTAAAAACAAGAACTACAATTAGTGCCCCAAGTCTTACTCTCTCATCATCAGCTTTGAGTGTACCGGTAGGACAGGATTTCAAACTTACCTGGAGCTCACAGTATGCTTCAACTTGCCGCGCTAGAGGAGCCTGGTTTGGAGCTCAGCCGACCACTGGTATTAAAACCATCATTGCTTCTAGTACAGCGGGGACCTATAGCTATCGATTGACCTGTTTTGGAGATGGAGGCAACGTGACTAAGGCTGTTGTTATTCAAGTTACTTCTCCTACCACAATTCCTCCGACTCCTGCACCAGCCCCAGAGCCAACTCCGACCCCTGAACCAACCCCAACCCCAGCCCCAGCACCTGCTCCAAAACCAGAGCCGACTCCGGTTCCTGCGCCAGAACCAACCCCAACCCCAACCCCTACAGACACTACCGCTCCAGTTATTTCAGCTATTAGTAGTAATTCTCTTACTACTACTGGAGCTACTATTACTTGGACTACCAATGAAGCCTCTACTTCACGTATAGAGTATGGTACGAGTACGACATATGGTTCCACGACTACCAACGACTCTAATCGTGTTACTGCACATACACAGAGTCTCACCGGGCTGACAGCTGGCACCCTCTATCACTACCGGGTTGTTTCTATAGATGAAGCCAACAATACCGCTACTTCAGGAGATCAGACATTCACTACGATTGCTGCTCCGAAACCAGCACCTGAACCCGTTCCAGCACCTGCACCAGGAGATACGGCAGCCCCAGTCATTTCCGGCATTGGCGCACAGAATCTCACCACCGCTGGAGCTACCGTTCAGTGGACTACCAACGAAGTTTCCACGTCTCGTGTGGAGTATGGTACAACCACGAGCTATGGTTCTTCTACCAATCTTGATTCTAATAAAGTTACCAGTCATTCACAGACCCTTACTGGTCTGACGGCTGGCACATTGTATCACTATCGAGTCATCTCAGTAGATGCTGCTAATAATGCTGCTACCTCAGGAGACCAAACATTCACTACCACTGCCGCAGCTCCTGCGCCAACTCCGACCCCTACTCCGACGCCAACACCAGCACCGACACCTACCACGTATGATGTTGTCTCAGAAGGAGATTCTATCTCAGTATTCTGGGGAGGTAATTATACAGGTATTTATTCTAGCGCTAACCCAACAGTGAAGTTTAAGAGCTTTGCCGTTGGTGGCTCGGGTATTAATAGTTTGGTAGGACGTAAACAACAAGTCCTTGATGCTAAACCGAAAGTATTTACAGTCTTAATTGGCGCCAACGATCTTACAGGTTATTCGACAGCTCAGGCTTTTACGGATGCTCTTTTTGCTTACACAGGAGAGATTCGCGCTACTGGAGCTAAAGTTGTTGTGGGGACTATCCTACCACAGAAAATCGCGTCTAATCCAAGTAATAGCCTTCTTCATAATACGATGCGTGCTCAAGCCAACAACACTCTTCGGGCAGCTGTTGGCACGAAGATAGATGCGGTTGTTGATTTTGCTTACCATCCTACGATGGGTCCCGATGCAGCTGCAGGGGACACGACTCTCTATCAAGACGGTCTTCATCCGACAGATGGTGGCGGTTTAGGTGTTGGTGGACAGGGTAAGTTAGCAGAATTCTATGGACCAGTAGTTAATGCTCTCTACTACAATACAAAACTGCCTCCGGCACCAGCTCCACTACCTACTCCAACTCCTACTGACACCACTGCTCCGATTATCTCAGCTATTAGTAGTGGCTCTCTTACGACTACTGGCGCCACCATTACTTGGACTACCAATGAGGTTTCAACTTCTCGTATTGAGTATGGCACGGGTACAAGCTACGGTTCTTTCACCACAGTTAACTCCTCTCTCGTCACAGCACATTCACAGACCCTTACCGGGCTAACTGCCGGTACCCTCTATCACTACCGAGTCATCTCAGTAGATGCTGCTAATAATGCTGCTACCTCAGGAGACCAAACATTCACTACCACTGCCGCAGCTCCTGCGCCAACTCCTACCCCGACGCCAACACCAGCACCTACCACTCCTCCGGTTACAACAATCCCTAATTCCATACCAAGTAATTTTGATATCAATACAGAGCTTGTGCCGTCCTGGGGCACCGGGGCAATTCCGGTGAGTGCAGCACCTGATGTAGTAGGCGCTTTCCGTTTTATCTGTAATCCAAGCCATCTAGGCTATGATGATCCAATCGTTTATCCGGGACTCCCAGGTAAGTCACACCTCCATCAGTTCTTCGGTAACACTCTGACGAACGCCTTTTCGACCTACCAATCACTGCGTAGCTCTGGTATGAGTACCTGTAACAGTCCTCTCAATCGCTCTGCCTATTGGATACCAGCTATGCTTGATGGTCAGGGTAATGTAGTGAAGCCAGACTATATCAGTATTTATTACAAGCGTCGTCCAGACACCGATCCTGAGTGTCAGAAAATGGGTAAGGCTTGTGTTAATCTTCCCCGTGGACTTCGCTTTGTTTTCGGTAAGAACTTGCTCAATCCATCAGCAAGCTCAACTGGTGGGGGCTACTTCAATTGTGACGGGCCTGCAGGAGGAGGATTTGTAGCAGGTCATTATCCAGATATTCCGACCGCTGCTAAGAATTGTCCGAATGTAGCAGGAAACCGTTTAGGTGCAATTATTTCTGCACCAGAATGTTGGGACGGAGTCAATCTGGATTCTCCAGATCATAGATCACACGTTTCGTTTTCTAAACGTGACCCAAACACAGGGCAGCCCGTCTGTCCGTCAACCCATCCTTATATTATCCCGACATTTACCTTAGGTGCCTGGTATGCTGTCGATGGTAATCTGGATCGCTCTGGTACCTGGAGCCCTGGCACTAAAACTTGGAGCCTTTCTTCAGATATGGATATGACTACTGGTACAATGATGAAGCCGGGTACTAGCCTTCATGCAGACTGGTTTGGAGCTTGGGATGATACCGTAAAAGCTATGTGGGAAGATAACTGTGTCAATAAGTTGCTCAATTGTTCTGGTGGTGATCTTGGTAACGGCAAACAACTGAAGATGTTCTCAGGTTTCACCTGGAATGCTAATCCGAGATTAGTGCCCGTTCCCTAAGTCTTAGCCAAAACAGGAAAGAAAAACACCTCTTGAGTAGTAAAGAGGTGTTTTTTATTGGCGGACCTTATCGGAACGCTCACTGCTCGGCCACTTAAGTGTCCTGTGCTCTAAGAACCTTCGGTTCTCAGCGGACTAAAGTCCTGCTCTCCTCCAACGGTAAAACAAGTGTTTTCCCGACCCCTTTCCTGTTCGAATCCGATACAAAATACAATGAATAAAACCCCCTTCAAAAGTGGAGAGGGTTTATATTTGTGGACTACATCTTGCACAATTGGAACCAGATTATCAGTGAACTCAAGGGATGGCAAGAGCTCGGGATGGCTATTGAAGAGGTAAAAGCCATATCATAGGCTAGATAGGATGCTATTGACTAAGGGGTAAAAATATGCTACATTACAGGTGTACTTATGGGGCTTGCCCTAGAACCGACCCAAGGTTAAATGCCATAAGTCTGGAAAATAAGTACACTAAAGAACGCCCC
>CAZQLN010000008.1:0-46101 GCA_964594215.1 uncultured Bdellovibrionales bacterium | reverse complement strand
GGAATTTTTGGCGGGAATGCGTTTGTATCGCGCCTGCGGCGCGACCCCATTTCGGCTTCCAATTCGGATTTCCAATTTTGGCGGAGAGAGAGGGATTCGAACCCTCGAGGGTTTTAACGCCCTGCCACGTTAGCAGTGTGGTGCCTTCAGCCAGCTCGGCCATCTCTCCTAAAATCGAACATTTCCTATACTATCAGGCCTTAGAGACAAAATCAAGCCACCTTAGGTAACAAAAACCCCGCTTCGCACGGGGTTTCTGTTTTTAGAAGAATAGTTCTTCTTACATACTTGAAGCGCCCTCTTTGTGACCAAAGCCCAAGTAGAGGAAAACCACTGCCAAGACAAGGTGAAGAACATTGTCAGCAGCGTTGACCATAATAAGACCAAGTACATTGTCTCCTGAGACAAATCCCAAGACGGCAACTAATGCATACACGATACCAAAAACACGTGAGAAAGTGTTCATGGCACTCGCGCCCATACTCACAGCAACCAAGGCGAGAGCACCTGAGAGGATGTGAATAATGTTATGAAGTGAATCAACTTCAAAAATACCTAAGAGTGGATCACTAACAAATCCCAAAACTCCAATAGCGAGAAACACCACACCGAGAATGGTAAGAATAGTTTTTTGCATAAGACTTTTTTTAAATAGATATATTACGATACGACGTGTATCGACCCTTAGTACACGGCTCACCCAAGTTAGTTTGAAAAGATCCAAAATGTGGCTGTGAGCAACCAACATTTTCCTACTTTTAGTATACTCCAAAAAAAGACCTTTTTGGTTATCTGTCAAGAAATGTTTTTTGGGTAAATAAAAACCCCGCCTATACAGGCGGGGTTTCATTTGGAGAGAAACGCTTACCAGCGACTCTGTCCACCACGGTCTTCGCGAGGACGCTCTTCCATAGGACGAGCTTCGTTCACGATAAGCTCACGCCCATCGAGTTCCTTGCCATGCCACATCTCAATAGCCTTCTTTGCATCTTCATCGTTCTCCATTTCTACAAAACCAAATCCGCGAGAGCGGTTAGTCATGCGATCCATGATGATACGAGCAGATACAACAGTTCCAGCTTGAGCAAAAGCATCTTGCAAGCCCTGGTCGGTTGTGCGGTAAGCCACACCACCTACATAGAGTTTAGTTGCCATATCTTGTCTTACTTATAATTATCTGTAAGATGACCTTCAGCAGACCCGGGTCTACTACCTTTGAGAGCTTTTGAGTGGTAACTCAAGAGTCCTCTTACGGCGAGCGTTACTCCAGCGCGAAAAACTTACATCAGGCTCAGTATAGCACGTATAGAGCCAAAAGGCAAGTTTTTTAGGCTTCTAAATATGGCAATTTGGTGCTATCCCCTGCTTCTCAAAATAACGCTGATGATACTCCTCAGCAGGATAAAACTCTACGGCAGGTACCACTTCCGTTACGATTGGTCTTTCCCAATTTTTCTGTGCTTCGGCCTGCGAAGCTAGAGCGGCTTCTCGTTGTGATTCATCATGAAAAAAGATAACTGAGCGATACTGACTTCCTCGATCGGGTCCCTGCTGATTTGGCGTGGTTGGATTATGGTTAGCCCAAAAGACTTCAAGTAGTCTGTCATAACCAACTTGACCTTCATCATAAGTAACCTCTACTGCTTCGGCATGACCGGTGACACCCGTACAAACTTGTTCGTAGGTCGGGTTTGGTCGTGTACCACCAGTGTATCCCACTATGACATCGATCACACCTGGAATAGCACGAAACAAACTCTCTACTCCCCAGAAACAACCCGCCCCAAACGTTGCTTTTTTCATAAACCTACTCTTCGTCCGGTTTAAAAACTAATGCAGCGCCATTGATACAGTAACGCAGCCCTGTCGGCTCTGGACCATCAGGAAAGACATGTCCGAGATGCCCCCCTTTGGTAGTCAGGACTTCCGTGCGAGTCATACCATAACTCGTGTCGGTATTGGTCGTGATAGCGTCTTCACTTACGGGCGCATAAAAACTTGGCCAACCAGTACCTGAATCAAACTTCTGCTCACTCCGGAACACTGGCTCCATGGTATCAGCAGCATAGTACGTCCCTGGTCGCTTCTCTGTATAAAGCGGGTGTGAGAAAGGAGGTTCTGTACCCCCTTCACGTAAAATCTTTGCCTGCTCAGGAGTTAGAGGTTTACACCCCACTCCTATTTCACAGCTCTGACCCTGTTCTTCTTTTACTTCTGCTTCTTCCATAAACATCATTTTATTGGTCAATAGATTGTGGCCAAACCACACTACCAGTATACCACCCAAAGCTATGCTAAAAAATAATGGCCATTTCATAGCTAATGACGTAAGCCTCTACCAGTTTGAAACAAATAGAGGGTGTACCAAACCAAAAGTAGACTCATAAAAACAAGCATGGAAAGACTCCAGGCCACATTCACATCAGTAATGCCAAGGAAGCCATAGCGGAAACCGTTCACCATGTAGAGAATTGGATTCAATTGAGACACTGCCTGCCAAAAAGGTGACAACATGTTGATAGAATAGAAAACTCCACCTAGATAGGTAAGTGGTGTCAGTACAAAGTTTGGAATAATCTGTACTCCATCAAAGTTCTTGGCGAATATAGCCGTCACCAGACCAAGAAGCGAGAATACGATACTCGTAAGGAGAATAAAGGTGAAGACTGAAAACCAACTAAAGATGGTGATATGAGTGAAAAAAAGAGCAATAACAAGCACCAAAAAACCAGTCAGTAAACCTCGAATTACTCCCCCGGTGACATAACCAGCAAGGACAATAATTGGCGGCACTGGAGCCACTAGAAGCTCTTCGAGCTGCTTCATAAACTTGGCGCTGAAGAATGAGCTTACCGTATTAGTGAATGAACTCGTAATCACAGTCATCATCACCAAGCCAGGAACGATAAACTGCATGTAGGTGAATTCACCAATAGCCGCTATCTGACTCCCAATGAACGTTCCAAAAATAATATAGTACAGTGTGGTTGTGATCGCTGGTGGCAGAAAGGTCTGTGACCAGATACGAAAAAAACGCTGGACTTCCGAACGCACAATAGTTTGATAGGCTACCCAAATTTTGTTTTGGTTCATACGTTTGTTTCTTTCATATCCTTACTCTTATCATGCGTCAAACGCACGAATAATTCCTCGAGGCGATTCGCTTTATTACGCATACTGCGTACCATGATATCGAGACGAGCAAGAGCCATCACCATTTCACTCAGACTCTCACCATCCAGAAGATCCATCTCGAGAGTCTGTGAATCAATAATTCTCACTTCGAATTTTTTGACAAGCTCTATCAAGCGGTCATCTAGTGGACTCACTAAATCAAACACATATGTTTCAACGGATAATTTAGCAAGCAAATCTTTGACTGTTCCTTCTTCGACGATATTGCCGTGATTAATAATAGCGATACGCTCACAAAGAGCTTCAGCTTCCTCAAGATAGTGAGTGGTAAGAATAATCGTCGTACCCTGCTCATTGAGTTCACGAAGGAAATCCCACATACCTCGACGTAGTTCAATATCCACTCCAGCAGTTGGTTCATCTAGGATAAGAAGTCTCGGCTCATGGATCAGAGCTCGAGCAATCATCAAGCGACGCTTCATACCTCCAGAAAGAGACATGGATTTCTCGTCGCGTTTTTCCCAAAGTCCAAGTTGCTTGAGATACTTCTCAGCATTAACCAGGGCTTCTTCTCGAGGAATACCGTAATAGCCTGCTTGTTTGACGACAATATCAATAACTTTCTCAAAAATATTAAAATTAAACTCCTGTGGCACCAAACCAATGGCTGATTTGGCAGCTACCGTATCGCTCACAATATCATGACCAAATACCAGTGCCTTACCACTCGTTTTATTGGTCAATCCACAGAGAATTCCAATGAGTGTACTCTTACCAGCGCCATTAGGCCCCAGTAATCCATAAAAAGCTCCCTCGGGAACGTTCAAATCAACTCCCTTAAGAGCCTGGACACCGGTATCATAAGTTTTGACTAAATCTTTGATTTCAAGTGCTTGCATACCCGGCACTACAATTGTGATTTATAAACAAAAGGTGCTTCCTACCGATAAATCTTCTTACTATTTCACGAGCCGAACACTTTAACAACACTCCGAAAAGGGACTATCGCAATTGTAGTGCCGGGCATAGATTGCTATTGTATCTTTTTTCTCTTCTAAAAGCAAAAACGGCCACAGAAAAGTTAATCCACGACCGTCTAGCTTTTTGAGGTGAGTTCACCTCTCTATAACCTTTAAAAAGTACTCTCTCCTCAGGTTCCTGAGAAGGAAAGCTCAATAGTAGCAAAAAGCTCCCTTTTCCCATTACCATTGAGAGCGCAGGCAATTTCGAGACAAACAGCATTGAAAATCTGCGTCTCTTCGAAAGTGAAGTATTCGAAGTTTTTAGCAATCTCAACAAGCTGCTTGAGTGGTACTTTGGTATCCCGCTGATATATGAATTCACCTTGAGCCATATTCCCTCGGAATTCGGCACAAATACCACTCACCTTGAAAGAATCAACAGTTGCACCATATTCCTGAGATGCTAAACAACGTACTAGCTCAGAAACACCAAGGTGCCCGCAGTGATCAAAAAAAGCGATCAACTCATCAGCTGTCTTAGAGAGTGGTTCATCTGTACCCATTACAAATCCCCTTGTCAAAAAAACCTCCAGATACCCTCATATCCGGAACAGTATTTTACAACTATGAACACAATTTGTCAATAAGAAGAATGGGCATTATCTCTTAAAAATTAGAACTCTTTTTTAAGTTCCAACGTATCCTAATAGCCATGCGTTGCTAATCAATGAAATATGGCACAATAAAGAAGGAAACAATAGATATAAGCCCATAGTAGAAAGGTATCTTTAATACCTGAACAGCCAGCTGTTTTTTTGCGTTTTCATAGAAATACTGGGCTACAGCTAAACAAATACCTGAGAGAAAGAATGGGGAAAGTGCCAAACAGATAACAATGCCCACGCTTTCTTGGGTAACAGATACTAACCCTATCGAGAAAGGTATTAAAACAAAAAAATAAATACACAATGTAAAAATAAGAGTCTTCCACCAAAAAGAATACTCTCGATCTTTTTCTCCATCCGACGAGGCTGAAAAGCTCGCAGTATACTGACTTGGAAGAAAAAGACGAGCGACTAAACCAATGAGAAAAATAATAAATCCACTAGTGAGAGAAGATGGCAGAAAATATTCAATCGTACTCTCAAAAGTATCAGGTAGCTCAGGCAATCCAAACACAGGTAACCAAAGTAATATAGCTCCTGTTAGGCCAAAAATAAAAAGTGTAGCGCCAACTAACATGAGAAAGCTCGCTATTTTTTTTGGTTTCATACCTGCTTGAAAAAAATTAAACTTGAGGCACGTAGGTTAAAACTACTCTAAGTATACCCTCAAAAATAAAAACAGGGTACCTAACCCTGTTTTTATTTTATGAGGAGAGAGAGGGATTCGAACCCTCGGTACCTTTTGGATACTGCAGTTTTCAAGACTGCTGCCTTCAACCGCTCGGCCATCTCTCCTTTTTAAGCACGTTAGCTAAATCATCCTTTGTATACAAGGATTTCCCTATCCTAACAAAAAAGTATTCCTCCGTAAACCCCCGAATACCTCTTCGTAGGAAACACAAAAAGTGTTATAGTAAGAATACTTTTATGCCCAGCACTACGATTACAAAGATTCTATTTTGTAAATCTAGTGTTAGCGATAACCTCAGCAAATAGGTAACGTTTGGAAATAAGCATAAAGATTCTAAGACACATAATTTATAATTGTAGTGCTGGGTATGGAAAATACTATTCTCTCTTGGGACGCGCCCGAGCACGAACCCTTTGAACTTGGACCCCGCAGCCGTCTGATCGGCACGTTTTTGTTAGTTGCAATTATTGGGTACGCCCTTATCACCAATAGTCCTCTAATGGCTATAACCTTTATCTTGATTGGAGTTGTTGTCTTTTTGATGCAGGGTCACGCTCCTAAAATACTCAACTATCGCCTGACTGATCAGGGGATTTACGCTGGTAAAAGTTTTTATCGACATGATAATGTGCATTCCTTTCATCTTTACCAGGAGCCAGGCTTTGAGAATATTTTGAGCTTACACGTCAATGGTACGCTGCTCTCACATATTCATATCACCTTTCCTTCAGAGAATCTGATTGTCATTCGCCAAACTTTGCGTCAATACATTCCTGAGGAAACTCATGAACCCAGCTTTGTTGACACAATGGAGAAATTCCTGCATATTTAGTAAGGTCTTTGCCACTCTGGTAAAGGCTTTTATCTTCAAAAAGAAGTCCTTGTAGCTCAGTGGATAGAGCGTCTGGTTGCGGTCCAGAAGGTCGTAAGTTCGATTCTTGCCAAGGACACTAGAAAATGAAAAATCCCTAAGAAATCATTCTCGGGGATTTTTCTTTCATTTGAAAGGGTATGAACTAGGCGTGGCCAGCTTGGGCTACAAAATGATCAGGTAGCTGATATCCTGGACCATAAAGAGAGGCTACCCAAGAACTGTACAGAAAAATGAACACCGGATTCTCTTCTTGAGAAACAAGCGAAAAATACAAGCGAAGTTTCCAGTCAAGTTCCGTACTGAGCGTTTCAACTTCGAAGCTAAGCTTCAGTGCTTGAAGTCGAATTTTTTTCGAGACTGGCCCCTCGCCGGATTTTTGTTCCATATCACGAACAAGAGTAGTCAAGTGCTCGCACTCATCTATCGTCATGTCGAGAATGGTATACGTATGCTGTATATCAAGATCAGTCACTCGACCAAGTACTGGAAAATGCTCAGGAATGAAGTTGGTGGGTGCCCTGATAGGAATAAGCCCAGCTTTAAGTTGCTTGTGTCGCATAAGACACTTACGATGGAAATCTTCGGACATTTCCGTACCTCCCTTAAAGAACTTATCTCCATAGTGAAAGTTCTCCTAGAAAAAGTCAACTTTTAGCTCATTTGAAGGAATTCTTGATAGAGTCGAATCAGCTTCTGTGTCACTGGCCCAGGAGTGCCGTTTCCAATTATTGCCTCATCTACTTGTACCACCGGCACTATCCCCTTGTTGCTACCAGTCAAGAACGCTTCATCAGCACCAAGCACCTCTTCAAAAGTAATTTTCCGCACCTCTACCGTAAAAGCATTTTCTGGTGCCAATTTTTCTACAATCAGTTTCTGCGTAATTCCCAAAAGTGCGTTTTCATTGGTCGTCACTACTACACCGTTGCTCACAATAAAAAAGTTTGATTGGGCACACTCTGATACTATTCCATCTTGAATGTAGAGTGTCTCAAGCGCTCCCTCACTCTGTCGCTTACCAAGTGTTCGGATAGCACTCACATAGTGAGTCATCTTAACTTGTGGGAAAAAACGCACATGATCCTGAGTCATCACGCGAGCCCCAGTCTTGAAAATCTCTTCCGGGAGAGGGTGAAACTCCTCAGTCAAAATCAGAAACGTCTCGTCATTCATTTTAGGAGCAAAGGCATCCTCACTTATTCCTCCCGAAAGGACTGTGCGAAAAATAATATCCCTACCTTCATTCTTGATTATCAACTGCTTAAGTATCTCTCCATACTCTTCTTTTTCTATGGATAGGGTAAGCCCTAACTCACTCGCAGAACGCAAAAGTCTATCGTAATGCCACTCCCAGAGTAGAGCCTTTTTATTTATAACAGGCATTACATCAAACACTCCGTAACCCCGAAGATATCCCAAATCCCAAGGAGAGACAAAAACTTTATCAGCACTGACATACTCTCCATTTTGATAACAAATGTGGGGTTCGCTTGGCATAGATTCTAACCTAAAACATTATCTACCTATTATACTCAAAAAAGCTCTCCTGATAAAGGTTCTTTGGTCTCAACAAAGAGAGCGCTATACTAGCAGTATGGATTGGCATGCTCCCCTCACCGCTGTTACAAGTATCAAAAAACCTGCGCTTGAAAAGCTTGAGCGTCTGGGTATTTTGACTGTGGAAGATCTTTTTCTTCACCTCCCCCATCGTTACGAAGACTACTCAGCGATTGTTCCTATCCAAGAATTGGTTGTGGGTGAAAAACAAACCGTTATCGGCGTTATCACCACCCTCAAAACTGGCCGGAGCTTTCACAAAAAAATGCTTATCACGGAAGCCACTATTACCGATTCAAACGGTGATACTCTACGCGTTCTCTGGTTCAACCAAAAATTCATTGCTCAATCACTGCGCGAAGATCTCGCTATTCGAGTAAGCGGTAAAGTCACAAAAGACAAACAGGGACTTCTGATGACCAGTCCCGCACTTGAACGCGCCTCTCGAGACGCCACTCACACTGGGCGTCTGGTTCCTATCTATTCTGAGACTCGCGGTCTTACCTCTAAGTTTTTTCGTTGGCAGCTTGCAACCCTATTTCCAAAAATTAAAGAGTTCCCTGATCCCCTTCCAGATGATCTGCGTCTCAGTCTCCACCTTCCTACCCTTAAACAAAGCTTAGCCTATTTCCATTTTCCCAAAAAAGAGGAGGAGCCCCGACTTGCAAGTAAACGTTTTGCTTTTGATGAAATGCTCCTCGTCCAGCTCAAAGCACTCCAAATGAAGGCTTTATTTGAAACCAGTAAAGCCAAAAGTCTTAAGCTCGATAAAAATCTACTCGCTACCTTTCTTGAGTCTCTGTCTTTTTCTCTCACTAAGGCTCAAACTAAGGCTCTCAAAGAAATTCTTGCCGACCTTACAAGAGCCCACCCGATGAATCGTCTCTTAAACGGTGATGTGGGATCAGGTAAAACTATCTTAGCTGCTCTTGGAGCCTTAGCTGCTGCAAGCAATGGTACTCAGGTAGCTATTCTCGCTCCCACTGAAGTCCTTGCTCGACAGCACTACGAAAATCTTCAAGCCCTTTTCGAGAAGATTGGTGAATCGGTAGCGCTATTCACGGGAAGTTACCGAATTCTTCATGGTCAGACAGTGACTCGTAAAACCCTCCAAGGAGCTCTCGAAAATGGTATCGTCCGTATCGTGGTTGGTACTCACGCTCTCCTAAGTGAAGATGTCAATTTCCAAAATCTCTCTCTCATCGTTGTCGATGAACAGCATCGCTTCGGTGTCGCCCAACGTGCTAAGCTTCAGGATATGAGTTTTCGTTCTCTTGATGGTAATAGCTCTCTGGTACCTCACTTCCTCACCATGACCGCCACCCCTATACCACGAACCCTTTCTTTGGCTTTTTTCGGCAACCTCGATATTTCCGTTCTTGATGAACTTCCTCATGGACGCTTACCGATTATCACCAAAGTCGCTCGTACTGAGATCGCTCGTACACGCGTCTATGAATTTATTGATCAAGAAATTAAGAAAGGTCGTCAGGCTTTTATTATTTTCCCACTTGTCGAAGAATCTCTCGCCCTCAAAGACGTCAAAGCTGCCATCATCGAACACGAAAAATTAACCCATAAAATTTTCCCTCATCACAAAGTGGGTCTCATTCATGGCAAACTCAAGGCTAAAGAAAAAGAAACTCTCATGCATGACTTCAAAGCCAAGAAATACGATATTCTCGTAGCTACTGCTGTTATCGAAGTGGGTATTGATATCCCAAACGCTACTATCATACTCATCGAAGAGGCTGACCGTTTCGGTCTCGCTCAACTTCATCAGTTTCGGGGTCGTGTAGGGAGGAGTGATATGCAATCATACTGTTTCCTACTCCCGGGCAATTCATCAAGTTCTCTCGAGAGGCTTCGTGTTCTTGAGCGTGAGTCCTCTGGTTTTGCTATTGCTGAAGCTGATCTTGGAATACGTGGACCAGGCGCTTTCTTTGGCACCCGTCAATCGGGCCTTCCGGATATTGCTATGGAGAATTTGACCAACATGAAGCTCATCTCCATCGCTCGCGATATCGCTCACAACATTCTTACTAGTGACCCTGAACTCACCAAAAATCCCCTCCTCAAAAAAGCCTTGCAGCGCTTCGAAGAGCGTATCCATTTAGAATAACTTGACCAAAAACTGCTCTTATCTGTATCTTGTAAGTGTGTGGCGACTCTACACACCTTGAACGAAGGAGAGATCCAATGGCTTCCAAACGATCGCGCTTTGAAAGAAATCGCAAAATCGCGCTTTATCTTGTCCAGCGCCTCTGGAATCGTATTCCGAAATTTCAGGGAGGTACCATCCGAAAACCCATGCTGGAAAGAGTCTATCTGATGACTCTAGCGCCGTGGGAACGGAAGCGCTGGTACCAGCGCCGAGCAAAGCTCATGCAAGTGGCTCAACGACTCTACCAAATGGTAGCTACCAATCTGGATGAACTCATCCGAAAAGAAGAGTTCCGACTTGCACGAGACGGCTCGCATATTCACCTCGCCACCTAACCATCTATACAATGTTATGGGAAACGGCCGCTCCCAACACGGCCGTTTTCTTTTTTACCACCAATGTGGTCGGTAATTTCCAGGACCTGGTTTTTCACCCCAGCTTGAGCGAACCCCGAAAAATGAAATAAAGAAAAAAGTGAAGTAGAGCACCGTCCACACCATACTCTCTGCTACTGCGTCAGCTCCAAAAAACTTACTATAAAGTACATGAGACCAGATATAGGTTGTAGCAAACACGATGATGTTCATCGACAGATTCACATAGAGTAAATCTAATTTTCGTTTCGCTATGGCATACTCAACCTCTCTTGCTTGGGCTTCGGCAACTCGAGCAATAATCTTACGCCATGCTATTTTTTTCACGAGCACGTAAAAACACCAGGATAAAAGCATCGCCACGCCCATGTAGCCATACAGGTACGTCATCTTTATAAATAGAGTCGCCTTCGGTAGGGCTATCGTCTTATTGGCGAGAAGGAAAAACATAGCCATGAATCCTGGTAGAGTCGCTACAAACAACTTACGCATCTCAGCGTTGAGTGTAGCGTGAAAAACTTTTTCTAAGGCTTGTTGCCAGTAGGCGTGTTCGGGCTCTACTACATCTGAACAATTGAAGCTGCAACCACTACATGTCACTACTGTCTTTTGTTCTTCGTTGTAGAAATGACAACGATTATTCTTCACCTCAAAGGCGGGGTTCATCCCATACACCTTTTCTGCTGCAGCGACAGGGCAAAGGCTCGTACACCAGCCACTCTTGACCGGAAACAGTGCTCCAAAAATAAAGGCGGCTGCAAATACAATAATGAGAAGCCAAAATGTTGCCAAACTATCAGTATTAAAAAGAAGAAGTCGATACGGTACGATAAACCAGAAAAGCAATGCACTTACCACCAGACCGCGCTTACGAATTATTTGATAGAGCTTCCCATGAAGACCCGTACGCTCGTTGGCCTTGATACCGATACGACTAAGCTTACGCCGTCCAAATAATACGAAACGCCATAAACTCACCGTAGAAAGTGGGCAACTATTGCGCCACAGCATCGGTGAAAAATACATACACAGCACTATAGCTGGCATGATAATCATCCAAAATAACTCTCGCATAGAGAGTCCTTTGAGAAAAATAAAATGGTAGTCAATATAGAGGCCAACAAGAACCCAGACAATGCCAGCCACCATCATGGTACGTACCAGAAACCAGAGTCGTTGATTCGGAAAAAGTTTTTGCATATTTCTTTTCTTTTAGTATAAAAGAAAAGATCAAAAGAAAGAAGAGCCTACTTACGTCGGACTTTTTCAGTCACCCAAAATTCACCGAAATAGTTCTTGGTGAGAAGACGTGTTTGTGAATCAATAGCCGGAATAGCTGAAATAAAAGCGACGAACGGCAGAAGAAGCCATTGGAAAAACATATAACTATAGCGTGACCAGTGATACCTGGCTGGCTTAGGTGGCAGAGACATAAGTGAAAGTGGAATAGACACCAAGAGCCCCGCCATACCCAGAGTCATGAGTGTCCGTGTCACAAAAGGTAAGTTATGAGCAATCACACTCTCGCGGAAAGCAACACCGCCAAGAATAAGCGGTAACCATCCAAGAAAAGTCAGAATAAAAGAGGTAGTAGCCCAAGAGTAATGGCCCTCTACCATTTCAAAACTAATCCGAAGCTTGGTCCACAAGGGAATAATCTTATCTGGCCAAATAGCCCGCATAGTGACAGGAAAGTTCTCAATACCGTAAGCCCAGCGCCGTTTCTGTTTGTACTGGTTCTGAACAGTTTTCCAATAGGTTTCTGCCAACACCGCATCAAGAGAGATGGGTAGGTGAATCGGCTGCACCCGATAGTCTCCATGGAAGTATGAAAGACATTTCCAATAGATGATCGAATCCTCACTAATCATATTGACTGGCCAAAAATCCACCTTCACCAAAGTATCGAATGGCTCTGAATGGGAAGAAAATGTTACCATCTCGTGACGAGTACTCTGGTACAAGTGCCAGAAAGATGACCCCGTAACAATGAGACGTACGATGGCATTGGTATCCCAAAGATTGTTGTGATACATCGGTAACGGTTGGTAGGCGCGTTGCAAACGTTTCGGGTCAATCACATACTGATAGGTAAGTGCGGCGAAATATTCCGGATGCGCCACACTATCACAATCAAAGTTAGAAAAAACTACTCGCTTATAATCAATACCGCGTTCATCAAGATACACCTTAAGTTCTCTTGCCGCAAAACCAGCGTTAGATGCCTTACACTTCATTTCTCCAGCAGCTACGATATGGGTTGTCACGAGAAAGTCTTTGAAGGTGTTGCCGAACTTTGCCTTGAGAGCCTCTACCTTAGGCAAGCGCGTCTCAGGATCTTCGCGCTCCTCAGTAGCCAGAAGAATGATCATCTGTTCTTTAGGAAAATTAGCGTTAGCTAAAGACTCAATCGCTGGTTCAATCACCTCTACTGGCTCACCTGCCGTGGGTAACAAAATCACATGAATCACCTCGCGCCAATCCATGATTTCCTGTTTCAGAGGCAGCAGTTCTTGAGTTTCTTTAAGAGCTTTACGCGTACGACCAATTTCACGACGCATAATACGCCGCTTACTCCAAGCAAGAAGTGGTAATTCTTTTTTAGCTCCCCGTAAACTTTTGATACGTTCACTTAGGGTTTCGATAAACTCTTCTGGTTTGAGAGTATTTTGGACACGTTCCCACCAATCAATACGCTTACCTTCATTGACCTGATAATGCGCAATGGTTGAGAAGAGAGTGACGTAGAGGGCGCGAGTGATCCAGTAGATATCAAAAATAATCACAAAAATAGCCATCCAGAGTGGTAGAAAGAAAGAGAGGACTATCATGCCGATGAGAGTACTCCATGTCAAAGTCCCCGGAATCATCTCCAGGGCTCTTTGGACGCGCCGTTTATGGGGTTCTGTTGTCTTCGGATCAGGGAATTCAAATTTCATAGCTATGACACAATATACCCTGAATAGAGCCAAATGTAAAGAAATTTGCTACAATAGATCCATGTCACAACGCTTTCAATTTCCTGATAAATTTTACTGGGGGGCCGCTACTGCAAGCCACCAAATTGAGGGTGGCCAGAATAATAACTGGACGCGCTTTGAACATGACAATGCTTCTCGTCTCGCTACTGAATCGGAGGCGAGCTTTGACTGGAATCCTCATTGGAGAAAGTTTCGTCAAGAAGCTAATAATCCGGCTAACTATGTTTCTGGAGCTGCCTGTGATCACTGGAATCGTTACGAAGAAGATTTTACTCTCATCGAATCTCTCCATCTCAACAGTTATCGATTCTCTTTAGAGTGGTCCCGCCTTGAACCCACTGAAGGTGTTTTTGATGAGGAGGCTTTTTCTCATTACGAAGACATGTTGCTTTCCCTAAAGAAAAAAAATATCACACCCTTTGTGACTCTCTGGCATTGGACCATTCCTTTGTGGCTCGCCGACCTTGGCGGTATTACTCATCCGGATTTTCCTTACTATTTCGAACGTTACGCTGGCAAAATTGCTAACCGTCTCGGTAAACACGTCCATTTTTGGATCACCCTGAATGAACCTGATGTTGTAGCGGCTCACAGTTATCTCAAGGGTGTTTGGCCCCCTCAAAAGAAAAATATTTTCAGCTATCTCCTCGCTCTACGTCGCTTAGCAGACGCACATAAGCGAGCTTATCAAATGCTCAAAGCTTATAATTCAGAAGCTCTAGTGGGTGTCGCCAAACATCAAGTCGCTTTTCAAATCCTTCGCCCTACACTGTATAATCGTTTTCTTAAATTTGTCGCAGATCGTTTATGGAATCACTCATTCCTGCACAAGGTCAAAGGCTATCAAGATTTTATCGGCCTCAATCATTACAACAGAAACTGCATTGACAATGGCTTCAACAAAAATCCCAATCTTATTCAGACTGATTTTGGCTGGGAGTACTATCCAGAATCCCTGACCCAAGCTCTTATCGAATTAAAACCCTATAATCTACCTATCTATATCACCGAAAATGGTCTCGCTGATACAGAAGATACTTTGCGCCAAGAATTCATCCCGAGAGCCCTCCGCGCTGTCCAAAAAGCCCTGGAAGCTGGTGTGGATGTCCGCGGTTACTTCTATTGGTCACTCTTAGACAATTTTGAATGGGATAAAGGCTTCTGGCTTCGTTTTGGCCTTATACAGGTAGATTTTGCCACTCAAGCCAGAACTGTTCGAAAAAGCGCTTATCTCTACGGGGACATTGCAAAAAATGGCTCTTTAGAAGGATAGTTTCTCTTTTTTAACCCCTTGACAACTCTTTAGGGATTTTCTATAATAGTCTCACCCTAGTTATTTGTCAGTTACCTAGCCACCGTGAAGTACAAATAAAAAGAGTTGACTTGCTCCACCCTCAGTAAGAAAAACTCAACTTTACGGGTAAAAGACCTCCTAATGCAACAATTACGCAGGAGTCTGGCTAGGACGTGGAAGGTGTCGAAGTGTCCATCTCTTAGACACTGAAGGATGTTACTCCTATTGACGTCCAAAGTGCGCGCTAAAACCCAAAACTCTGTCGGGACCCCACCTTTTGATCAGCAGAATTCAGGCCTAGGCAGCGCTGCGATACCTTCCACATAAATCTCCCTCTCGTCACCAATTGCTGGTACCCTCCCCCATGCTAGTGACGAGCGACGAGCGAGAGAACCCCTCCGTTATCATTGTATGGCGGAGGGGATTTTCATTAGACTTGCTTTTTCTCGAATATATGGTATCTTAGCGTGGCAGTGAAAACTGTTTTTTTCTTTGGAAAAATCGGTTTGTCGTTCTGAAGCTAGTAGCAGACGGTCCCATCGTCTATCGGTTAGGACATCAGGTTTTCATCCTGAAAAGAGGGGTTCGACTCCCCTTGGGACTACTGAAGAAAAACACTAGGCTTCTGCCTAGTGTTTTTGTTTTGGTGTTTTTCAAGGGAGAGTCGAACGAGGAAAGGGGTCGGGAAAACACCTGTTTGCCCGTTTGGGGTGACCGAATGTAATGAGGGCTAGAGGGTGGAAGCCCTATAGAGCGGACTGTGAGTTTATCGAACAGGAGCAGTGAGATCCTCCCCTTGGGACTACAATTTTGCAGTTTTTGCGAATTGGCCAATGGCCGGACAGGCATTTTCCAGTCAACCAAGAGCTTTTTCCCATCAACACGAAGGTTCGAGGTAGCCAGTTTCGCCAAATCGAACCTGTCGGCGATTTTCAACAGTTTTTGGCTTTGCGAAAGCCGCATTAGCAGTTCGAGGTATTTTGTCAGGCGCTGCTCAAATTCCTCATTTCCAGCGTTGGCATCCGCCATGGATTCTTCAATCAGCTTGCGCTGTTCGAGCAAATTCGCTTTTCGTCCAAGGTAGACGTCACGCTCGATCGTGCCATCAAGAAAGCCGTCCGTCAGCCGCTCCAGCATGACCGGCCGCCATGTCTTGCAGGATCAGATTTTCCAGCAGGCTCGATTTGCCGGTGCCGGTCTGGCCGATCACATACAAATGAAAAAAACGATCCTCATGTTTGAGGCCGAAGGGCTGGTAGCGGGAGCGGGCGTTGGTTCGGCCGATGATGGTAATCGGTTGCTGCATCTATCAAGAGTAGTCCGTTTGACAGAACCGGCAACGGCGTGAGAAAATGACAACATGTCAATATGAACAAACTAAAAATTCAATTCCGCAAACTCGGCATCAAGCACCCAATATCAATTGGGATTTTATTATTGATAGCAATCTTATTTACGTCTTGCAGTGGCGTTTTGCCAGACATACTGAGCTTGTCGCCAAAATCGTCAGCATGTGGCTATGTCGGTGGGTTCATATTTCAACTAATGTTGACCGTTCTTCTTGCCATAGGCAAAGTCTGGATGTTTTTCTTCTCATAAGCGATCCCAAGAGCCCGAACCCCAAAATCATAAGGGCGTAAGTTTGCGGCTCTGGTACGGAGTTTGTCAAAGCCCCATAGGTCTTGAGATTTCCGATCGATAAATCTGCGTTACGAAGACCGACGCTGTTCAACGTGAAAAGCATCTGACCAGTGCGCCCACTCAAATGAGATATCGGTATAAGACCAGAATTCATGGTTCCGTTCGCAGAAAAAGATTGCCCGGAAAACGAATATAGCAAGATATCGTCGAAGTGGAGAGTAAGCCAGTCTCCATCTCCTTTGTCGAACCATTCAAAATCAAACGATAAAAACTTGTCATTTTCAGCAACGTTAAATGACTCCGACCAAAGATAAGCAGGTGATCCTTCGTGGCAAGACGCAAAGCCACTTCCCCCAATATGGCCATATTCCGAGCTTCCAGGTCGATGAGGATTGGCTCAAGCTGGAGCAGCAAAATGCCGGGAGCGGCACGCACTTCAGATATTTCTATCCCAAGCAGTGCGCCAATTTTCCGGCAGCGCTCGCGACCTTCCGCAAAAACTATGACGCTTGGTGGAAGAAGTTTGATGCGGTTGGAACTGCGCAATGAGGAATGCAGTTGAATGTCATAGGCCTCGCATTGCTACTCTACGGCGGCCTATATCCTCCCCAGCCGGTCAAGCCTTCTCTTGCTCGAGCGTCAAAGTTCAGGAATAGCTGGCTCCATAACAAAAAGGAGCAAGACCGATGGATGACGGAACTGAAACACTGGTCACTCTGACAGCCGACATTGTGGCGGCGCATGTCAGTAACAACAGCGTAGCAATTTCCGATCTGCCGAGCTTGATTGCCAATGTCCATTCGGCACTCAGTGGTATTGCGACGGGTGGCTCCGCACCGGAACCAGCCAAGCTGGAACCGGCGGTATCCATCCGCTCATCGGTGAAGCCTGACTATATTGTCTGCCTCGATGACGGCAAGAAACTTAAAATGCTCAAGCGGCATTTGATGACCCACTATGGCATTACGCCTGATGAGTATCGGGCGAAATGGGGCTTACCCGCCGATTATCCGATGGTGGCACCGAACTACTCCGCCCAAAGGCAGGCGCTGGCGCTTACGATTGGTTTGGGCCGCAAGAAGGGCAAGCGGAAATAGCCGATCTGGGGCACATGGCCCGTGACGTGAAGTCCCTCAGGCGCACGTCAGTCATAGTGCCCGATGTATGACGGGCGGTTCCCGGCGCGGAAGCCGATTGGCATGCGCTTCTCTGTTTGACAGGATGTCTTTTATTTTCAATAATTTAACTGTGCCGATCTTCAGATCGCGCAATGCCTCGCACATGTTGACATGCGCAGTCGGGTGCTTATACCTCAATCCCTCACGCCGTGGCGTTATCCGGATTGCCGGAGGGGGAAACGCATTCAGATGGATGACGCAAACGGGCGTTCTGCCTTGACACCTAAAATGATCGGGCTTAGAGTTTCATTCCAAATTTTGGAATTGGCTCTAGCCCGACAGGTGAGTTGTTGAATGCCAGTTGTTGCTAGTCTCGGTCGTGAAGCGGACAGCTATAGCCAGGCATCCACGGCTCGACCGACGAGCGCTGCGATGAAGGCGGCTGTGGTGGTCAGCAATATCCACCAAAGCACGTTTCGCAGCGGCGGCGGCTTGTCGCCATTTCCAACGCGAGAAATCTCGGAAGGTTTCGGTCCATTCTCCATTCATGCCTCCTGTGCGGCTTGGAGTGATGCTGGCGCCTTGTTCGATTCGTGTGCTAGACGAATCGGATGCACCGAGATGGGAGCATAACCACGAGTAATTCGGCGTCAATGTCGATTGCTTGAGGGGTGCTCAAATTTGCGGCTCCGAGTCATTGTACTCGGGGCCGCTTTTTTATGCAGACGCTTGACCATTGGCGATGCGAAATGGGGGGAATTTTAATAATGCCAAAAGGCCAAAGCCGAAAATCATCATGATTCAAGTGGACATAGGGATGTAGGGACGAAGCCTCAGGGCTACAGAGAGGTCTCTTCGTATTCCAGAGCACGGAGTATCTGCTGCACAAATTTAGAGGGTGAACCTTTTGGATTCTGACCCTCTGGCAAATTCTGTAGGCTTCGAGTTTCGTCCCGATGCGGCCTACCAAATAAGAAAAATCTCCACGCGAGGTGGAGATTTTTGGTTATTCAAAAGGGTCACTAGCGCTGCTAGCGACCCCCATATTCTTCTTTCCGCTAATGCTAAAGCATCGGCCCCCTAACCAGAAACGGCTCCTTGGTTTTTGAGGGGAGTCCGAAGACTTCCATCAAATACTGTGTCTGTTCACTGATACGCACCTTTTCTGCGGACGCCTCAGCTTTCGAATACGCTTGTTTCAAATGACTAACAAATGAGCTGGCCTCCTGCAAGAGAACATGGACTTCATCGAAGTCCCGGAGCTTGCCCATATATTTTCCCACTCCCATCCAGAGAGGAGAATCCGGCGAACGCTTGTCCGAACCATCAAGATTGCTCCGAAATTCATCCAGGCTATCGCGGATAAAATTCCGGAAACCATCAACTGCCCTCATGAAGGGAAGAAATTCCGGATAGTCATCACGCACCTTCCAGCCATCTTCTTGATTGCCATAGATATCGAGCTTGAGAAGGAGTACGTTGGAGAACCATAGATGGTTCCAGCTTACATCCGCAAAGCACAGAACTTGTGCCCCCTTTAGAAGACCTCCCTGGCCGACAGGCATTTGATATTTTTGCCCCTCTATGCGAAGGTCGCCCCAAATGGTGAACTCTTTACCCGGATCCTTGTACATTTTCAGCCTCTTTTCGCCCTTATGGGTCGACTGACGTCACCGGCATTGATGACCTGTAATTATACTCCTCTTTTACCTTTTTGTCAATACAATAGCCAAAAAGCTGCTATACTAGGCTCATGTTTCTCGATATTCTCCTTGGTACATTTTGGGCGTTTCTGACGAGTGTCGTTTTTGATGTACCCCTGACTCCTTTGTGGATCCTCTTTGGGATAGTTTTTGCAGTTTTGCCAGATATTGACTTCTGGGTAGAGTACCTCAGACGTGGTGCTGTGGGTGGCAAGACTCTAGGCGATCATCGCGTCCTTACTCATATTCCCCTTCTTTTTGTCATCCCCGCTATCCTTCTCTTCATATACGCCGGCCATGCTTGGGGCACTCTTTTAATCCTTGGTGTCTATGGACATTTCGTCCATGATGCTACTGGTATGGGCTATGGCTATCGACTCTTCTATCCCTTTTCTCCTCTTTTCTATAAATTCTTTTCAGACAAAAATGGTCAAATAGACTATGCAAGAAAGCATTTTGTGGTACGCTGGACTCGTGCTGAGGTCATAGCGCTTCATCAACAATACGGCAATGACCACTGGCTCCAGGATGATATTCGCTATCACCTAACTCATCCCTGGAAACTTCTCCGTGAACTCTCTATTCTTTTGATTATTATTCTTGTTCTCTATCTCTTATTACACCTCTCATGACCAAAGTCCTTGCCATTGAAACATCTTGTGACGAAACTGCTGTAGCCATCCTCGAACACGCCGAGAATGGTATCTCTGTGCTCGCTAACATTGTTTCTTCACAAGCCTCTCTTCATGCCCTCTACGGTGGAGTCGTACCTCAACTCGCTGCTCGTGAACACATCAAAAATATTACTCCAGTCCTAACTGAAGCCATAGAGAAAGCCAGTGTGACCAAAGCAGAAATCGATTTCATCGCTGTGACTGAAGGTCCCGGCCTTATGCCAGCTCTTCTTGTTGGTGTCAATGCTGCCAAAACTCTCGCCCTTATCTGGGACAAGCCTCTCATGGGTATCCAACATCTTGAGGGTCATATCTATGCCAACCTCTTGCGAGAGAATACCGCCCTTGAGTTTCCACTTATCGCGCTCATTGTCTCTGGTGGTCACACCGAACTTGTCCTTATGGAAAATCACTTCCAATATGAAATTCTTGGTGAGACTCAAGATGACGCTTCGGGTGAAGCTTTCGATAAAGTCGCCAAGCTTCTCGGGCTGCCCTACCCCGGCGGTCCTGAAGTCGCTACACGGGCTGATACCTTCCGTACCAGCCATACAAATGAAGACCTTGTAGAGCTTACTGATAAATTCCCACGTCCTATGCTAACAGCTGATAACTACGATTTTTCTTTCTCCGGTCTTAAAACTGCTGTTCTCTATGCTATCCAAAAAGAATCTGAGGAAAACAAAGCTCAGCCTGATTTCATTCCCAGTATGTGTCATGCTTTCCAGGAGGCCGTAGTAGATGTACTCGTAGGCAAAACCAGAAAAGCCCTCTCCCTCTATAATCCTAGGACTTTTGTTATCGCAGGAGGAGTCTCGGCCAATGTCCGTCTCCGTGAACGATTAACTCAAATGATAGAGAGGGAGTTCACTGAAACAAACTTCCTCACCCCAGACTTCAAGTACTCTCTCGACAACGCTGCTATGATCGGTGCTGCTGCTCTCATGCGCTATGCTCAAATGGATGAACCCCGAAAAAATTCACTCCGAGCCAACGCCACTCTCATGGAACCCAATCCCAACCTACCTCTTCAACCCTTCGACTAGTATGATCATCAGAGCTATCAAAACAGAGCTTGTCGGCGTCTCTCAGTTTTCTCTAGAGACTTTTCTTGATGCCAATCTCCCCGAATGCAAAGAAGATTCTATTTTAGCCATCACCTCAAAAATTATCTCTCTTTGCGAAGGGAGTGTCGCTCCTCTTTCAGAAAACAAGGAGCTCTTACTACAAAGATACTCTGACTACTATCTACCTCAGGAATTTCGTCAACATAATAGCTGCACAATCACTCACCATGCTTTTATCGGCAGTGCCGGTATCGATGAATCTAATGCTGATGGTCACTATGTGTTTCTCCCTCAAGATGCTCTAGCTTCTGCTCGTTTGATCCAAAACTATCTCGTGAAGCGCTTTGGTCTCAAACGAGTAGGTATCATCATCACTGACAGTCATTCCACTCCGATGCGCAGAGGAGCAAGTGGTATCGCTATTGCTTACGCTGGTTTTCATGGGCTTAAGGATTATCGTGGTACTCCGGATCTCTTCGGTCGCAATCTTCAGATGGAACAGGCTAATGTCACTGATGCCCTAGCTTCCGCTGCCGTCCTTGTCATGGGCGAGGGAAGTGAACAAACTCCCCTCGCTATTATCACTGATTTACCAGACGTCACCTTTGCAAGCGAAGCTCCCGATAAACTGGAAATTGATGAATTTTTCGTACCTCTCTCAGACGATGTTTTTCTGCCTATTTTTGATATGAACAAGCTTACTCCAGGTGGCACCCTTGACAAATAAGGGTTCTTACTCTACTATATTTTGGCGACCAACAGTGGCTTTTAGCCACCCCCTAAGGGAGGTGTCAGTACGTCTGGCACTTCCCTCTTTTTTTATACTCACTTATCTGCTATACTTCATTTGTGGTGGGATGGACGTTGAACTGAATAACTGGAGTGATGCGTCATATATGCATTAACCTCTCCAGCTGGCTCATGCCTTTACTTATTCTTTCTCAACCCTCCTTCCCCCACCACACCCTTCCTCTCAACGCAGAGTGAATCCCATTCTCATTTAGAGTAGCCCCATACGCAACGCGTCCTGGGGCTTTGAGTTTTTATACACCTTTTCATTGAATTAAAGCCTTTTTCTTGGTATTATTTGTCTATATGAACCAACAAGAACTGCCTAAGACCTACAATGCCCAAGACTGGGAAGATACCCTCTATCAGACCTGGCTTAAGAGTGGTTTTTTCAATCCTGACGTCTGTATTGAAAAAGGAGTTACAGAAAGTGAGGCTATACCTTTTAGTATTGTCCTTCCGCCGCCAAACGTCACCGGCACCCTTCATACTGGCCATGCTACTATGTTGGCTATCCAAGATACTTTTGTTCGCTTTGCTCGTATGCAGGGCAAGCGCACCCTCTGGCTTCCGGGTACCGACCACGCTGCCATAGCTACTCAGAGTCGAGTTGAGAAGCTTCTTTTTGAAAATGAGAACCTGACCCGACATGCTATTGGAAGAGAGGCTTTTTTGAAACGCGTAGAAGAATTCGCTCAAGCAAGCCATGACACCATAGTTCACCAGACTATGAAAATGGGATCTTCACTAGACTGGTCACGCGAAGCTTTCACTCTTGATGCTAAGCGTCATCAAGCTGTAAATAAAGCTTTTAAGCAAATGTACGACGATGGTTTGATCGTCCGTGGTGACCGTATCGTCAACTGGGATCCCAAAGGTCAGACTACTATTTCTGATGATGAGGTAGTCTACAAAGAGGAAACCTCCAAGCTCTATTATCTTAAGTATGGGCCATTTGAAATAGCTACTGCCCGACCAGAGACCAAATTCGGTGACAAGTATGTAGTCATGCATCCTGACGATCCTCGTTACACTGACTATACTCATGGTCAAAAACTTACTCTCGAATGGATCAATGGTCCTATCGAGGCCACTGTCATCAAAGACGATTCTATCGATATGGAATTTGGTACTGGCGTGATGACTATTACCCCTTGGCACAGCATGGTGGATTTTGAGATCGCTCTACGCCACAATCTCGACAAAGAACAAATTATTGACACTCATGGCATTCTTCTCTCTATTGCTGGAGAATTCGAAGGCCAACACATCAAAGAAGCACGAGAAAAGATCGTTGCTAAGCTTCAGTCAAAGGGTTTGGTTACCAAAATTGAAGACAACTACGTCCATCAAATAGCTACTGCGGAACGTACTGGTGAGACTATCGAGCCCCAAATCATGCGTCAGTGGTTTATCCTCGTTAACAAAGAATTCGAGAGAAACGGGAAACGACTCACTCTCAAATCCCTCATGCAAAATGCTGTCAGTGCTAGTGGTGTCACTATCTTACCAGAGCGCTTCCATAAGATTTACTTCCATTGGATAGACAACCTCCGTGACTGGTGTATCTCACGCCAACTTTGGTATGGTCACCGAATTCCTGTCTGGTACCGAGATGAAGAAATTTTCTGTGGTATAGAAGCTCCAGAGGGTGAAGGCTGGACTCAGGATCCAGATACTCTTGATACCTGGTTTTCATCAGGCCTATGGACATTCTCGACCCTGGGCTGGGGCTCTGATGATGCACAATGGGAAAGAGAAAAAATCTACCATCCAACTACTCTCATGGAGACTGGTTACGACATTATCTTTTTCTGGGTAGCCCGTATGATCCTTATGAGCCAGTACTTTCTGAACGAAGTCCCTTTCCGAACGGTCTATCTCCACGGATTGATTCGTGACGCAGAGGGTCGCAAAATGAGCAAATCTCTTGGTAATATTCTCAACCCTCTTGATATCATCAAAGACTATGGCGCTGACGCTCTCCGTCTCGCCCTTATCAGTGATAATACTCCAGGGAACGATGCGCGCCTTTCTGATGAAAAAATCCTTGCTCAAAGAAACTTTGTAAACAAGTTGTGGAATATGAGTCGCTACGTTTTCTTACTTGAAGAAACTCCGCTGTTAGAAAATAGAGAGAGCTCTCTGGCAGATAATTATATCTTGATGCGCTTAAGCACTGTAACTAAAAATGTCACTAACTCCCTGGAAAACTATCAACTTTCTTTCGCTGTTGATCTACTTCGCGACTTCACTTTGAACAGCCTCGCTGACTGGTATATAGAGATTCACAAAGTCGAGAGAAATGATGCTGTCCTCAAGTATGTCATGACAGAAATTATCAAACTTTGGCATCCCTTTATTCCTTTCGTGACTGAAGCAATATGGACACATTTTGATCAAAAAGATCTCCTCTTAGTTACCAAATGGCCTAAAAAAATACTGGAAGAAGACCCTTCTACTATTCGTGCTTTTGAAAACATCCAGACCCTAATTACTCGAGTCCGTAACATCCGAGCTACGTATCGTATTGGTCATAAGACTCCCCTCGAAGCCCTGCTACTCACTAGTGATCCTAATCTTTTCGAGACAAATCGCACACTGATAGAAAAAATAGCTAGTATCAATTTTGTGGTCACCACGAAAGAGCCAGCTCAAACCTCTGGTACTATTCGTCTTGTAGAGGCTGATTTCGCGCTCTATCTTAACCTAGAAAACATCGTTGATTTCGGCGCTGAACAAGATCGTCTTATTAAAGAACTCTCTGTTGCCCAAAAATTTCTTGATAACCTCTCGGCTCGTCTCGATAACCAGAGCTTCCGTGATAACGCACCCGCATCTGTCATCGAAGCTCAAGAAAAGACCCGTTCTGGAACCACTGAGAAAATCACCTCACTCACTGCGGCTCTCGAAGAAATCAAAACTATTCTCTCAAAATAAATATGCTCTGGGTTACCTTTTTCATCTTTGGTCTCCTTGCCTCTCTTGGAGCTTTGATTCTAGAACTTCTTCTCGCATCATTTTTCATCGATCCAAGCACTCTTGGTAGCGCCTTCGTTCCAACAACTTTTTCCCTCTTATTATTTGCCATTATCGAAGAGGCTTCCAAAATCGTGTTTTTTCTTCAGGCGACACGTCGTACAGCAACATCTTCGCGCCCTCTGAGTACCGGCATTGCTTTTGGGATAGGATTTGCCAGCCTCGAATACTTCGCCCTTTCATATATCCAAAACCTCCCAAGTGGCCCCCTCTACGGCATCCTCTTAGTTCACCTCATAACCTCAATCTTCTTAGCTTTTTTTGTATCTAAATATCAGAGCAAAAAGGCTCTCCTGATTCTCTTAGCCTGTCTCGCTACTCTTCATTTTGGGTACAATATCTTGCTTTAGGGGCGGTTGCTTATCTGCATTTTTTGCTTTATACTAAATACATATAGGTATCTAGCCTCGTAAATCTTCATATCTCCCACCCTTATGACAAAACAAAAGAAGAGCTTCTTCGAACGCCTGACTGGCGCCGAAACTTTGGAGCAAAACTATCAGGATTCCGTCCCCGTCTATAATGAAGAAGAAGAAACAAGTGTATATATGCAAAACGAAACAGAAACACATTCATATCCAGTCCGCGAGGAGTCTACCTGGGCTCCAAGCTATGCTCAGACTGAACCAGACAATAACGAAGGTCAGCTGACTATCGACGTCTACCAAACCGAAAATGAGATCGTCATCAAGTCAACCATCGCTGGTGTCAAACCAGAAGATCTTGATGTTTCTATCAACAACGATATGGTGACCGTCAAAGGTGAACGCAAAAACGAAGAAGAAGTTTCTCACGGTAACTACTACTATCAGGAATGTTATTGGGGTGGTTTTTCTCGCTCAGTCCTCCTTCCAGTTGATGTTATCCCAGACAAGGCAGATGCTTCTCTCAAGAACGGCATCCTGACTATTCGTCTTCCGAAAGCCGACACAACCAAAACTAAAAAAATCCAAGTTCGCGGATTCTAATTTCATTGAGAACTGTTTACCCTGGTTTATGCAAAACCGATTTCCTTGCAATGGTAAATCGGTTTTTCTCTCTCCTGTCACATGAAGCGTTTCCTATTACTATTTATCTTCGGCGGCCTTATCATCAGCGGTACCCACCCTGCTTCTGCTGCGGCTTTGCCGACTCTCAATTTAGACCTTAATGGCCGTACTGAGATAGTACCAACTGCTACCGTAGAATCTTGGGTCAGTCTCGACACGAGAACGGTATTTGGCTCTAGGACACTCTCAGAAATAGAAGATACAAGCTATTGTCCAGTTTCTTACTCTTTCTGTGATCTTGCTTTCCAAAATAAAAAACGTCTTTTCGTACACACTGAACTCACCACCGCCATCGACGAGAGCAAGATCGCTGCTTTTCTTTCTGAGCTCGCTCTCCGTACCGACAGTGACCCCAAAGATGCCATCTTCAGCGGTGCCGAAGATGGTACTATTACCGTCTCACAAAAAGAAGTCTATGGTTACGCCATGAAGCAACCAGAGGCTCTGATGGCTATCACAGAAGCCTTGAGGACAAGCAACCACTCTCCCTTGATCGTAAGTCTCCCTGGAGCTCTCACTGAACCAAAGATCAAGAGTGCTGATATTGATAAACTCGGCGTCAAAGAACTTATTGGCACTGGCACGACTAATTTCAAGGGTTCTCCCAAGAATCGTATTTACAACATCAAACGCGCCCTCGAACAGTTCCAAAGTGTCATCATTGCTCCAGATGAAGAGTTTTCCTTTGTGCACTACCTTGGTGAGGTTGATGGCGAACACGGCTATCTACCAGAACTCGTTATCCGTAACAATAAGACCGAGCCAGAGTTCGGAGGTGGTATTTGTCAGGTATCAAGTACCGTCTTCCGTGCTGCTATTTATAGTGGAATGAAAATCACTGAACGCAGGAACCACTCGTACCCTGTGCGCTACTATCTTCCATATGGTATGGATGCCACTGTCTATGTCCCAAAGCCTGATTTCAAATTCCAAAACAACACCGGTCATTATGTCATGATGCAGTCAGAGATTGTCGGTGATACCCTCAATTTCCGTTTCTTTGGTACTGATGATGGTCGTACTACCACTGTAGATGGTCCTCACATTCTGGAGCATAATCCTGATGGCAGCATGCGGACAGTATTCACCCAGATAGTCAAAGACAAGGACGGAAACGATATGATCAAGGACTCCTTTGCGAGTAACTATAAATCTCCAAGCCTGTTCCCTCACCCAGGAGAAGAACAGAAAAAATTGACCAGCAAACCGGGTGACTGGTCTAATCGCCAGTGGCGTGAGTACAAGAAACTCAATCCTTAGTTTAGCCCGTTAGAAATTTACACGTATTCTTTAAGTTTTTTAGTAACCAATTGTGGCTTCATACTACCTGAGGAGTGTTTCGTGTTACCTGTAAATTTCTAACGGGTCAAGCTTGCCTAAAAAACCAAAAAGCGTATACTGTAAGGGCTGACTGCGGTCGGTGTTCTGTGTCAACCAAGCCAACCTGGTCAATGAGCCAGTGGCTTAGACTAAGAAAGGGTTTTCCTCTCCTCAATACTGTGTGAGTGTGAATCCTAAAGAGATGGGAAAGACTTGGTAACCAAATAGTATTAGTCTCCCTGAGCCTTGAGTTCCCCAAAATTCCAGCTTAGAAGCCGCTAATACCCCTTGGTTGCTCGAGACAGCAACTTTCCTATCCCGCCTCTCGGGACAGATTTCATAGCTCTTGTTCGGCCCTTATCCGATCATCTGCCGTGACTTCTGTCCCAGGGGTTTTTTCATTCACCCGGTGAAATTGCTCTTTCAGAGCACTGATTCGATCAGTATTTCACTGGGTAAAAATGCCTTTATATAGCGATATTTCTGATAAAATCACCTCGAGGGTATTGACAAAAAACCATTTAGGGTGTATACTGTCTTTTAAAGTAGTTTGATAATCTCCATGTACTTCCGTTGTGGCGAAATGTGTATCAGTCTCTGATACCTATCTCGCCATGTCGGAGTGACGTATTGGTGCGGGATCAATTGGATCCAGGAGGGCTTTTCTCCTCATTCAACCGGTGCGACAACTGACATGGCAACCAACGATCGAGGAGATCTAGTATGCACAAGCATGACCCGACCGCAGCAAATTCTCGCAATAGTAAGAGATCCGCTCGGCCGACATCAACTTTGACTCATCCGCTGCCGGGCGCCGGCGCCTGATGGGCGATCGATCCTGAAAGGATCCAGCATGCGAATGATCGCGACCCACCCACCCTTTGATTAGCCGGGTATGCAACCCATAAACCGGCACCGGGGCCCTAGTAGATTTATATCTGCCGGGGCCCCTTTAAATTTTATTGACGTATCTAAGGCTTTTTGGTATTGTGTGAGTACGCTTGACCTGTGTGAAGCGTTTTTGTTTGGGTGTATAGCTCAGTTGGTAGAGCAGTAGCCTCTTAAGCTAACGGTCGTAGGTTCGAGCCCTACTACACCCACAGACGGTTCTGCCCTTGTAGCTCAATGGATAGAGCAGGGGTCTTCTAAGCCCTTGATGTAGGTTCGATTCCTGCCGAGGGCACAGAGGAAAAAGAAGTATATAGTGTGGTGGCTATCGTTCAATGGTAGGACAATGGTTTGTGGTACCATGAATGAGGGTTCGATTCCCTCTAGTCACCCCAGTGTATATTTCTTACAATCAAAAAGACAGCCCTCCCTAGTGGTTATACCGGGGAGGGCTTTCTTTTTTCGCCTTTGGGCGTTTTTATTCTTGTTGGTAGTAAACGATAATCATATCGCCTACTTGGGGTACACTCAGTGGATCACACTTACTACAGATCCAGCCAGACCCCTCCCAATGTAGCTGCTGCCTGCCAATACGTATTACCGTACTGGTTTTTGGGTAAAAGGCTTCTTGATGACTCCTCCACAACTCTAAAGCCAGTGAGTGAGGTACATCGAGTCGGGCTCTTGAAAGACCCTCCGTGAAAGGAAACCAGTCATGCAGATCTGCTAGCCTATCAATGGAAACCTCGTACTGAACAATATAAAGCGCGGCGTAAACCCAGCCCTCCTGATGTCTATCTTCAACTGGTACAAGTGGGTAGTCCACCGGCAGCTCAGGCACTTCATGACGTTTGTCCGTCAGAAAAACCTGTACTCCTTCTAGGAAACTCAGTGCGTTTTCCTTCGAGTTGGTAATCGGGACAAACTGCATAGCTGCGAGCATCATCTTTCCCCTCTTATGGAACTATAAAGAAACTGAAGGATTTCAGCCTCTAAGTACACCATTTATAACATGCTCCTTGATAGATTTCAAGCTTCAGTAAATATTTCCCCGGGCCAGCTTTCTCCCACTAAAAAGCCTTCTTTTTGAGTAATAATGATACTCGTAACCCCAAGTACTTTCTCAACTTCTGTCTGGTCACAATTTGGCCATTGCATGAAAGCTGCTGTTGCGCAGTCAGCATCCCAGGCAGTCGCTCCATGAGCCACTGATCCAAGAACTATCTTGGTATTGGCTCCCGTTTCTGCGTCTACAATATGGTGATGTTCACCAAAACGTCGCGTGGCCGTATCTGAAACAGCTAAGCCCTGATTACAAAGTCTCACCGTCCCATAACTAACTCCTGGTTTGCCTGGCCATTCAAGAGCAATGTTATATGGATTACCATCAGCCTTAGTGGTAGCGTACATATCCCCTCCTCCATCAATCAAATAATGTTTATACCCTGCAGTTGCCAAGATACCAGCTACCATGTCAATGCAGTAACCCTTGCCAATTCCACCTAAATCAAAAGTGATTGGACCAGAAATTTGTAGTTCTCGATCTTCAATATTCCATACCGAAATATTCGGTAATGCCTTTTGGTTTGGGGTAAAACGATACTCTTTGTCATACCCCATATGCTCTAAAATTACAGCACTCGCAGGATCATAGTGACCAGCGGTCAAAGTCCGGAGTCTGTCTGCCCGACTCAAAAGTACTGCGAACTCATCGCTCACTTGATAGATCACTGACGGTGAATTACGAAAAGTATTAACCTCACTTGTATCCTTAAAACGAGAAAATCGCTCTTCGAAAAGAGCGACTTTTTCTAAAATACTTCTTTGGATACTCTCATCAAAGACTCGGTCGTCCGAAATTAGTGTCCACTCTGTACCTAAGGCTTTGAAGGAAACCGTTTCCATGAAGTACCTATTATATCTGAGCTTTTAATTTAGAAAGAGAAGCATTGAAAGCGCCAGTTGTCAGAGAAGCCTTACCCACCCTATCAACACTTGAAAGATCTGAAAGTTTTTTACCCACTACAGAGGCGCTGAAGTTATCCCGAAAGCTCGTCTGATACTTAACAGATTCCCGATTAGTCGCATGAATTATCGCTTCTGCACTACTGACTACTCCAGAAGCATCTACATTTAAGACAAATCCGACATCTTCCATCCCGGCTGGTGATTTATAGCTCGTATTAAGAGAAATCTTCTTAGCGGCAGCTTTGACAGGGATTTCAGGGCTCGTCACTGGAGCTGCTGGTGTTGGTGCGGATTCTGTAGGAGTAGGTGTTGGTATTGATGTCTCTCCAGGAACATCCTCTACTACAATTTCTGTGTTGTCAGCTGGCTTGGCAGCCTCCTTACTGCTAAATGGGTTAAGGAGAAATTTCATGATAATCCCTACTACACCAACAAGGAGAATCAGGAGAAAAGATGCCTTTTTGGAAATAGCCATATTCTAAAATAGAAAATAATTACCCTTACATAGTAGCACTTTTCTCTCCTACTATCCAGACAAAAATCGCTTACATAGACACTATTTTACAATCTCTCTACGGGGAGTATACTGAAGTCAGGAGGGATATCTAATTTTTTTATACATCATCCTATGATGAATAAGTCAGGCTGTGGGGTATCAATGCATGTGCCTCGTATACTTTTGTCACTTTTATACGTTGTCGGTGGAGCTGGCTTTCTGATGAATTTTGCTAATACCAGCAAAATGGTCGGTATGGGCCTCACTCCTTGGGGGCTCGCTGGTATAGCCACCTTAGCAACAGTGGTTGCTATCGTACTCAAGCTCGGTGGTGGTTTGATGCTAATGTTTAACTACCGTACCAGTACAGCAGCTTGGATGCTTATCGTATTCACTCTGCTTGCTACACTTATGTTTCACATGCAGTGGGACGGCGCTCAGGGACAAATGCAAATGACCAACTTCCTGAAGAACCTTGGTCTCATCGGTGGACTTCTCATTTTTGCTGACTGCTTCTGTAAGCAGTGTAAGATGAGCCGAACTGAGGAATAAAACTTTTTTTCCTCTACCAAAAACCCTCCCGAGACTTATCGAAAGAGGGTTTTTGTTATCACTCTCTATAAGTATTTCTAACGAATTTCGTAAGTAAGTGTCACTTGAAGTTTTCCCTTGGATACACCCGGCTCTATGACTGGTGCTGGCATAGCCTTGGCTGATAGAGTCATATCACCACCCATGCCCTCTCTCATCGGTTCTACTGGACTCATGTTATCTTCATAAAACGTCACCATCTTACCAACACGAAACCCTCCGGCCTTAGCTGTCTCAAAAGCTTTCTCTCGAGCATCTGCAAAAGCTTGCTTGCGAGCCTCGAGACGAGCGGCATTATCATCATCAGTAACAAAACTAACTCCAGAAACACTGTTTGCTCCGGCAGCAACAATACCAGTCAGCAAGTCACCTACTTTATCAGTTTGACGTACTTTCACTTCCAATGACTGAGTAATGGTATATCCATTAATCGTCGGTGGCGGACAAGTGATAGTACCAGAAGGACAGCTTGGGTAATTGTACCGAGGATTCATGGTATAGTTAGTGGTCTTAAGATCACGCTTGTCTATTCCTTGCTCACCAAGAAAAGCATTGATGCGATTCATTTTCTCAGTATTTTCACTCTGAAGCAGAGCTACCTCACCTTCACCTTCAGTAGTCACTGTGGCGGTAAAAAAAGCAATATCGTTGGGAGTCTCAATGTCGGCTTCTCCTTGCACGCTAAAAGTCCGATTTGGATATGTTTGATCCAAAGAACGGCCATATTGATAAACAAAAGCGAGAGCAGCAATGCCAAGCATCAGCAATGCAGCAGCCTTCACCTGTTTGGTGGTTATTTCTTGCATATATAAAAAGTTAGGTATTACTATGGCTATTATACGCCTCTTTTGGGAGAAAAACCATTGACGAGAGGCTTTATCCGGGCTAATGTACCTTAGTAACAGCCTCGATAGCTTAATGGATAAAGCTCCGGTCTTCGGAACCGGCAATGGGAGTTCGATTCTCTCTCGGGGCACATGAAAATAGCTTCTGTCTCATTGGCAGAAGCTATTTTATTTTCAGAGAGAATCGAACAGAGGAAAGGGTCGGAAAACACTCTGTTTTCCGTATGAGGAGAGCAGTCATAGGCTTGTCGAGTGACGTTGAGAACCGTGGGTTCTCAAAATATGCAAAGCAGATTGTTCATTCTCCCTCGGGGCACTAACTAAAAAACAAGCCGCCGCCAGGCTTGTTTTTTTGGTGCTATACTAAAAGTACTCGTTCTTTGGCTACGAGAGAAAGGTGTTGATTATGCCGTCACCTTCTTACCAAGAACTCTTGGCCCTCCAAGAAGCCTTCCAAAACATTCTCTCTCGTAACCGCAAAAAACTTCTTCAAGAATTCCCTCTTGAGAGACGTTTCTTTGACCCAATTGGTTATACTTGGGCATGGTTTGGAAGCATGATGCAAAGCCGTGACGATCTCTACACCCACCTCTTTGCACGCTATACCAAAATATAAAAAAACTTCCCTCGACTTATCTAAGTCTGAGGGAGTTATTTTTGATAGTCATTGATAAATTCACTCGGCACTACCCACCACTCAGGACGAGTGCGGGTATCACCATCTTTCCAGTAACCCGGAAGAACTTGTTTTTTCCAAGGTCCAGTGTAAATAGCAAAATGAAGATGTGATTCCCAAAAACCGTTTTCGTGAGTGTTTCCTTCTCCCACAAAACCTAAAGGCTCGCCTAGCTCCACCTTTTCACCAATACGTTTGTAGCTATCTCCCAAATGTCCGTAAAGTGAATAAAAAGTCTGTTTACGTCTCGGGTGACGATGACGGATGATGATGATATACCCCCAATTACCTTTTTCTTGATCACCAGCATGCAGAGCCGAGTAAACTACTGTTCCGCGCCCGATAGCCCTTACATCAGTCCCAGCCGGCACCATAATATCTTCTCCAAGGTGAATCCCCCAGAGAACTCCCTGGAGAACTGAGCGCTTACCGAAAGGCAAACCATTGACTTGGTATTTTTCGAGAGGAAAGGTAATTGTCGGTGTATTACGGTAAGCCACAGGATGCCGTTAGAAAAATTATTTCTTCTCTTTATCAAGACTACGTACAATATCACGCATCTCAAGAATACTCAAGAGAAGAAAAAAAGTTCCCAAAAAATCCAGTCCCCCCGTAATCAAGGCTTGAGTGTCATCGACGAAGAAAAAACCGAGTGATACTACCTTTGACCCCAAGAAAGCGACTAGAGCAACCAAGATACACTTATAAGTTAAATCCAGCTTTTTCTCTGTACGCCACACAATACCCAAAGCAAACGCTGTACCGAGAAGAAGGGTAAGAATCACTAGGTAATGAAGACCGAGTAGTATAAGATCCATATATTTAAAGACGCGATATAAATCCAAGTTTACGAAAATCAAGCTCATCTACATAAAGTTTCCCTTTCATGAAAAGCCAGTACTCATAGAAAACAAGTAAGAGCCATATGAGCAACGTTGATAGCGCTATAAAACTAATCCAACCAAGATTCCAGATAAACTCATCATACGTGATATCTCGACCACTGGAAAGCTTGATTACCGGTAATGAGCGTACGCTAATTTGCTGACTCTTACTATATAAAACCCCATCGATGGTCAAATCAGCTGCAATGGTATAGCGCCCAGGCTCAACATACAGTGGAATTTTAAGTTCCGCGATGATAGACTCATTGACCCTGAGAAATCCCTCTTGAGCTACATTAGCCACCACATTACCCTGACTATCTAAGAGTTGGAAATGAATAAGCACACTCTTCTCTATCCCCGTAATTTTGTTTGCTTTACGGGCGATTATTTCGCCTTGACTTGTATCCACTTCATTACGGATCGTACTCAATAAGTCATTCGGTACCTCATCATTATTGGCTGGTCGAACAAGGCTCCTAGCGATATTTTCGGGGATATTATAAGGGGTGAGCACTATAAAAATAGTTTCTCCCTGCTGAAAACTGGTCTCCTGATTAGTGGTCCCAAACAAAACTTCAAGTGAAGCATCTCTATTTTTTACATCTTCGTTGTTATTGTTTTGATCAGCTCTTGGTGTATTGGTACCCGAAGGCTCTCTATCCTTATTATCTGAACTAGAAGGTTCATTTTCGTGTTCACGTATGATCTGATACTTGAGATAGGTAACTGCATAACGATTAGCATTGAGCGGATCAGTAGCCACAATATCCATGGTGCTTCGCTCATAATTAAGCCTCACCGGAGGCTTCCATTCCCAATAGCCGTTGATATTAGCCGTTACATCAGCTACCAGTCTCGTCTCTCCATCGATAGTGATACGAATATTGGCGTAGGGAATATTACTACTTCCTACTACCATTGGCTGACGTCGATGAGTAGTCACATGATCATCGACACCGTCTACTGGATTACCCTGGAAACGAGTGACTGCTACCGTTGGCGGTGTAAGACCATCACAATTATACGGTGTTGTGAGGGTAATAGGCGCTGAATCTTCAAATCCAGGACCCATCGGACCATTAGCACGTACAACATAGGTATACGTGGTAGCAATGGTCATGTTGGTATCCAGATAGTGAGTTGTCGAACTCGAAAGGCCCGAGACAAGAGGCAATCCATTGCGCTCTATATCATAGGTAAAAGTTCCCCCTCCGGAATCTACTGACCAATAAAGATCCAGTGCCAAGGAAAGATTAAGTGGGTTACAAGAGAGATTGCTCGTTACTACCGGTGTTACTGGTGGAGGCAAAACTAAGGCATTGATATTCAAATCTTGGGCCAATACAGTCGTCAAATGACGCATACCATAGAAAAAAAATCCCGGATGCATCAGTCCGATGACGCCGAAAACACCTACCACTACCAAAGCCAACCTCGTATAACCTCGAAGAAACGCTCTCCACCAGATTTTTTTTCGTAAGGTGTTATTTCTTTTCATTGAATATCAACCACGTACCGATAAAAGTAAAAACGATAAACCAAAGCAATGACCACTCTGCTATAGAGAAGGTAAGAAAGGTCCAATCAATAATTCCACAATTTCCCCTGCCACCAAGGGCGTAGAGAGCTGAATCCAGAAATGAACCAAACGATACTGCACAACCAGTACTCTCAGTCACTGGAGGAAAATGCTGAAGCCACACCTGACGGAGAGCCACCCCACCGCCAAGAATTGCCCAAAGCGTTACCAGCCCCCCAACCATCCGTGAAGAAAATTTAGATAAGATCCCTACCAAGGCTGTCACTCCAATGAGAAGGTAGAAAAAGCGCTGTACGATACAGAGTGGACATGGCACCAGATCTACGAAATACTCCAACACCAAGGCAAATCCGAGTAGGCCTGAGGTCGAAACAACTAGGAAAAGAAGTATATTTTCTCTACTGATGTATTTTTGGTATAAATCTTTAATCATAAACTTTATTTTAATTCAAAGCTTCCTTTGAGATTCATACTCCCCTTGAGATTAGCCGCTTCCGGTTCCAAAAGAGTTTTTACCTCATTTATGAAAACGTGGATACGACCAGAATTGGTACTGTACCCTGATGCACCGATCACTAGATCTTTTATACCATCAGTATTAAGATCAGCAATCGCCAGCGACGAGCTAAAATCATCTGAAGTTGATGCTCCATCATATATTTTATCAGCACTACTCACTGTACTAGGGTAAGTGCCATCATTGTAAAAAACATAAGCATGATCTAGAAGAGTGGAGCTATCCCATGATCCGATGACTAAATCCGTTCTTCCATCAGCGTTCAAATCCCCAGCTCGCATCGGTTCACCAAAATAGGTATTTGTGGCGCTCCCAGTAATAGTGACATCCGCCGAACTAGCCGAAGTAGGAATGGAGCCATCGTTATTGAACAAGTAAACCCTTCCTGTATTAGTCGAATACCCGTAGGCTCCTGCTGCTAGATCTACTTCTCCATCATAATTGAAGTCTCCAGTTGCTAGAGAAACGCCGAAGTTATTGCTAGTAGTCTCTCCGGTGATAGTCACATCCGCAGTACCAGCGGTAGTTGGGATAGAGCCGTCGTTATGGAAAATATAAACCCGACCCGTTTGGGTTGAATAGTTTGAGGCCCCTACTGCTAGATCTACCTCTCCATCCGCATTGAGGTCTCCTGTAATAAGAGAGTAGCCAAAGAAATCAGATGTTGCATTACCGGTGATAGTGACATCCGCTGAGCTGGCAGCAGTTGGGATAGAGCCATCGTTGTAGAAGATATAAGCTCGACCAGTGTTAGTACTATATCCATAAGCCCCTACCACTAGATCAACTTCACCATCAGCATTGAGGTCACCTACAGCAAGTGAGTAACCGAAGAGATCACTTGTGGCATTACCAGTGATAGTCACATCAGCAGTGGCGGCTGTGGTAGGGATAGAACCATCGTTGTAGAAGATGTATGCCCGACCGGTACTTGTAGAATAACCATAAGCTCCTACCACTAAATCAAGCGTACCGGTATTATCTAAATCCGCCACGGCAAGAGAGGCTCCAAAATAATTACTCGTAGCTTCTCCGGTAATAGTAATATCCGCGCTGGAAGCTGTTGCAACAGTGGAACCACCACCTTGGTTATAAAAAATGTACACACGGCCGGTTTGAGTGGAATACCCAAAAGAGCCAACCGCAAGATCAATTTTTCCATCAGCATTGAAGTCACTCGCTATAAGGCTACTACCAAAACGACTCTGAGCCACACCTGTTCCGGTCACTACATTATCATTAAAGGTATAGATGTAGATGCGACCCCTTTGACTACTATAGCCATAAGCTCCAACGGCTAAATCTGATTTACCGTCAACATTGAAATCACCAACCGCAAGTGCATAACCAAAGCTATCACCCGTTGCTTGACCAGTAAGAGTCACATCAGCGGTAGCGGCTGTGGTAGGGATAGAACCGTCGTTGTAGAAGATGTAGGCACGGCCGGTGCTCGAAGTATATTGATATGCACCTACAACAAGATCTGTCCGGCCATCTCTGTCGAGATCCCCTACTACAAGCGAATTCCCAAAAGCACTCGATGATTCTCCGGTAATAGTCACGTCAGCGGTAGCGGCTGTGGTAGGGATAGAACCGTCGTTGTAGAAGATATAGACTCTACCGGTTGTAGAAGAATAGTTATAAGCTCCTACAGCCAGATCAATTTCTCCATCAGCGTTGAAGTCACCTGAGGCAAGGCTCGAGCTAAAATAATCACTACTTGCATTACCAGTAATAGTCACGTCCGCGGTGGCGGCTGTGGTAGGGATAGAACCGTCGTTGTAGAAGATGTAAGCACGCCCGGTACTCGAAGAATATCCTCTCGCCCCAACAGCTAGATCAACTTCCCCATCAGCGTTGAAATCACCCGTAACAAGAGTAAGGCCGAAAAGATCATTAGTGGCATTTCCGGTGATAGTCACATCGGCCGATCCCACTGAAGTTGGTATAGAGCCATCGTTGTAGAAGATATAGACAGCCCCCGTGTACGAAGAATATCCATTCATTCCTACAATAAGGTCATCCTTACCATCTGCATTGACGTCACCTACAACTACTTTTGTTAAAGTTTGAGTGACACTGTCTCCAGTAATCACCACATCTGCCTGACTAGCATTTTCTGGATACGTCCCGTCATTGTAGAAAATATTGATATAGCCGGTGCCCGTATACGTACCCGCTACGATGAGGTCAACCTTGCCATCAGCATTCACGTCCCCAACCGTCAAATCACTTCCAAAACGGTCTCCCGACCTTCCTGCTATGATAGCGTCTGCCGAAGTAGCTCCGGCAGAATAATCACCATCAGTATAAAAAATATAAACTTTACCATCAGTCGAGCCTCCGTCTATTTCTGCTCCTACTGCTAGATCTTTCTTACCATCTCCATTGAGATCGCCCGAGGCCATGGCGTAGCCAAAATTATTAGTAGCACCACTTTTTCCGGTAATTTGGATTTCTTCTCCAGTCACGTTTGGCTGAATACGGTTAGAGCCTAGAGCCTGTTGTTGAAGATTCCATGAAAAATTATCCTGACCTTGATAAAAATAAACCCGACCAGTGGAGGTGGAGTATCCTTCTGCTCCTACTATCAAATCGATTCTACTATCAGCATTAAGATCAGCGGCAGCCAGTGTTGACCCCAATAAATCGTTACTGATATCACCGTCAATAATGACGTCAGCGGTGGCGGCTGTGGTAGGGATAGAGCCGTCGTTGTAGAAGATGTAAGTACGCCCACTACTACTATCAATAAGAGTCCCTCCTACTGCCAGATCTACTCTGCCATCTCTATTGAAATCTCCGGTTACTGAAGAGATACCAAAATAACTACTCGACTCACCACTGATGGTCACATCAGCAGAACCTGCTGCCGTCGGGATAGAACCATCATTGTAGAAAATGTAGGTGCGACCAGCGTTACTTGAATACTGATAAGCCCCCACTGCCAAGTCAACCTTACCATCAGCATTGAGATCCCCCACTGAAATACTGTGTCCAAAATAGTTGGTGGTGGTTTCTCCAGTGATAGTGACATCTGCACCGCTAGCATTTTCAGTCGTGATCGAACCATTATAGAAGACGTAAACCCTTCCGGTATTGGTAGAATACTGATTAGCGGACACCACCAAATCTACCTTGCCATCGGCGTTTAAGTCTCCTCCTACAATTCTCCGTCCAAAGTAATTACTGGTAGCCTCACCAGTCATAGTGGCATCAGCAGTAGCCGCTGTGGTTGGAATAGAGCCGTCATTATAGAAAACATACGCTCTACCGGTATTGGCAGCAGATCCTGGATTGTACCCAGTCGCCCCTACCACAAGATCAGTTGTACCGCTGGCATCAAAATCACTTGTTCCCAAACCTATCCCAAAAGCATCTCCAGCAGCATTACCTGTGATAATGACATCAGCAGAACCCGCTGCCGTCGGTATAGAACCGTCATTATAGAAGATATACGCTCGACCAGTGGTCGAAGAATAACTACTCGCTCCCACTATCAGATCTACTTTACTATCAGCGTTCATATCACCCGAAGAAAGAGTCTCTCCAAAGTTACTGCTTGCTTCTCCATCAATAATGACATCTGCACTGGCCGCCGCACTTGGAATAGCTCCATCATTATAGAAAATATAAGTCCGGCCAGTAGTAGAATAGCTATACGCGCCTACCGCCAGATCTACCTTACCATCAGCGTTGAAATCCCCTGTGGTCAGAGCCGAACCAAAGAAATCAGTGGTGTTGGAACCGATAATACTCTGATTCGTATTGAGAGTGCCATTTTGGGAATAAAAGAAATAAACCCTCCCCACGTCAGCACTTCCGTAGGCATTAGCTCCAGCCGCTATATCAGCCCGACCATCCCCATTGAAGTCACCAGCAATCACTGAAGTGGCCAAATCAGAATTATCTTCATCTCCAACAATACGTACGTCCGGAGTAGCGGTGGTACTCGGATAAGCACCGTCATTGAAAAAAATATAAACTCGATCTATGTTTAGTGAACCTACTCCCAGATCAATCCGACCATCACCATTATAGTCTGCTATCGCAAAAGTTTTACCAAATCCCGAACTGGAAGCAGTGCTGGTGATATTCACATCAGCGGTAGCCGCGGTAGTCGGGATAGAGCCATCATTATAGAAGATATAGACAATTCCAAAGCTGTTTATATCACCCCCTGCCACTAGATCGGTCTTACCGTCAGCATTGAAGTCTCCAGTTTCTACTTTATTGCCAAGCCCGGGCTTACCGCTATCTCCCGTGATAGTCACATCAGCAGTAGCGGCAGTAGTCGGGATAGAGCCGTCGTTGTAGAAGATGAAGATCTTACCGGCAGATACACCCGTAGTACTCGCTCCCACTGCCAAATCAATAGTCCCATCGCCATTGAGGTCACCAGTCGTCATGGATGACCCAAAATACGTATTCGTAGTTTCACCAGTGATGGTCACATCAGCAGTACCAGCGGTGGTCGGGATAGAGCCGTCATTGTAGAAGATATAGGCTTTACCGGTATTTGTACTATTCGTCTGATCGCCTATTATGAGATCAACACGTCCATCAGCGTTCACATCACCAGTCACCATAGAAGCTGGTTGAAGACCCGAAATCGTAACATCAGCGCTAGTCGCGCTAGCGGGATAAGAACCGTCATTATAGTAAATGCGAGCTACGGAATTATTCCTCTCTCCTACGATAAGATCTGTTCTGCCATCAGCGTTCACATCACCCGCCGTGAGAACATCTCCAAAATAGCCTTGATTTCTAACAATGGTAGCATCCGCCGAATCAGCTAACGCAGGGTAAGCCCCATCATTGTAAAAAATGTACACTCGACTTTTGGTATCAGAAAATCCTCCCCAAGCACCTACTGCAAGATCCATTTTTCCGTCAGCATTGAAATCTCCTCCTGCCATAGCAAACCCAAACTGACCAGAAGTAAGAGTCGCTGTAATAGTCGTACCACCATTACTGACCCCAGGACTATTAAATATAATATTTGGATCAAGAGCTACCGGGTACTGGTCTCTTGAGACCCTAAACTCCAGGCTGATCTGTCTCTTATCCTGATCTACATTCCACTCGAGATCTTGCCTCGTACCATCTTTAGTGATGTAGTAGGGCTTAGGGATAATGAAGTCTGGGGTATGTCTCTTATTACCTTGTTCTTTGGCAAGGGTTCTTTGAGCTCTCTCAAGTAGATTTTGTGGGACGTCCTTAGCAACTGCTTGATTCTTAATATCCTGTTCACTCTGATAGTAAACGTTGATATCTCCTTCTTCATTTTTTTCGATAGTCGCCCCTTCTAAAGTATAGGATTCTTTTTCAGTTCCATCACCCTGATTGTAGACCGTCCAGTGTTTGAGTTTTCTTTCGCCTGTCGCCCCATCCTTTTGATAAGCATACAGGAGGGACTTGCGATCATTTTGATAACGAAGATACTTCTTGTCGCCCGTCTCCTGACTCAAGCCAAAAAGTTTACGCAACTGAGTTGCGTTTATTTTCCCCTCACCATCTGCTTGCGAGGACAGCTGGTCAGAGAGAAGGTTACTCTCGTACGTATCTTCTGTATCATCTTTAATAGTTACTCTCCGCTCTTCATCAAGTTTGATCTCTATGGGTTCAGCGTAATTCTTAGGTAAGCTGACTTTGATACCGTTTTCTTCCTTGTTTTCTTGATCTGCATACTCTATCCTTATCCCCCCCTTAGTATCCTGAAACGTATACCCCTTATCTTCTTCACTAAGAGGCATGGCGGATATTTCTGAGAGAGAGCTTTCTATCTCTTGGCCACTTACCCCAAGAGATTCAGTCACTGATCCAAGCGTACTCGGCTGATTCATATACCTCCAAATAATAAGACCTAAGAGGACTATCAAGGCTATTCCAATCCATAACAAACAAACCCTCAAAGAAAGTTTTTTAATTATTCTTGATAATCTTTGCCTAAATTGCATGGTTGTTGATTTTTCTTACACTAAGAGTTTACCTGTCTTCGATATAGCTATAAGCCGACGGCCTCAAGCTAGTTGTTCGTCACTATCCACCAGTCAAACTCGATGTCGGTACCATACCCCTCTGGAATACCTACCGTAAACGACTGTCCATCCTGAATAGAAAGGACAGTCAATGGGAAATTGAGAGCACTCGTAGACTTAGCGGTCACGAAGATGCGGCTATTTGTATTGACCGCAGTTGTGTCGATAACGACACTCGTCTGACCGGTAGCGATAGTCGCCTTTCCGAGAGTTGGGGCATCCTCATCGACAGTTTCGATAGTCAAGGCGCCGGTCTCAAGAATCTTAGCGCGAAGCTTCCCATCTAAAAGATCTACATTACCCGCTAGGTCTTTGGCTACCAGGTTTCCAAGGTCGAAGGTGGTATAGAATTCCGAAAGCACGTTTATTTGATCAGTCAGTGTCTGCATCTGAGTTTCAAGCGTATCAGTACGATCTGTAAGATCAGCTACGTCATTACTGATACTCTCTACACTATTATTGAGATTGGTCACCTCACCACTGATATTCTGCAAGTCATTGACTACGGCTGTTTGGAGTTCTCCTACAGTGGTGACTGTGTTATCAACCGCTAGACTAATGTCGGTAATATCGCTTCTTTGTTTTACGATAAGCGTTTGCTGGTCTTGAACAGCAGAGACAATCAACGGGGTGAGTTTGGAATAATCCACCATCCAGTACTTGTTCGGATCCTCTGGGACGGTGACTGCTTGTGGATAGACATCATAGAGTTCTTGAGCGATAAATCCATGGGTCAGTGTACTGTGATCAGCATCGGCTTTCCAATTGTAATCACGGACCTGAATAGCCATCAGTTCTGAAATACCAACTGCTGTATCAACAATATTTTCTTTCAGTCTTCTATCGGAAGTGGTGTTGTAGGCCACAGCGCTCGAACCAAAGGAAATTGAACCTATAGAAGTACCGTCACCATCAGAGAATTGTACTAGAGTGCTCGGGCCGGCTGCTGTATGATCATCAAGCCCAGCTTGAACTTGAATGCCATATCGGTTAGCATTATTCCCATCGTTAAAGAATGTAGCAGCGTAGTTGGTAGCAATATCAGAGCTAATAGCTATACGTGAACTACTGCTAATACCTAAGTCCCAGCCCGTACCGATAGTCAAACCATTTTCCGTTCCACCAGATGCGGTAATAGCACTGATATTTATTCCATTAAGTGTTCCAGCCCCCACACCCTGAGCCACTACATTGATACCATTCTGAGTCCCACCAGTGGTAATAGTACCAGTAGTGACCGCTACTCCATTAGCTACTACAGTACCCGTGGATTGGGTAATATTGGGGAGTGTAATATTGGTACCCGTGAAAGTACTCGTACCCGCTGCTGTTGCCTGAGAAAGAGTGCCTCCTGAAGTGCCAATGTTTGCTCCATAATAATTGTAGGTGCTCGCACCGGTGTTAGCGACGTTGGCAATAGTGATAGTCGCTCCGGTAACACTGAAACCAGTTGCTGTGTAGTTAGTACGGAGGTCGAGTGAAAGACCTGTCAGAGCGCCTGCTAGAGTAACTGATGATGGAGCAGATGCGCCAAAGAAAGTACCCGATGTTTGTGTCGAATCAAGATCTAACACTGCATCTGGAGTAGTATCACCGACTCCCACACTTCCTCCATTAAATATGGCAGCATAGTTAGTATCAGCACTCGCTACTGTCACATAAAGACCGTAGTTAGTCGAAGTACCAGCAGAGCTTCCGGTAAGATCAATATAGCTACCGTAGTTGTTGATAGTCCCTGAACCAGATGCGAAAGTGCCAGTCAATGACAAATAATTTCCATAGTTATTGAGTGTACCACCTGTGGCTGCTGTTCTGCTTAGGTCAATACGGTTACCATAGGTGTTATCCGTACCAGTGGTTACTACCCCTGTATCAGTAATTGTGAAGTAACTGCCATATTCTGTGCCAGCGGTTGAAGTGGTTGATGCAAAGTCAAAATCCAATTGAGCATCTGGTGTTTGGTCCCCCACTCCAAACTTACCAGCTGAGGTAAGAGTGACCAACGGTGAAGTACCTACCACAAAGCCAGAGCCAATCATATATGACCCTGTAGTGTGATCTAATCCGGCATAATAATCCTGCGATGCCCCATCAAAAGCTACGGACGAATCTGTGCTGGCTCCACCACCAAGGGTCAACTGTGACTCACTCGTATTAGAACTGCTCACCGAGAGATTTCCCGTACTCTGAGCAGAGAGGGTACTGTAGTTACTGGCATCATAAGAGAGTCTCAGGGCATTTGAGGTTCCAAAGATTGAGAGTTGAGCCGCTGGACTGGTAGTTCCTAACCCTAAGCGATTATTAGTATCGTCCCAGAAGAAGTTGGCGTTATCTTGGCTATAAACACCGCTAGCTCCAGCAAAAACGATCGAACCAGTCGTGAAAGCAGTAGTGGTACCAGTACCTCCAAGAGTCACGGCCAGACTTGAGGCTACACTCCAAGTACCTGATGAGATAGATGGGACTCCAGTTGAAGCACTGGTGTTGATACCAGTGCCACCATAAGTAGCTGCTACTGCTGTACCCTGCCAGGTACCAGCGGTTACTTGTCCAGAAGAATTAATTTGAAAGGCATCTGATGTTCCTACAGTGAAGAGTCCGGCCGGTGTAGTATCACCAATACCGAAGTTTCCTCCCGTGAAAATACCTGAATAGTTGGTATCGGCACTAGCCACTGTTACGTAAAGACCGTAGGCTGTAGCAACTCCTTTTGTATCCCCTGTAACGTTTATGTAACTCCCATAAGTATCGATAGTTCCCGCTGTAGGCGAAGCGAATGCTCCTGTTACACTCAGATACTCTCCATATGAAATGATGGTTCCATTTGTTGCCCCCGTTCTTGTCAGATCAATACGTTCACCATAAGTAGTATCCGTACCCGTAGTCACCACACCAGTATCATTGACTGTGAAATAAGCACCATACTCTGATCCTGCAGTTGAGTTAGCAGGAGCAAAATCAAAATCCAGTACTCCATCCGGCGTCACATCTCCTAATCCTAAGCGATTATTAGTATCGTCCCAGAAAAAGTTGGCGTTATCTTGGGCAAGGACTGGTCCTGATCCTACAAACAAGATAGACCCTGCGGTACCACTCGTCACTGTGCCACCGATAGACATACCGCCTCCACCACAACTCTGCCACTCAAAAGTAGTACCCGTCCCCTCATACGTAAGACAGTACTCGTCTGTCTGGCCAGTAGTTAATATGCTGTTTGGAGTAATATTATTACTTGATGCTATGACCCCTGAGCTATTAATCTGGAAGAGATCTCCACTTCCGACTGTGAAGAGTGAAGCTGGTGTTGTATCTCCGATACCGACATTACCGCCGCTAAATATAGCAGCATAGTTAGTATCAGCACTAGCTACAGTGACATAGAGACCATAGTTAGTAGAGGTTCCCGCTGAACTTCCGGTGAGATCAATGTAACTTCCATAGTTACTGATAGTCCCTGAACCAGATGCGAAGGTGCCGGTTAGAGTAGTGTATTCTCCATAGTTATTGAGAGTGCCACCAGTAGCGCCTGTTCTGGTAAGACTTACATAATCTCCATAAGTAGTATCTGTTCCCGTAGTCACTACCCCTGTATCTGAAATTACATTTTCAACACCCCTGATAGTATTCGCTCCTGTAGAGGTGTCATACAGTGAAACTTCATAAGCGCTTGCTACAGTAGCGCCAGTGGCATCTACTTCCGAAAGAACTCCACTAATATCATCAGCAAGCAAACCATATGCATAAATTCCATATACTCTTGTTGTTCCAGTAGTACTGCTACTTGCCTGTACACTGAGACCTGAAGCATTCGTGGTAGCTGAGCTGCCACCTGTTGCCTGTACGTTTATATCTAATCCATACGTACTAGTTGTTCCCCCAGTAGCACCAGAACGAGTAACGCTGACATACTCGCCTCGCGTAGTATCCGTCCCAGTCGTCACCACACCAGTATCAGTAAGGGTAAAGTAAGCGCCATACTCACTTGCTGCGCTCGTAGAAGTAGAAGTGAAATCAAAATCCAGTACTCCATCCGGCGTCACATCTCCTAATCCTAAGCGATTGTTAGTGTCATCAAAGAAGAAGCTGGCGTTGTCTTGCTGGAGGATACCAGAAGTACCAGCAAAGAGGATAGATCCAGCTGTTGGTGCGTACCAGGTAGGACTTCCTGTGTTACCAGAGATGAGGGCCTGACCAGTAGTACCTACTGCTGAGAAGGCATAAGCTGTTCCAGTTGAGTAAGCTATTGAACCAGCTGAACCGACTGATGAAGCGTTCGTACCCCCTAAGCTAACTGGAAGTGTAGCGTTTACACTCCAAGTACCTGATGAGATAGATGGGACTCCAGTTGAAGCACTGGTGTTGATACCAGTACCTCCGTATTGAGCTCCGATAGCGGTGGCATTCCAGGTAGCTGAGGTAAAGGTCTGACCACCATTAATAGTAGCAATGGTACCTGTCACATCTGCCATTGTTAGTGTTCTATCAGCAGAAAGATCAGTAACATCAAAGATACCGTAGAAGGTAGCTCCTGCTGATTCAAGAATCTTCAGTTCTG
>CAZQLN010000007.1:0-50502 GCA_964594215.1 uncultured Bdellovibrionales bacterium | reverse complement strand
ACTTGCGAGAAACTCGGTAGACGGAGGAAAAATTATCTACCTCGTTGATACCAAAGTTATTTTAGATTTAAAATTTTCAACTTTTTGGTTTGATCCAACACCGCAAGGAAAGTTCATGCTCTCAATAGCATTTTCGCAGTCCAAGTATTATGTGGATAACTTGTCGGAGAATATCAAGCGTGGTCATCGTCAAAAATTGAAGGATGGTATTTGGCCTCAAAATGCTCCTGTGGGTTATCTCAACGATAGCGACAAGAAAGTTATCATTCCAGACCCCGAACGCTCGCCATATATCGTTAGAGCGTTTGAGGCCTACGCCAGTGGCAAGTACACACTCCGACAAGTTAGAGACATGGTTAATGAACTTGGACTGCGTTCAAGGAAAGAGCAAGAACTTTCTATTTCCAATATTCATACTATGTTAAAAAATCCGATTTTTTGCGGATTACTAAGATATGGCGGTGAAATCCACGAAGGAAAGCATGAACCGATTATTTCAAAGAAACTTTTTGATTCCGTTCAAGAAGTGATGAGCCGAAAATCTAAACCGCATAGCAAAGGTTTGAAGCCATACATCTATCGCGGATTTTTCCGTTGCGGAGAATGTGGATGTTTCATTACCACCGAGCAACAAAAAGGTCATAACTATTTGCGATGTACCAAACGGAAAAATCCTTGTAATCAAAAATATGTTCGCGAAGAAATCATCACTTCTCAAATTCAAGAGGGAATCAAAAAAGGTTCTTTGCCAGACGATTGGGCAAAATGGATGATTGCCGAAAATGCAAAAGATCGGCAATCTGAAGTCCAATCGTCTACGCTTTTTGTTCAAAATACAAAAGATGAAATTTTTTCAATCGAAAAGAAGATTGAAAAGCTGATGACGCTCTATCTTGATAATTCGCTATCACTTGAAGAATATCGCCAAACTAAAAATCAGTTGGTAAACCAAAAACAGCTTTTCAAAGAAAAATTATCATCTTTTGAGCAAAAAGCGAATAATCGGTTCGAACTTACCGAAAAGTTTTTAAAAACCAATATTACCAATGCGGAATTGGCAAACGAGGGAATTCCGGAAAAAATTCTTCCGGAATTCAAAAAAGTCGGTTCGAACTTTAAAATTTTAGATCGAACCGTACTTTTTGAGCCACGCGGAGCGTGGAAAACCCTTTTGGATTCTGGATTCGGCGGGGGGAATGCATTAGTGTCGCGCCTTCGGCGCGACCCAATTTCGGCTCTAAAATCCGATTTCGATTTCTGGCGGAAGGAGTGGGATTCGAACCCACGAACCCTTGCGAGTGCACGCTTTCCAAGCGTGTGCCTTGAGCCTCTCGGCCATCCTTCCGTTCCGAAAAAGCTTAGCGTACTTCTTGGATGCCGACAAGCTTCATGTTTTCGCTTGTTTCGGTACGACCGATAAAAAGAGTGATCTTATCTCCTGGAACCAGACTGCCATTGGCTTTGGCATCCTCTAAGAGTTGTTTCTTCTGAGCCTCGATACCCGTCACACCCTCATAGAGGTACGGATTGACTCCCCACACAAGAGCAAGCTCTTGCCACGTACGACGATCGCTCGTGGAGATAAGGAGGGTACGCTCAGGACGAAAATGTGAAAGGAGTTTCGCCGAAAGACCACTCTCAGTCATAATCACGATGGCTTTGGCGTGAAAACTCTTAGCCATTTCGTAAGCGCTTCTAATAAGAATAGAGTATTCGTTACGGAAGTTGAGGTGCAAAGCCTTATACAAATCATCAAAAGGTGACTCTTCGGTTTTCTCGATAATCTCTGCCATCATGGCAATTGTCTCTACGGGATATTTACCCATGGCTGATTCTTCAGACAGCATGACCGCATCAGTATGGTCAATCACCGCATTAGAAACATCGCTCACCTCTGCTCGTGTCGGATGGGGATTTTCGGTCATACTCTTCATCATCTGAGTAGCTACGATGACCGGCTTAGCAGCAGCCAAACTTTCCTGAATAATGCGCTTCTGAAGTAACACTACTTCGCTAGTTGGCATCTCAATGCCCAAATCACCTCTCGCTACCATGACTGCGTCAGTAGCCTGAATAATGGTACTGAGATTGGCGAGAGCTTGCTTACGTTCTATCTTAGAAATAATTTTTGGTAGACGGGCATCAGGGGCTACATAACTTTGCATCTCACTTCGAACTGTAGCAATATCTTCTGCCGAACCCACAAAAGAAAGTCCGATATAATCAACAGCGTGTTCCACGGCAAAGCGAAGATCTTCTTTGTCTTTATCAGAAAGAATATCTAGATCCAGTGTAGAATCTGGTAGAATGACTCCTTTGCGACTTTTGAGAAGACCTTCATTCTTAGGCTTGGTCTTCAATATCACCCCATCACGTTCGAGTACTTCAAGTTCGATAGTACCATCCTCAATCAAAATCATGTGGCCAGCTAAGATACCATCAGAAATACCCGCCATATCAAGTAGCACGTCAGCTTGACTCTCCGGATGAGCAATATCACTCACGGTCACAATGGTATCGCACTGAAGATTAATCGGAGCCTTAAGTTCGGTGCGAATACGAGGACCCTGCATATCAGCTAAGATAGCGATCGCTTGATTTTTTTCTCGTGAGATAGCTCGAACACGCTCAATGATCTGCGCATGCCACTCGTGCTCACCGTGAGAGAAGTTGAGGCGCACTACATTCATCCCAGCCTCTACCATCTTCTCAAGCATTTCCTTGGACTCACTGGCTGGACCAATAGTGGCGACTATTTTTGTACTCTTGTGTAACATATTTTTCTTTTGGTTTCACTCTTAGTATAGCGTATATAGATAAAGTATGGAAAAGAAAAAGAGGTGGCACGCATTGCTGCATAACCACCTCTTCTTGCGATCGAGATTCTCGATCTAGTTGGTGCTGTCATAGCTACCCTGGGTAGCTTGCTGACACTCGATGACTTCCCTCACTACAGCTGGCTGGCCAGGCTGTCGGATAATTGTCTTCGAGTGACGACATTGGTTGCCGGCTTCGGCATCCCTCATATCCTCATAATCCACCTCGGCTTTGCCAGTACAATCGCGCTGATCATTCCAACGCGACCCGCGGTTGAGACTGAGGCGACTGCGCTTGTCGATCTTGTGAGCAAGGATTTCCATCCCGCCCTGGAGCAACGTGCCCGCGAACTGTTCGCCCTGATTCTTGGAACGACAGCGATCTTCAAGCGCCTCCGTGTAAACACGAGCGCGAGCTACCTGCTCAGGCGTACGGCCTTCACGATAGATCGGGCTTGCGCCATCAGAACTGCTCGACTGAGACATCTGCTGACGCTGGCTTTCTGAGGGAAAGCCACCGCTGAAATAATTGCTGCGACGTGCCGCCTCGGCCGGTGTGACCAGAGAGAGGGCGATCGCGAGCGAAAGAACAGACTTAAACATGGTATTCTCCTTCTTTTTGGCGATGTGTTATTCAGTTGGAAAATCAACTATAACAGTCTATTATACTCTTATTTCCCTGTTTTGTCAATAGAATACACACAATAATCCTTTATACAAAGCAAAAACGCTCCTATCTGGAGAGTTTTTGCTTATTATAAGGCTACGCTGATTAGGCTAGCTCGTCTTCCAATTCAAGGAGAATTTCGCTTGGAATGGGGTTTTTCTTGGGACTGATTCCTGGATAACGCCAAGCGCTGATAATACGAATGGTTTCCGGCTCCAAACTCATTTTGCCACCCAGTAACGGAGTAGGTTTCTGGTTCTTACCTTTCTTCTGATACATGACCCAGATTTCTTGCTTCCAAGTCTCTTCTTTGGGAGAAACGGGCTGCATCACAGCGATCGTTTTTTCGGCGACTCCCTTTTCTATGCGCTTGGGGTTACGAATAACGCCTTTAATTTTTTGGAGACTGAGTCCATACTGCTGCATTTTGTATTCAGCATGCCGAGTCAGCTCATAGCCACCTTTGGGTTTATTTTTTTGGTCTTGAGATTTTTGAAAACGTTCACGAGCTTTCTTGGCAAAGTCTTGGTAGCTTGGCATACACTCAGGCTTCCATGTTACGCAAAGCAGCAATACGCTCTTCTACTGGTGGGTGGGTCATGAATAACCTTGAGAAGGCTTTGCCTTTGAGTGGATTAGAGATATACAAATGAGCGGTGGCTCGATTGGCAGCTTCGAGTGGTTCTGGATCACCGGCTATTTTTTCCAAAGCTCGAGCTAAACCTTCGGGATAACGCGTGAGTAAGGCTCCGGAGGCATCGGCAAGGAGCTCCCGTTTGCGAGAGATTGCCAACTGAATCAATGTGCCCGCCAAAGGAGCTAAGAGAGAGAGAACCAGGGCGCCAACGAAAAACAGTGCTCTACCCTGATTGTTGTTATCACTATTACTGCCACCAAAAAAAGCAGCGTGACGAAACCAGTCTGCCAAAAGAGCAATAAAACCCACAAGGATAACTACTACTGTGGATACCAACGTGTCACGATTACCGATATGTGAAAGTTCATGAGCTGTTACCCCCTCAAGTTCGCTTGGTTCCAAAGTCTCAAGAATACCAGAGGTGAAACAAACCACTCCGTGCTCTGGGTTACGACCAGTAGCAAAAGCATTGAGCGCTGTATCTTCCATGATATACAGTTTTGGCATTGGTAGACCAGCTGTAATACTCAGGTTTTCTACCATACGATACACCTCTCGATGATTCTCTAGACTAAGCGGCTCAGCATTACTCATCTTGAGTACAATGCGATCACTGAACCAGTAGGATGAAAAGCTCATGATAACAGAAAAGCCGACCGCTCCATAGAGGATTCCACTCGATCCCATAGCCTGGGCGAACACATAACCTACAAAAATAACCAAAACTAAAAAGAAGCTGATGTAGAAACGGGTCAGCCAAATATTTTTTGCCTGGTGAGTATAGAGACTGGCCATAGTCCTTTTCTGAATGGTTCTAGAAACTTACTGGTACAACCTCTTTCTCTGTTTCATCTATCTGAAAGAATTCACGCTTGGTGAATTTGAACAAAGAGGCGATGATGCCACTTGGAAAGGTATCTACTTTTGTGTTGAGCTCCATGACAGTCGTATTGTAAAAACGACGAGCTGCTTGAATTTTGTTTTCTGTGTCTGAGAGTTCCCGTTGCAATTCAAGAAAGTTTTGATTGGCTTTAAGGTCAGGGTAGTTTTCGGCTACAGCAAAAAGGCTCTTGAGAGTGTTTGACAAAGCATTCTCAGCACCAGCCTTGGCAACACCGCCAGTATTCATAGCGTTAGCGCGTTCCTGGGTAAGTTTTTCTAGAAGAGTTTGCTCATGGGTAGCGTAACCTTTAACGGTATTGATGAGATTAGGGATGAGGTCATAACGACGCTTCAGCTGAACATCAATATCACTCCAAGCTTCTTCGACGCGAGTGCGTAAACGTACAAGACCGTTGTACATCGATATAATAGCGATAATAACTACCGCGATGATTCCAATGAGGATAAATTTGACTGACATAGCACTATAATAAAAGAGTTAGTAAGTGCCTCTAGTATAGCATTTTAGGCTTAGGCTGTCAGCCACGCGTGCTATACTATGAGTATTAAATATCTCCATATGGAATGGCAATCTTACCTGGTCTGGGCAATCCCAATTGCGGTTGGTGTGTTAGCTCAAATAACCAAATTTGTTGTTTTTAGCCTACGTAATGGCTGGCAGCCAAGCTATATATTCACTCATGGCCACATGCCAAGTGCTCATACTGCTTTCGCTTTGTCTCTCCTCGTTTCTATTGGACATTATGAGGGGATACATTCTGGAGCTTTTGCAGTCACCGTCGGTCTAGCCTTCCTCATTATTGATGACGCTGTCCGTATCCGTATGCACCTCGGTGACCAGGGACGCTATCTTAATATGCTTGTTGAACAACTCGATCTCAACAAAGAACAGTTTCCTCGACTCAAAGAACGCGTTGGTCATCGTACCAGCGAGGTCATTGCTGGTGGTATCTTCGGAGTGGTTCTGAGTATTATTGCTATCAGTCTTTTCTCTTAGGATAGGAGACGCTCAAAAAAACAATGGCCCGGAAGGATTTTCATCCTACCGGGCTTTTTGTTCATTTGTCAGTTGTTATCCATGCAAATCAGGATGGGTCCATACCGCTTCAATCGGCCGATAGTCCATAAGATGAATGCGGAGTGATCGCTCCTGTTTTGCTGGATAGTCGGGGTGATCCTGCATACTCACTGCTCGATTCTCCCCGTAGTAGAAGCCGGCATGTTTGTGACCATTCTGTTTTTTCCAAATAATCACATCAGAGAAGGCTTGTGGTTGAGTGCCTGGTAGCAATCGCCAACCTGAAGCTTTGAGCATGTCGGGTAGCTGATCAACATAGGTCGGTATGTCTTCACCAAGCATGGTTGCTCGATTGATAATGCCAACAATCAGAGCGCACCCCAAGCGACCATCCTTAACAACATTTACAATGCCGTTTTTTTGAATAATGGGAAATTGCTGACCCACTGTTGTTTCCAACAATGAGTCGATGAAATGCTTCCGCCAGGTTGAAATGGCCAAAACACCATCCTCACCCAACTGATCTGCTGGTTTCTGAAGTTGCTGTTGCAACTTGTCGAGGGAAGATATGTCTTCCATGATACACCCCTTTTCTTGAAATGAACTGAAATAATGTGGCTTATTTCTAGCATCTAGTGCCTTTCGGGTCAAGGCTCATTAGAGCTCAATGAGAATCTCTTCGATCACCTGACGCTCAGACCAAGGAATACGCTCTTTACCAATAGCCATACTTGTCTCAGCACCCTTACCAGTGACCAAAACTATATCTCCCCGCTCAGCCATTGTGAGCGCCTTCGTAATAGCTTTTCGACGATCATAAATGCGGAAATACTCATAGCTCCGAGTTTTGCTGAGACCAGCCTCTAAATCGTTCAAAATCTGTTCTCCATCTTCATAATAAGGATCCTCGTTAGTAAGGATGATCGTGTCTGCATACTCAGAAGCGATAGAGGCGAGTATAGGACGTTTACCTCGATCACGTTCGCCACAGGCACCAAACACATGAATAATTTTTGTTCCCGGAATTTTGAGTGGGCGAATTGAATCGTAGAGTTTAGTGAAAGCATCTGGGGTCACTGCATAATCAATAATGATATCTACTCCCTCTTCACTCTCCAAACACTCCATACGTCCTGGTACACCCTCTAATTCCTTAAGGGCGACCTCTACTATGCTGGTTTCGATATTAAGCAGCTTAGCTACCGCGATAGCCGCCAAGGCGTTTTCGATATTGAAAATACCCGGAACCCGAAGAGTGTACTCCTCATCACCTACGCGAAATTCTGTCTTATTAAAATTGAGACGAATTCCCTTAGCACATACATCGGCATTGATATTCTTGGTACTATACGTAACTGCCCTACCTGCTTTCATGTGAGCTTTGACAAAATACTCTGGCTCCTCCATATCAGAGTTCACTACCGCATATTTACTCATGGCAAAAAGCTTCTTCTTAGCAGCACGATATTGTGTCATCGTCTTGTGATAATCAAGATGCTCACGAGTGACATTGGTGATAACAGCAATCTCATACTGAACCCCCCACACCCGATACTGATCAAGAGCATGAGAAGAAGTTTCGATTACTGCGTGGGTCATGCCCTTCTCTACTGCTTCACGAAGAAACTTCTGTAACTGCCACGCCGAGGTGGTCGTGAACTTAGAGCTATTGATGCGCTCCTCATCGCCCATCCAGAAATCAATAGTCGAGGCAATGGCTGCTTTTTTGTCAGCTTTTCTCAAAATGGCTCCGATCATCTGTGTGGTTGTAGTCTTACCATTAGTACCGGTCACGCCAATGACTATGAGTTTCTTAGAAGGGAAAGCAAAATAGATATTTGCTACAACCGCACAAAAAAAATGATAGCTATTTTTAATCCACTGTGGAGTTAGTCCAGAAATAAAGTGTCTCATGCAAAAAAAGTTTTAGTCTTACGCAACAATCGATATAAAGTATATCGCTTGCTATCAATAACAATATCATAGGCGCCAGGGAAGAGTAGGCTCTTGGTCTCTGGAGCAAATCCTTGCTTAAATCGGGTAATGCCCGTCCAATCTTTACCTCGAGGTGATGGGCCTTGGATAGCCACTCCACCAAAATCATACTGCTTCATCCCTCTTGCTTGAGCACGCTGGACAGCCTTCCACTGTAGAAGATGGGGGGCCATGTATTTACGACCTGAATCATTGGAGCCTCCATGAAGATAGTACGCTGTGTCCTGGTAGTACAAAACCAAAATACCAGCCAGCACCTCATCTTCTTTTTTGGCAACCAAAAGCTCGCAAGTGACTCGATCAAAGTGTTCAAGAAATTTTTGGTAATAGGTTTGCGGATGAAAATGAATATCTTTTCTGGCCGCTGTTTTAGTCAGTAACTCGAAAAAGGCCTGAGCGTCTTTTGGATCACGTGTCTCCTCCACCTGAATAGCGTGTTTTTCTGCTAGGCGAATATTATAACGCGTCTTTGATTTCATGTGAGCAAGCAGAACCTCTTTGTCTTTTGTAATATCTAACATCAGGATCTCTCGAGGTTGAATATCAGTTATGGACTTTCGTAAATGTCTCCCAAAAAGTTGTGCCAAATGTTCTCGAAGGGTTTCTGACTGAGGCTCCACTCGCAAAAAAACATAGCCTTTATTCCGAGCAAACTGTATCAGTTCCTGATGGTTGAGCTTTGTAAGATCTTCACTTATGATTGGTCCACGTGGAATATAGAGGTACTTTCCAAAATGAGGAATGCGAAGCTCAACTCCCCTAACAAAAGTCCCTCCCCACACAAAACTCTCTACTCGTTTACCGGCAGCTTCTTGAAAGCCGGCCCATTCTTCAGACTGAAAAAGACCTCCGTCTGGGACCGTTTTTTGAGATACAATCATACTCTATTTTGCTAAACTTTTGAGCGCCTGACGCACGCGACCACTCAGATCTGTCACATCTTTCGGTACTACTTTGAGAGCTTCTCTTGCTTGAGTAACTGAATAGCCAAGTGCCGCTAAAGCCTCAAGAGCCTCTTGATCAGCTTGAGCTTCAGCATGATCAGTCAGATCTCCTTCTTCAACCTTGTTCTGAAGCTCTAGGATAACTCGCTCAGCCATCTTCTTGCCGACACCAGAGACCCGCGTCAGGATGCTAGGGTCTTTGTGAGTTACTGCTGTGCGAATAGTTTTGGTATCAGCAATAGAGAGGATCGAGAGCGCTACCTTAGGACCAATGCCGGAAACCCCTATCAAAAGCTCAAACATAGCCTTCTCTCCTTCATCCAAAAAACCATACAGTAAAAAGGCATCCTCGCGAACATGGGTGTGGATATAGAGATGAACATCTTCTTGTGAAGCAAGGATGCCTAAAGTATAGGTGGTGACCTGGACTTGATAGCCGACACCCCCTACCATTAACACCACGCTATTTGCCTTGAGAGTGGCTATTTTACCCTGTAATTCTGCAATCATGGCTCTATTTTAGCACAGATAGATTTGACTTTGAATGAACCAGTTGTTATAGATATACTACCAACAAGAGAGAGGCGACAGATTATGGCCTTTGGTACTGGTGGTGTTCATAGCGCTACCATCACTGGAAAACGTATCGGGTGGACATTGGTGGGTATTGCCACCTTACTCATAGGGGGCCTTGTCTTCCTCTAGTTGCTAATTGCGACATCGTTGGGAGGGGCTGTTTGTCTACGGATGACAGCCTTTTCTCTTGCCTTTTTTCTTTATTCATGCTAAAAATAGTCTGTCTCAGTGAATCTCTCTTTGTAATTTATTCTCTGTTAGCAGGTCACACGGGTCATATCTAACCCCATCTACCTCAAAACAGCTAAAATATTAACTCTATGCCGATCAAGAACTCTGCCAAGAAATACATGCGTGCGACTGAGGGCCGTACTGTCAGCAATAAAATTGTTAAAGGTTCTGTCAAAAGCGTCATGAAAAAGACTCGTGAGTCTGTAAAGGCTGACGATCTCAAGACTGCTCAGGAATACCTGAAAAAAGCTCAGAAAGCTCTCGACAAAGCTGTCCAAAAGAAAATCATCAAGAAGAACACTGCTGCTCGCAAAAAGTCTCGTCTCAATGCCCTTGTCAAAAAAGCAGCCACCAAATAAGAATCTCTCTAGAAAAAACTCCCCAACTGTTGGGGAGTTTTTAAATGTTCCAAACGAAGAGATCAATAGCTGTTCCCTGCTCAATGAGACCCTGTTTAATATCTCGATCATACTCGAGAATCCTCTGATGTGCTTTTCTCAGCCTCATAAGTGAAAAAGCTGGCAGAATAGCTAGGAGCTTGCTCGCTACGTATGGAGAAACTCCCGTCTCTCTAGCGAGTACTCCCGATTGATGAATACCCTGATCATAGGCTTCACGAAGGAAGATCAGCTGACGAACTTGCCAAGCACAAAGACCAAGAATAGGTAGGGCGTCTTTTTTCCAAAGAAATAGATTACGGAAAAGAAGAGTGGCTGTTTCTTTATCCCCTCTTGCTAGCGCATCAAGAGCTTGGAAGCCTGTATCTTCAAGTGTTGGTTCAAGCATAGTCTCTACATCTTCAGCTGTGAGCGTACCTTCCTTTTTGTAAGTTACTAATTTTTCAAACTCAGAGTACAGTCTCGCTGTATCATCAGCCACTCGTGAAAGAAATAGTTGCCGAGCCCCAGCATCGAAATAGATAGTCGGATTTTCCTCTAGAAGTTTACTGAAAATTTTATTCCGCTCCGCCTCATTGGGTGTATCACAAACAATTCTCTGTATTTTTTCCAAAGCTGCTAATTTCTTCGTGTACACTTCTGTCTTTTTAAGAGTGCCTGGTTCGAGAATGATCCAACTGACGTCTTTTCTGAGAGCTAAGTTTTCCAGAAGAATATCTTGAGCTTGTTCTAGTAAAAGTGATGGCTGACGAAGAAAAATAAGTTTTGGTAAAGAGAAAAGATCTTCCTCACTCGCTTCAAGAGCCCGTCGCACTTGAGTTGAATGAGAAACATCAGCGAAGTCAAAAAGAGACACCTCTCCATCTGGCTTACTCGCTAAAAAAGCGCTCTCGATAGCGCGTTTCTGATAGGTAAAAAGGAAATTGTCAGTACCAGTGAGAAGGGTAATCATGGAATCATTATGGTCACGTAGAGCTAGTATAGCAAAAACCCTCCGAGTTCGTCGAAGGGTTTCTTGGTATCACTATTTTAGTCTAGACAGTTGGCTCCCACTTAAGTGTTTGACCTGGTTCGAGAACCTCTACCCATATCTGACCTGGTACAAACATAATTTCATTACCTGACTGATCATAGAAGAAGAGCTTACTATCAATGCGGCTCTTATCCTTCTTCCAGGTGCCCTTCGTTTCTTGTCCATTCATATAATAGTAGGCATCGCCACTATCGGTACGGTCGTACCATGGATCACCAAGTTGCATATTGTTGTATTGTCCCTCGATCTGTTCTGATTCAGCAATTAGTACCACTACGTTCTTTGGAGAAACGCGAGCCTTAGTGTTACGATCAGTATCTTCTACATTACCCCAAATACGCTTGTAGACATTAGTAGCCTGATCATAGTCATACTCAGCGGCGAATGGTCCCGCAAAAGCTACACGTAAGTGACCACCCTTAGCTCGATTTTCTAGAGGAGCCTCGGCCTGGTGCTTGTAACCAACAAACTTGTTTTCCATATTGTAACCAAACTCCTTAGCGCAAGCCACGAACTTAGCGGGAGTTCCGTAACCAGTATCCACACCTCGCTCAAGACCCTCTTTACGGAAACAAGGATTGTCTGAACAGGCATTGGCTGACTTGCCGGCATCACCATTACAGTTAATATTATCAATTTCTCCACGATCCAAAATACCTTTAGCTAGCCCAACTGGGTCTGACTCTGAGTGCGATTCTGATCGGCCCCAAGAAACAAAGACCGCCCCTAAGCCCTTAGCTAGACTAATAAAGTCATGGCGAGCACTGCGCATAGAACCCACTTCAGCCGGTGTATTACAAATATAGACTCCCATCAAACGCGTAATTGAGGCAGTAATAACCGGCATCTCAATGACCATATCAGCCTCACTGAAACCCGCTGCTGGACGAGCAGCTACATCCCCTGGTTGCATAACTGCAATTGCACGACGATTCCAGTTTTCACATGGAAGGCCCGACAATGGACTGACTTCACCGTCATTAAGTGGTGTAGTTTGCATCTCTGATTGATTTTTGTTATTGAGCTCAATCGGCATGGCACTGTCTTTTTTGAAAAAAAGAAAACCAGCTACGGCAACAATAATTACTCCGAGAGCTATAAGAATTTTTTGTTTGTTCGACATACGTACTTAGAAGAAGTGAGTTAGTTTTGACAGGTGGTGCAGTAAAAAACACTTCGCTGCATCATCTTATCTCTTGCGATAATTGTACCACATTTCTTACAAGGTTCACCGGTCCTTCGATACACATTCAGAGATAGCTTAAACTTCCCAGGCTGTCCCAGAAGATCGCGAAAATCACCATCAGTGGTACCCTGAAGCTTCACTGCTTCGCGAAGAACTTTTTTGATAGCAAGAAGGAGTTTTTCTTGTTCAGAAGTTTTGATATCACCGACCTTTCGTGTTGGTAAGATGCCAGCCAAAAACAAAGCTTCGCTCCGATAGATGTTGCCTATACCAGCAATCAGTTCCTGTTCCAATAAAACTGGTCCAATTTTCTTGTGTTTCCTTTTTTCGAGGATACGAGCAAAGGCTTTTTTGTTAAATTGTGATGAAAGAGCATCGACACCTAAAGAAGCTACCCCAGAAAGTTCGCTTACCTTTTCCGTTGCAACCAAAGCCAGCCAGCCAAACTTGCGCATGTCAGAAAATTCCAGCGTAGTTTTATCAGAGAAACTAAAGATGTGGTGGATATATCCATTCACCTTATCTAGAGTGAATATGGGATCATTTTTGGTCTTGGGAGTTTTGTAAAGAAAGTGTCCTGTCATCTTGAGGTGAACCACTATCGAATAATCATTGTCCAATACCATCTCAATGTGCTTACCATGACGATGCGTCGCTCTGATAGTAGCTCCTAAAACACCTTGACGAAAAATTTTCCGACTCGGTAGAACCTTTTTCGGCCAGCCACTCCAAAAATCAATAATCTTTTTACCAACTACTCTTTGACTTAATTGAGTGACAACCGTCTGGACTTCAGGAAGTTCTGGCATACCCTACCTTAAAAAAGTGACTTGTAAAGAAACCGTATTGCTGACTTCGTCTGATCCTTCTCGTCTTGTTTTATAGTTTCAAACTGATCACGTTGTTTGTCAGAGATTCGGCTCGAGAGAACTGATTGTCCAAAATCGATAACGTAAAAAGTTCCGTCGCGCCTAACCATTATATTAGTTGGCTTAATATCTCCATGAAGACAGTAGTCGTGCATGTTATTGAAAAATAGATCAACCTCATCAAAAAGCTTTTGTAATGGAATTTTCTCTAAAGATCTTTTGATATCATCCCTCAACTCATCTGACCAATTGTTATTTGTACCCTGCTCTAGAGTAACCCCATCTATCAACTCCATGCCATAACATTGGATATCTTTATTCTTATGGTGGAAATAGGGATGTGGAACGCGAATATGTTCTAGCACGTCAGCATCCTTTTTTTCAATCTCCTCAATTTCCTGTATTCGTTCTACTTCTAGAATGACATCATGTTCTCCTGATGCACTCAAAGTTTTAGCATTAGGCGTTGTGACATATTTAATTGCCATTGGAACTTCAACCTCATTGGTCTCTAGAAGATAAGCTTTCACCTTGGCGGTCATTCCATTTCCCAAATGATTTTCTGTGTCAAAAAAGACTGTACTCTCTAGCAAGCTAAAAATTTCAAGCTCCCTGCCCTTAAAATATTTTTCAATATTTTTATCACTCACTTCTGAAACTCGGGAAACATCTTCTCTTTTTTGTAAAATGCCCTCTAAATACTCTTGAGCCTCGTTATCCGAAAGATTCTCTGTTTCAATTTTTGTTATATGGAAAGTAGCAAGTTCGGATGGCAGCTTATTCAATAAGCCAAACAAAATTGGATTATCTGTATAATCTTCAGCCGTTGGGATGTGAACCTCTGGCTTTCTTGGTCTATTCTCAAAATTCATCATACATTTATTCTTCAATTTAAATTTCACCCCAATTTTTACCAATAGATACTTCGACAGTTAGTGGTACCGATATAGTGTAAACATTTTCTAGCATTTCATCGAGCGCTTTTCCGAAAGTCTCTGCTTTTTCTTCTTTTACCTCAAAAATCAACTCATCATGCACCTGTAATACTGGATAGACAATCTCTTCGCCAAACTCTTCTACTAGTTCCATCGTCTTGATCATGGCCAATTTCACAATGTCAGCCTCTAACCCCTGAATAGGCATATTCACAGCAATACGCTCTCCTGCTTTCATCACCTGGTTATTCGTACTCTGGATTTCCGGAACGTGGCGACGGCGACCGAGTTCTGTTTCCACATAACCTGTTTCCTTCGCTTGTTTTAAAGCCCTATCGATATATTTACGGACTCCCGAAAATGTTTTGAAATAGGTGTCAATAAACTCTTTAGCCTCTAGTTGAGTGATGTTAGCTGCTTGAGCTAGCCCAAAAGCGCCCATGCCATACATAATGCCGAAGTTGAACACCTTAGCCTGACGACGCATCTCGTACGTCACGGCATCGAGACCAACCTTATAGACAGTGGCGGCGGTGATAGTATGAACATCCTCGCCATTTTTATATGCCCGGAGAAGCTCTTTATCCTGACTCAAATGAGCCATAATGCGGAGTTCTATCTGAGAATAGTCCGCACCAACAAGGAGATAGCCTGGGCTAGCCTCAAAGGCTGCTCTGATCTCCTCGCTCCACTCACTTCTCGCTGGAATGTTTTGGAGATTAGGATCTGTAGAAGAAAGTCGGCCTGTGGCAGCCACATTTTGTTGATACGTCGTGTGTAGACGAGATTCACTGTCTGTCAGACTTGGTAAGGCATCAAGATAAGTAGACTTCAACTTAAAAAGTTCTCGATACTGTTCGATTTTGTGAGCAATGGGATACTCGGTAAGTTTCTGAAGTTCACTCGAAGCAGTAGAAATGCCCGTTTTATTTTTCTTGATAAAGTCTGCTGGGATAGCAAGATCAACAAAAAGCACCTCTGCTAGTTGCTTTGGTGAGTTGATATTAAATTCCTTACCCGCAAGATCATAGATTTCTTTGGCCAATCTCTCCAAAGCTTCACTCAAGCGAGCTGACATATCAGCAAAGCTTTTTTGATTAAGAATAATCCCCCGCTTCTCCATTCTATAGAGAACCGAAACCAGAGGCACCTCTATAGAATCAAAAACTGTTCGAATACTTCTGTCTTTATTTTGATTCTGACTTTCTCTATCAAGCTTCTCATCCAGCGTTTTCCAAAGTTCCAAAATCAGTTTGCTTTTTTCATATCCTTGCCCATTAAGAAGAGTTTCTCTGGCACCTATGAGAGTGCCGTCAGTAGCTACCTCAGTCATATACAGAGCTAACGTAATATCGAATATACCATTCTTAATAGCAATACCGACTTTTCCTAAGTCGTGCATGGCTTTTTTCAAATCAAACCAACCAGTCATAACATCCTTACGAGTGAATAGGTCGATAAGGATTTCTTTGGTCTCCTCGTTTACCTCTACCCATACAACACCTTGTTTTTCGCTGCACAACTCAAGAGCGGTGACACTTGAACCAAAGAGTGACTCTGGGCTACTTTCGATTTCACAAGCTACTTTTCCAACAAAAGTACTGAGAAGCTTTTTTTGCTCCTCAACAGTTAATTTTTTTACTTTCTTTTTGCTCTCCTTCTTAGGCGTTATCTCCCCTTCTACTGCGATACTGCCAGGTAAACGCTTAAGGAGACTGTAAAATTCATAACGACGCAAAAATTCCTCAGCCTGAGACCTGTCGTAGTCATCCAATTTCATTGCTTGCTCATCGAGTACTACATCCACATCTACTTTGATAGTTCCAAGGGTTCTTGAAAGAAAGGCTTGATCTTTGTCACGCTCTAAATTTTCACGCATCTTACCTTTGGTATCATCGAGATTGGCATAAACACCCTCAAGATTGCCGTACTTCTGAATCAGATCGGTTGCTGTCTTCGCTCCCACGCCTTTCACGCCAGGGATATTATCTGAACTATCTCCTGCTAGTCCTTTATATTCAATGAGTTGAGACGGGAGAAAACCATATTTTGCTTCTACTTCTTTTGTTCCATACAATACTGTATCCTTAATACTCTTACGCATGGTAAATACCTTCACCTGATCATCAACGAGTTGTAGAGTATCTGTGTCACCAGTAACAATAATCACATCATATCCCTTACCCTTTGCTTGAACAGCGAGCGTGCCTACTAAATCATCAGCCTCAAATCCCTCTTTTTCATAGATAGGGATCCCAAAAGCTTCTACCATTTCCTTGATGATTGGAATCTGCGCGTAAAGATCGTCGGGCGCCTGTTCTCGGTGAGACTTATATTCTTCGTACAGATCATCACGAAAAGTCCCTCCCGGTAAATCAAAGGTGGCTATGATGTTCTCTGGCTTAAATTTCTCCAAAACAGAAAAAAGGGTCAGTGCGAATCCGTAGACGGCATGGACTGTTTTACCAGTCTTGGTAGTAAGTGGCGGCAGACCATGATAGGCACGATGAAGAATGGCGTTTCCATCGAGCAAAATGACTGTTTTTGGCTTATTATTCATACATTCATTATACTCTCTTGACTTCATGAAGACAAAAACTCTCTCTTTGGGTGTATACTAGCAGTATGAATCCCGAACTCTATACATCATCTACACCAGAAGTAACTCCTCCCCAAGAGGCTTTATCTGATCTGGAAACCGTTGCCAACAAGCTTTAGCTTTTGCTGATGCCACTCGCCTACCAAGAGCACCATCCTGGTATCACCCTTGATCTGACCAACAGTATTCTGCGTCAAGAAATGGCGAGTGAGTGGGTAGATCACCACGCAGAGGCATTTAGGGACTACGTGGAAGCTCACCCTCACGAAACGATTGATCTTGGTGACCCCGAAGCGCTGACCACTTTCCTGGAAAACCTTTCTCCAGACTCAAGCACCTTGCACTAGGGATTTAATATTTCTTCCACACCATCTCAAATATCTGACGTACAGCCTTGGCTACGTTTTGGTTTTCGATGGCTATCCCCTGTAAGTTCTTGTAATCCTCTATACGAACTAAGTCTTTAGTGACAGTGACAGCCACTTCTGATGAGTAGTCATTGGTAGAAATTTCCTTGAAGTTACGGCCATACCTTGGATCAGCTTCTCGGTAGTCCTTGAGGCCTGGATCAGCTGGTGCTAGCCCGCGCATACGGATACTATGCCGCTGCATCTTCTTGGGATACTCTGTTTTGAAATACTGAGCCAGTTCTGGATCGACATTTTTATCAGTAGCCCAAAATCCAAGCATTTCTTCACCCTCATGTTCTTTGAATTTATACTCCAACAACTGCTTCATCCCCTCTATTCCTTCGAAGTAGACGGTATTGACTTTAGTCTTCTTGCCGCGAGTTATAGCCAGAAGCTCCGGTAGAGCCTTCTTGGCTAGAGTGAGTCGTTCTTGGGCTACTCCAAAAGCTTCTTCGGGTGAACGGGCGACATAATGCTGAGTTTTCATTTGTGGCACTTTCAGCACCAAGCCCTTCTCTATCAATTCGTCTAATATTATATAAGTTGTCGGCTTCTTGAGACCGCTTTTTACTGCCACAGCATACGCGGTGGCCTGTCCCAATTGCAAAAGAGCCATGTATACGGCGGATTCTTTGTCCGAAAGACCAATGGTTTTTAGGGCTTGTTTCATGTCCATAAGCCCATTCTACTCTCTTTTATTATATTGGTCAATTATTTTGATGAATATATAGAATTATTCAGATTATTCTTTATATAAAGCACATATTATGTATTAATATAGAATATGTTAGACAATATTATTGACTATTATAAAATAAAAGTGTATACTTGGCTGTTGGGATGAGAAATCACTCACACAGTTCCTTGAAACATTCTGTTGTTAGACACACGGACACTTCCGTCCATCAGGAGAAATACCATGCACAAGTTCACCCTCACTACCACCGGCCGCGCACTTGAATTTCTGGAAGAATACCTGGAAACCGCCGACACGACGGCAGGTTTGGTAGAACCCTTCAGGAAGTACACAAAAGCTCCTCCCGCTGATAAATTGGTCTCTGTATATGCGACCAACTTCTCAGAACTTCTCAAACTGAACGGCATGAGCCATCCAGTAGAGAACAGGCAGGACGTGCACCAAGCGGTAACCAATTACCTTGCTGAAAAGCTCGGATTGGAACCACTTGGAACCGGACTGGGGCTTGAAGTGTACGGCCAAAAACTTCACGAAGCAGATCTCCCCGGCGACAAGACACAGCGAACGATATGTTCGGTCTTTGATCTAGTCAATGGGCCAGTTATGCGACTCGGAAGGGGCGACGGCTACCATGATATCTTTTGGCCAAATGGAGTGATTCGCGGTGACTGTTCATTAATCTTGTATACCTCAAAGGGTACAAGAGACAGGCTATTTCCGAATCATTTGATGGTAAAAGTGTCTTGAGATCGGGGGTGGCTGATATCCATCCTGGCAACAGAAGCCTCGAGTATCCGCAAGGAGCAGTAGAGACGAAACTATCAACACCTTGGCAGGAAACGATCATTGTATCCGCTCCTGCCCTCCATTCAATTCATCAATAGTGGTGAATTGATAGAGTAAGGGAGAAAGAAAATGGCAGCAGCAAATAGCGGTTCAGTTGGTCGCGGCAAACCTTTCAAGGTGACCGAAGAGGAAAAACCTCCAGAGACCAAATCTGAATAAACTTTGGCAGAAGCGTCTCATTGTATTCGCTTCTGCCCTCCATTGAGGCTGTGATGAAAGTCGTGGTTTCATAGAGTAAAATGGTTAATCTAGGGGGCACTTGATGCATGTGGACGCCTTAGATAAGCCTCCAGCTATTGACTTTTTTATAATTTAGGTGTATAATACAAAGTTACGGTAGCAAACTCGCTATCCGTACAAATATAGGGAGTTTCAAATGCGGTCCTTTTTTAATTTCATTTCTCCACTTTTTTCAGCTGGTTGGAACCTCTTTAAGAGGTCTCCACTCTGGGCGAAGGTTGCCTTCACATTCTTCATCATCACGATGATAAATCCCAACATCGCTGTCAGTCTCGTAATGATCGGAGTTTGTTTCTGGGCTATTCAACACATGTTCCAGAGCCTTATCCCAAAGAAAACCAAGAAAAAGTGACGAGTCATTGTACTCACAAGAAGGCCGCCCCTCGCAACTGCGATTCGGGCGGCTTTTTCATTTTTCCACAACTCTTATCTCTCTTTCAGTTTCTCCTTTTTGCTCCAAATTGATATCTATTCTTTTCTCTGGAAGAAGTTCGTGCACTCTCTCAGGCCACTCCAGAATGACGAGACCATGCGGATCACTACACCACTCCTCGAAACCAAGGTGCTCTAGATCCTTCGCTTCTATACGATACGTATCGACATGATAAACTCTTTTGATACCATTTTGGCTAGCCGTTGATAGAGAGTATTCTTTCATAATAACAAAAGTGGGGCTTGTATAGGGCTTTTCTGCACCAAGGGCCTCTAAAATTCCCTGAGTCAGAGTGGTCTTACCAGCTCCTAAATCCCCAGTCAAAGTCACCAAAACACCCGGAACAAACTCTTGGGCAAGTATTTTCCCAACTCCTTGGGTTTCTTCTTTGGTATGGGTCTGGTAGAGCGATAACATACCAGAAGCATACCAGAAGCATTGCCTTGACGAAAGCCTTTTTCCTTGCTATTTTTGACTATTCATCTTAATACTCTCTCACCCCCATGTCTCTTTCGTTAGCCCAACAATTTGAGGAGTTGCTCCATAAAGCTACTCATCCACTTATTATCCTTCCTCCTCATGCCAGTCTTGATAGTGTGGCCACCGCTATCGCCTTGGGACTTTTTTTTGAAAAAACTGGCCGCAAAGTTACCCTCGCCTCTGACACCCTTCTTCGTGATATCGAGAGTCTGTCTTTTCTTTCTTTGCCAAGTACCCTCCATGAATCTATTAGTGGAGCACGTGATTTTGTTTTGGCCTTCAACACTGAATACAACAACATTATCAATATCAAGAGCGAGCGGCTTGAAAAAGAATTCCGTATTTATCTCACCCCAGAAAAAGGCTCTATTGATCCGAGAGATTTTTCTTTTATCCCAGCTCAGTTTATTTTCGATCTTGCTATCGTCCTCGGTAGTCCTGATAAGGAGCACCTTGGAAAAATTTACGAAGAGAATCCGGATATTTTTTATGAGATGCCCGTCATCAATATTGATACTCAAGGTGCCAATGAACTCTTTGGTCAGCTAAATGTTGTTGATATCAAAGCTTCTTCATTGGCTGAAATAGTGGCTGATCTTTTCCTTGCTCCCAAAAACGGTGTTCTGCCAGAAATAATGGCTCTCCCTCTTCTGACTGGTATTATCGCTGCCACAGACAGTTTTCAGAAGAAAAGCACCACCCCTAAGTCACTCCAGCTAGCTTCAGTCCTTATGCAAATGGGTGCTGACCAACAATCAATTATTCGCTCTCTCTACAAAACTCAACCTCTCCACCTGATCAAACTTTGGGGTAAGGCTATGTCTCAAATAAAATCTGCTCCTAAACTTGATCTTGTCTGGTCACTTATCACTACCGAAGACATCATTCATGCCCGAGCCGAAAAACAAGATCTTCCTCTTATCCTAGAAAAAATAAAAACCAATTCATCACAAGCTAAGTTTTTTGCTCTTCTTTCGCCAGAGGATGCTTCACACGTACTGCTTCTTATCAAAACTACTTCACGTGAGACACTCAACCTTCTGGCAGAGCGTATTCCTGAAGCCAAAACCCTCGGTGATACTCTTAGTGTTACACTCTTAGCACAAAGTCTAGAAGAGGCTGAACAGATTCTTTTCGAAAAACTCGAAGCTGCTCTCTTATAGTAGCTCTTCGCCTCGTTTGTCTTACCTGTTTTCCCGCGTTACAATAGGGAAAACAAAACTATGGTAAAAGTTCTCCCACGCAAAGAGCTCGCTTCTACACTTCCCCAAGAGGAAGAAGTGGTTTTGCGTAAACTCGTCACCAACTCTAAAGAACATGAGGTCGAGCGAAATGCAGCCAAAAATAATCTCCCGTATATTGATCTTGCCGTTTTTCCTGTTGATGGTGATCACGTCCGCTCCTTTGATGAAACTCTTTGTCGTAATGAGCAGGTAGTCCTTTTTCAGAAAGAGCGTGGCCTCTACCGTTTTGGCATTGTTACTCCAAATAAAGAACTCCAGAAACGCCTGACCCTAATTGCTAGTGAACATGATCAAAAGGCTCTCTTTTATCTTATCTCAGAAGCCTCCCTCGAGAGAGCCTTGGCTGAATATCAAAAAAAGCCCCTTATAGAGCATCTTGATCAACTGCGAGTCAATCTCTCTACGGAAGATATGGCTGTTTTCGAAAAAGATTTCAAGGATCTTATCACCCTGAAAGACTCTATCAAATCTCTACCAACAACTCGGGTATTAGAGATTATCCTCGCTGGAGCCAATAGTCTCGGTGCTAGTGATATCCACATAGAGCCAGAAGAAGGAGATGTGCGACTGCGTTATCGTATTGATGGTCTCCTAGAGGATATTGGCCATATTCCATCTGATGTTTACCACCTTACTCTATCTCGGGTCAAAATGCTCACAAAGATGAAGCTCAATACCAAAGAGCGTTCTCAGGATGGTAGCTTCTTTATCATGAAGGAAGGTGTCCGAATCGACATCCGTGTTAGTGTTATCCCTAGCAATCAAGGAGAGACCATCAACATGCGTCTACTCAATAATACCGAGGCTGATGTTCCTGTAGAGACCCTCGGTCTTCGTGGCAGCGCTCTTCTAGAGATCCGGCGTCAGATTGCCAAGCCACACGGTATGATCGTCAATACTGGCCCAACTGGATCCGGAAAAACAACCACTCTTTACAGTCTTATCCGAGAAATAAATGAGCCGGCAGTAAAAATTATCACCGTTGAGGATCCTATTGAATATGCTCTGCCTGGAATTGTACAAACTCAGGTGAATCCGGATGGTGATTATAGTTTTGCTCAAGCTTTACGTGCCATAGTACGTCAGGATCCTGATGTAATTTTGGTCGGAGAAATTCGTGATGAAGAAACAGCAGAAGTAGCGATTAACGCCGCCCTTACTGGACACCTTGTTTTCAGTACTCTCCATACCAATGACGCTCCCGCCTCTATCGTACGTCTTGGAGAACTCGGTATTAAAGGCTCGCTTATTGGGAGTGCGGTCAATGTTTTTATTGGACAGCGTTTGGTGCGAAAACTTTGTAATAATTGCAAGGTTGCCTATGAACCAGCAGAAAAGACTATTACTGCTCTCCAGAAAATTCTTGGAAGTATCCCAAAAGCTGCGGGGGTAGATATCCCCGACACTATTCCTCTTCTCTATAAGCCAATCGGTTGTTCTTTGTGTCATTTCTCAGGCTACAAAGGACGTGAGGGTATTTATGAGGTCTTCTCCGTGAGTGATAACATTGCCAAAATTATCGAGAACTTCGCAACTGAAAATGAAATCCGTGAAGCAGCTAAGAAAGAGGGGATGATGACTATGAACCAAGACGGTATTCTCAAGGTTGTTGAAGGTATCACTACTTTCCAAGAGGTCTGGCGTACAACGGGACGGGATGAAAGTTTGGAAGATCTCTACCAAGACATCCTCTCTGATCCGAACATCCAAAATAATGAGGTAACAAAAAACTCTTCCGTATAGGAAGAGTTTTTTCTTTCACTTTCAGCTGTAGACAAACCTCGGACATAGGAGCCCGAGGAGAGGAAACGTGTCGAGGAATAGCAGAGCCGAAACCCCCCTACCCGATCTTGGCAACGAGTCCCAGATTTGAGGACAAAAGATAGAAGTCCCCAAATTGCCTACAGGTGAAAATGAAAGTTGTTAATCGGCTCAACTCTTTTAAGTTGAAAGAGTATATTAGCAGAGTTTTGAAATACTGTCAAGTCCTGATATACTATAGTTACTGAATGCTGTGATTTTTCTTTTATCTAAGCCTCAAAACACTCGTATGTTAACCACTGCTACTCAAGAACTTGATGATCCTGGGCTTGAAAATACTCTCCGTCCACAGAGTTTTGGTGAGTATATTGGCCAAGAAAAAATTAAACGCAACCTTGGTATTTTCATCGAAGCCGCTAAGAAAAGAGGTGAGAATATTGATCATGTACTTCTTTATGGTTCCGCTGGTCTTGGCAAAACAACTCTTGCTCACATTATCGCCAAAGAAATGGGTGTTAATATCAAGGTCACCTCAGGTCCAGCTATTGAAAAGGTGGGTGATCTCGGATCTATCCTTACTAATCTTGAAGATGGTGACGTCCTCTTCATTGATGAAATCCATCGTTTAAACAAACTCATCGAAGAAGTGCTCTATCCGGCGATGGAGGACTATAAACTTGATATTATTATTGGTAAAGGTCCAGCTGCACGCACCCTTCAGCTCGATCTTCCTCGTTTTACACTTATTGGAGCTACTACCCGCCTTGGCTCTCTCTCTAATCCGCTTCGTAACCGTTTCGGCTCTACTCATAGATTAGAATTTTATACTCCTGAAGAGATAGAAAAAATTGTCACTCGCTCATCACGTATTTTGAATATTGGTATTGATAGTGCTGGTGCTAAGGTAGTAGCTCATTCTAGTCGTCAAACTCCTCGTGTAGCTAATCGTATCTTGAAACGAGTGCGCGACTTCGCTCAAATCCATGAAAACGATCTCATCACAGAAATTCTCGCTAGAGAGGCTCTTGAACTCTACGAAATTGACCCCCTCGGACTAGAACCTACAGACCGTCTCATGTTGGAAACACTGATCAAAAAATTTAAAGGTGGGCCAGCTGGTATTCAGTCTCTCGCTGCTGTTACCGGAGAAGAACTTCAAACCATTGAGGATGTCTATGAGCCCTACCTTATTCAGATAGGTTTCTTAAGACGAACGCCTCGTGGTCGCGTGGTGACGAGAGAGGGTTACGCTCATCTTGGTATTCCCTACCCTGAAGAAAACGATACTCTCCTATAAAAACTCCCCCTGTCTTCAAAAGAAAAAATACGTTACACTGTGAGTGATATTCTTTCTTATGCAAACACTTCTCGGACTCCTCTATACACTCTTGTTTCTGTGCTACGTTTTCGCAGCCATTTTTGTTTTGTTCCATCTTCTCCGCTATTCACTCAATAAGCAAAGTGGTCTTCTCGGGTCACTTCTTTTTGGAGTCGTCGCGGCCATTCTTCTGTTCACCAACGCTCTCTTGTTTTTTAGCCTTCCTTTTGATGAACTTCTTGTTACCTCATTTGTCTTATGATTACTTTTCCAGGTAAGCGTGACAGCGAACAAGTACTCCATGTCGTTCACCGACACTGGTTTAATTTGGCTGCTCATTTTTTTATTCTCCTCGTACTTTTTCTGATCACTTTTGGAGGTATTTTTTTCTTCACCCTTCTTTTCCCCGAACTTGTTGCTGGTGAAAAGGTACGTCTAGTAGCTTTTTTAGAAAACTCATTCCTTCTTTTTCTTTGGCTCTATGGCTTCCTCCTCTGGATAGATTACTATTTTGATGTCTGGATTATTACAAGTGAACGTATTATCAATATTGAGCAGAAGGGTCTTTTTGTGCGTCACATTAGTGAAGTTGATTTTTCTCGGATTCAGGACATCACCACCGAAGTTAGTGGGTTTGTAGCTACGATCCTTAATTTTGGTGATCTCCTGCTCCAGACAGCCGCCGAAACCGAACGTATTACTTTCAGACAAGTGGCTGATCCTAACCATCTCAAAGATGAAATCATGCGCCTTGCTAAACGAGATCAGCTTGCTTCAAAATAATTTCTTTTTTGCTCTTTAGACTATGCGTATTCTTGGTATTGATCCCGGAACAGCTACTGTTGGCTGGGGAGTCATTGAAATTATTGCTGGTAAAATAGAGCTTATTGCCTATGGACATATCAGTACTGCCAAAGAACTTGCCTTAAGTAAACGTTTATCAGAGATCTCTTCTGATCTTAAAGACATTATTGATCTCCATAAGCCAGATGAGGCTTCAGTAGAAGAGCTCTTCTTTTTTAAAAACCAAAAAACCGTCCTCTCAGTTGGTCAGGCTCGCGGTGCTATCCTCTTGACACTTGAGGAAAAAGGTGTTATTATCGTAGGTTATACGCCCCTCCAAGTTAAGCAAGCCCTCACCAACTACGGGCGGGCTGACAAGGTTCAGGTGCAAACAATGGTGAAAGCTATTCTCAAGCTCAAAATAATTCCCACTCCAGATGATGCCGCTGATGCTCTGGCTCTAGCCCTGTGTCACGCTCAAAGGCGTCGTATGGAAAATATTGGTAAAGAGGTCTAATTTTTACTCTCGTCAAACGCTATGAACTACCATCCTCTCGTGATGTATATTATCGAGCAAGGTGTGCCATTACAAACATTGGCTCTCCTTTTGATGATCCCTGTTGTAGCTACCTTGGTAGCTTTTTTCCGTCAGGTTGTTGGTATCAAGGCATTTGGTATTTATACTCCCTCTATCATCACGTTCGCTCTTCTCGCCTTTGATCCAAATGGCCTCAAATATGGCATTGCTATTTTTGTAAGCATCATTCTTGTTGGAATGTTTTCTCGGTACATGCTTCGTCGCTTTCGCCTTCTTTATCTACCACGAGTAGCCATTTCTATTTCTATTGTTGCTTTTGCTATTTTACTCATTCTTGTTCTTGGTGGACATTTCAAACGAACTGGCCTAGCTTCAGTTTCTATTTTCCCACTCCTTATCATGATCACCTTAGCTGAGAAATTTGTAGCTACTCAAATAGAAAAAGGTAGTCGTGCCGCTTTTATTCTTGCCGGAGAGACTCTTCTCATTTCTCTTGTGGGTTACTTCCTGATTAGTTGGAATACTTTTCTTCTCTTAATTCTGATGCATCCTTGGTTAATCCTCTTCACTTTTGTGATCAATTTCAATCTTGGAAAGTGGTCTGGCATTCGCTTTACTGAGTATCTACGTTTTCGAAAGATTATTGCTCATTTATAGTTTTTTCGGTTTTTATTACTGCCATGTTTGAACTCTTTCGTAAAAGCCAGAAGTTGCTCGGGATGAATGCCCGCAATCTTGACTATGTACGACCACTGAATCGTAAGCGGGGCATGGAAATTGCTGACAACAAACTCCTCTGCAAAAGAATTTTACGCAAAGAAGGTCTCTCTGTACCAAAACTTCTAGGCAGAATCCGTTCACAAGAAGAGCTTGAGAATTTCGACTGGAACACTCTTCCGTCGAGTTTCGCACTCAAGCCAAACCGTGGCTTTGGTGGTGGCGGAATTCTTGTTGTGTATGCTCGTAAAAGAGGTCGCGATGATGCTTGGGTTAAAGCTGATGGTTCACTCATAACTATAGAAGATCTTAAGAACCATATTCGCAACATTCTGGATGGCTCTTTCTCGCTTGCCAATCTTCCTGATATCGCCTTTTTTGAGGAGCGCTTAACTCTTCTTAAACTTTTCAAACCATACTCATACAAAGGTATTCCTGACATTCGAGTTATTGTTTATAACTCTGTTCCTGTTATGGCTATGCTTCGCCTTCCCACTCGTGCCTCTGATGGTAAAGCCAATCTCCAGCAAGGCGCTATTGGCGTCGGCATTGATCTCGCTACGGGTACCACCACTTCCGCTATTATCGGTAAGGGCTATATTATCGAATACGTTCCCGATACATCTCTCGTTCTTTCTGGTATTAAACTCCCTTACTGGAAAGAGGTCTTACGCATTGCAGTAGAAGCCCAAAAAATATCTGGTCTTGGTTTTTTGGGAGCTGACATTGCCCTTGATCGGGAGCGCGGACCGGTTATCATCGAGCTCAACGCTCGTCCTGGTCTTTCTATCCAGCTCGCTAATCTTTCCGGCCTCCGTGAGCGCCTCGATCGAGTAAAGGGTATTAAGATTAAAACTACTGAGCGCGGTATGCGGGTGGGCATGAATCTTTTTGGAGGAGAGATTGAAGAAGAAATCGAGGAGCTCTCTGGAAAGAAGATGATTGGCGCCATTGAAAAAGTAACCTTTTATGGCAAAGATGACAAAGAGGTTACTCTCGAGGCAAAGATAGATACCGGGGCCGACTCTTCGTCAATTGATTTTTCTGTTGCTGAGGAACTCGGATTTGAGAAAACTGTTGCAAGCTATCGCGCCCTTGAGTCCAACTGGGAAAAACTTAAAGATCTTTCCAAAGAAGAACGCTGGAAACTTTTTGAAAATATCCCAGATGCCGTCAGCGCAGTGCCTATTCATTCATCTCATGGCACAACCTATCGAATTAAGATTCAACTTGAAATGCTCATCGATAATAAACGAGTTCCTGTAAGAGCAACCTTAATTGATCGCTCCAATCTTGATTACAAAAGTATTATTGGTCGAAAAAATCTTCAAAAATTTTTGGTTGATGTCAGTAAAAATTCCTAAAAAGTTTACTCTCTAAATTTAAAAAATACTCATGAATTTTACAGACTACTTACAGAGCGTGAAACACGGCGGCTTCAAATCATTTCTCAAAAGAGCAGAAGAGCTGGGTGTAGAAATTGAACTTATTCAGCATGAACAAATACCTATTCTAAAGCTCTCTCATAAAGAGAGGTCCTTTTTTTGCTACAAGAGAAATATGCCCCTCATACGGAGAATGGGAAATCTTACTAAAAACAAAGTTATTACTAAGCTCATCTTGAATTCTGTTGGTATCAAAACACCTCAAGGTATCGTAGCTGTTTCTTCTGAGGAAGCACTCCAAGAAATTAGTCAAAAAAAGTTACGTTACCCCCTTATCGCCAAACCAGTTGATGGGTCACTTGCTCGAGGTGTGACCTGGAATATTTCTTCTAAAAAAGAGGTTGCTGAGGCTGTAGATCATGCGCTTTCAGCCTATGGTCATCGTAAGGGAATTAAAATTCTTGTTGAAGAGATGTTTGTTGGCAATGAATATAGAGTACTTGTTTTTAATGGCAAGGTTCTTTCCTGTGTAGAAAAAATTCCCGCAGGAGTTACTGGTGATGGAAAAACAGAATTACAAAAACTTATCAAAAACTTTAACCACACCCGTCGTCATGGTTTTGAGATTAAACTCGATGCCATTGCCAGAGAAACAATCGCTCAAGCTGGCTATACCCTACAAACGGTTTTGCCAAAAAACTTTTTCTTCAAACTTCGTAATAATCTCAATATGTCTGATGGAGGAAGAAGTATCGAGCGTACTCATTTGATGAGTGAAGAATTGAAAAAAATCTGCGTGAGAGCTATCGAAACTGTTGGTCTCACCTATGGAGGTCTTGATCTTATTACCAATCAACTTTCTGCCAAAAATCCCTTCTATGTCATCTTAGAAATCAATCCAAACCCTTACTATAATATGCATGAGAAGCCCCTTGTTGAGGGTGTGGGTATCGATGTATCTTTGACAATTCTAAAAGATCTTTTTCCAACCCTTCCAAATCCGAAGAAAAAATAACTCGTTTATCTTCTTTTTGTGCTATAATAAGGCATAAAATACTTTTGTATATGCTTTTTTGGCCTAAAAAAAGAAGGGTTTCTACCTTAGTAAAGCCAGAGTCTGCTCTAAAGACAAGGCTTCGCACTTGGGATTGGCAGAAGGCTCGCCTGTATGGAGCCATTGCTTCTGGTGTTGTGATTATTCCTCTAATTGGACTCTTTCTCTATATCGCCAAAGATTTACCAGAGGCTGGTAATGTTAACAAACGCTTTGTTGCTGAGTCAACAAAAATCTATGATCGCACCGGTAGCCATATCCTTTATGAGGTTCATGGCGAAGAAAAACGTACCGTTGTGCCTTTTGATCAAATTCCAGAAATAGTTCGTGCCGCTACCATTTCTCTTGAAGATCAAGGTTTTTATCATCATTTTGGCCTTAAACCAACAGCTATCCTGCGCGCTGCTCTTAAGGATATTGTGACCTTCGATGCTTCTCAGGGAGGCTCCACCATTACCCAGCAGTTTGTTAAAAACTCCCTCCTCTCCAATGAGCGAACTATCACACGTAAACTCAAAGAGGCTATCCTTTCTATTGAGCTAGAAACTCTCTTTAGTAAAGATGAGATTCTCGCTATGTATCTCAATGAAATTCCCTACGGTCAAAATGCCTATGGTATAGAGGCTGCTGCTCAAACTTACTTCGGGAAATCTGCTAAAGATCTTACTTTGGATGAGGCTGCCCTTTTAGCCTCTCTACCCCGAGGAACCACCTACTATTCGCCATATGGAAGCCATCCAGAACGCCTCATTGCCCGTAAAGAATACGCCCTTCATCAAATGGCTGATCTTGGGTATATCACCAAAGAGCAGGCTCAAGAAGCTATTGATACACCCACCCTTGATAAGGTTCTCCCCCAAAAAGATATTATTGCCGCTCCCCATTTCGTCATGTACGTCAAAGACTATTTGCAGGAAAAATACGGCGACCAAGCCATTGAACAGGGTGGTTATAAGGTCATTACTACCCTTGATTGGGATAAGCAACAACTTGCTGAAGAGGCAGTCCGAGAAGGATCTAAAAATAACACTTCTTGGAAGGCGAGTAACGCTGCGTTGGTAGCTATGGATCCAAAGACGGGACAGATTCTCGCTATGGTTGGGTCTAAGGACTACTTTGATGAATCTATTGATGGACAGGTTAACGTAGCCACTCGTGATCGCCAACCAGGATCCTCCTTCAAGCCTTTTGTGTATCTTACGGCTTTTACTAAGGGTTACCTACCTGAAACCATGCTGTATGATGTGGAAACTGAGTTTGATACTGGTGATGGCAAAGGGTACAAACCAGTCAACTACAATGGCCAATTTAATGGCCCTCTACCGATGAAGAAGGCTCTTGGTGGGTCTCTCAATATACCAGCTGTAAAAACCCTTTATCTTGCTGGTGTTAAAGACTCCATCAAACTTGCTAAAGATCTTGGTATCCAGGGATTAAATGACCCTGACCGAGTTGGACTCTCCCTTGTTCTTGGTGGTGGTGAAGTACAACTTCTTGACCATGTGAATGCTTATAGCACCCTCGCTACCGGAGGCGTTCGTCATGATAAGGTTTCTATCCTCAATATTAAGGACGTCACCGGTGCTGTAGTTGAGGAGTACCAAGAAAAACCTGGTGAGCGCGTAGTTGAAGAGAAGTATGTGGCCATGCTTGATTCTATTTTATCTGATAATAGTAATCGTGCCTGGGTTTTTGGTGAGAATTCACCACTACGTTTTGATAGTCGACCTGTTTCAGCAAAAACTGGTACCACTAATGAGTTCCGTGATGGTTGGACTATGGGATATACACCTAATCTCGCCGTGGGTGTTTGGGCTGGTAACAATGATAATAGCCCTATGAAAGAAGGAGCTGATGGTGTAAATGTTGCCGCTCCTATTTGGCGCGCTTTTTTTGAAAAAGCTATCTCTAATTATACCAAGGAGGATTTCCCTTCTTACAATCCTGATGACTATATTGGTGATGGTGAAGGAAAAATAAACAAACCTATGCTCAATGGCAAACTTGAAGAAGAAAAAGATCTTAAAGTTTGTGAGATTCCCAAGAAAAACACTTACTGTCTCGCGAATAAATATTGTCCTGATGATAAAGTAAAAAAGAAAGATTTTGCGAGTACTCACGATATTCTTCATTATGTTGACCGCAAGGATCCTCTTGGCGCTAAGCCAGAAAAACCAGAAAATGATCCTCAATACAAACGCTGGGAAGAAGCTGTAGAAAAATGGTACTCTAAGGAAGATAAAAAATCTGAAAATGTACCCACAGAAGAATGTAAGGAAAATGATTTTAATAGCTATGAACCATCTATTAAACTAACCACTCCAGGATCTGTGAACTCATCTAACCTTTCATTAACTGTTAAAGTAGATGCTCCTTATGGTGTAAAAAAAGTCACTTACTTTGTTGATGGTGACTCTGTAAAATCAGTTTCAGATAAACCCTACTCCACTAACTATGATCTGCCAGGTTCAAAGAATAATAAGACTATTACCATTAAGGCTGAGCTTGAGGATGGTAACGGTAATACCTCTTCCGATTCACAAGAAGTTAGTGTGAGTTTTTAGAATTCTCAAATGAACGTTGTGTGAGAATGATGTCTGAGAGATATTCTCCCTCAAGAGTCTGGTTAGTTTTTTGAATGAGTTTCTCTTTTTGAAGAACAATTTCATTGGCCCAAAGTGACGTTCTTGGCTTTATATAAAGCCTTTTTTCATACACTCGAAGAGTTTCTATATTCTCCTCCCCTTTTGATCCATAGAGCTCACGAAACACTTTTTTAAAAACAAAAAAAATAGTCTTCTCATCTAGAAGGAGTTCTGTTTTTTTTGTAACTAACTTCTTTTTCTCCTGAAAGAAATCTCCAATATTACGCATATTCTTTGCGGATAGGCATCATAACATACACATAGGCGGCCTCTTTATCATTCGAGATCTCCTGAAAAGTTGTTGGGCTTGATGGGGTGTTGGCAGAAAAAAGAATCTTTTTTTCTGTAAAAGCCCCTAATCCCTCAATGAGGTAGCGAGGATTAAAAACTAACGTGATAGGCTCTGTGCCCGCCAAAAATTCACCTTCTAAGGTACTTTGGTTTTCCCCCACCTCCTGTGAACGAGCAATAATTGTACAAGTTTTATCTTTGGGATTAAGAACAAGAGCTATCTCTCCAGCTGTGTATGAAGAAAGGGTACTTGCTATCTTTAACGAACGAAGTAGGTTTTCTTTTTCAAGAACAACTTTTGTTTTAAGATCTCTTGGAATAATTTGTTTATAGTCAGGAAACTTACCATTAATAACTCTTGAAATAATTTGAATATTACCCAGTTCAAAAAAAAGTTGATTTTCTTCAAGGGCTATTTTTACCTCATCAACTTCACTTCCAAGTGACCGACTTATTTCTTGAAGGGTTTGGGTGGGGATAATAAAGGATGTGTATTGTTCATTGTTTATGAGAGATTGGTTATAAGGGATGATTTCTTCCGCTAAACGAAAACTATCTGTAGCCGCTAAGGAAAGTTGATTTTCTTCAAAAAGAAGCTGAACCCCTGTTAACTCAATTCTTGATTCATTAGTACTCACACAAAAAAGAAGTCTTCCTAAAGCTTGTTTGATACTTTGGGCTGGTAATATAAGTGGATATTCTTTCTTATAGTGAGGGATTATTGGAAAATCCTTTCCATCTAGAACCTTAATTTTCATCTCTGAAGAGCTTCCTTTAATAAAAAGTTGTCTATCCCTTACTTCAAGATCTAAAACCTCACCACTTGGTAAATTTTGGACAAATTGGGAGAGTATACGCGCTGGCACAGCCACCCTTCCCTCTGTTTCTATTTTTGCACCTACATAAACAAGTATACCAATCTCGAGGTTTGTGGCTGATATCTTTAAACGACCCTTTTCTGTTTCAAAAAGAAAGTTGCTTAAGATGGGTAGTGAACTTTGTTTTCCTACTACTCGATCAAGTGCAGTAAGAGCTTGAAGAAGATTTTCTTGAGTACAGACAATTTTCATATAAGAGATATTAAATATTTTATTAAAAGGAAGTTATTATTTATTAGTGGTGTGTATAACTGGATAAACTAACTTAACCGACTATTAGAAGGATATTTATGGGGTATCCATTCTTTAATTAATTACTCTATCTACCTATAAAATAGTAAGGAAAAGATAGAGTTTGAAAAAGGGAGGAAATTTTTGATTTTTATCTACTTATTTACCACAAGGTATACAGGTAAGATTAGGCCTTATACAGAGATATACACTAGGTAACATAATAGAGACGCTCTTTTATTTGTGAAAGCTCCTCTTTTATTTTACGAGAGGACTCTTTTTGGTTTTGAATTTTTTCATAAGCATGAAGAATGGTGGTGTGATCTCGTCCTCCCAAGAGGTCTCCAATAGAAGAGAAGGGAGTGGAAAGTTCTTGACGTAAAAGGTACATAAGAATTTGGCGGGGATGGGAGATTTCTTTCTTGCGACCTTTCTTAATAAGTTCTTCCCGTGAAACAGAATAATAATCACAAATAGTAGAAAAAACGCTTTCAATAGAGATATTTTTGCGATTTTTTTCAAGAAGTTCATTAAGAATCTTCTCAGTATTACTTAAATTAGCGGGTATTTTACGAAAGTCGCAATAAGCAATAACTCGATTAAGAGCGCCCTCAAGTTCACGAACGTTTTGGTTGATGTTTTGAGCGATATAACGCAAAGCATCTTCCTCTACAAAAACACCTCGCTCAGAGACTTTGGAGCTAAGAATAGCTATACGAGTCTCTAAGCTTGGTTGACTGATATCGGTGATCATACCTCCCTCAAAACGGGAACGAAGGCGCTCCTCAAGGGTACCGATAGCTTTAGGTGGACGGTCGCTAGATATAACAATTTGTTTATTAATCTGATATAAGGCATTAAATATATGAAAAAACTCATGTTGAGTTTTTTCTCTTCCTGAGAGGAATTGAACATCATCAATAATAAGAAGGTCCATTTGTTGATAGTACTCTTTAAAAAGATCTATTTTTTGATTTTTTATAGAATCAACTAATTCAGTGGTAAAACGCTCAGAAGTAATGTATTTAATGCGTTTTTCTGGATGGTTTTTCATTACCTCATTACCAATAGATTGAAGAAGGTGGGTTTTTCCAAGACCCACACCACCATAAATAAAAAGAGGATTGTAGAGGGTGCCAAGACTCTGAGAGACAGCATGACATGCCGCGTGAGCAAGCTCGTTATTTTCTGCCACGATGTAATTTTCAAAAGTATAACGAGAATTTAGGCTACTTTCATGAAAAACCTCCTGTTGTAAAGATATATTATTAGCCGTAAACGAAGGTTTTTCAATGATCTTTTTGCGTACAAAAGAAGAAGATTCTCGAGGAATAGCGGCATCAATCGAACGAGGCGCTTTAGTGTCAGTATCAGGAAGGGCTATAGTACAGCGCATATTCTGCACAGATGGATCAAGAGAGCGGAGGGCTTTGAGAATATGGTTATTGTACTTATTTTCTAACCATTCTTTAGCGAAACCATTAGGTACACCAATAAGCACCTTTCCCTGGTTAATTTCCAATAGGGAGGTGTTTTTAAACCAAGTAATGAAATTAGCCTTTGAAAGAGAAAGCTCTATTTGTCCTAAAACAGCTTTCCAAAGCTCCTCATTGGTCATAGCAGAAGTTCTTTAAAATTGGTCTAAACAAGTGAATCAAATTATAACATGTGGATAACTTTTACACGAGGCTCAGAATAGGGATTTTTGTGTATAGCTGGTGGATAAATGAAAAAAATAGCGCCCTGTTGACTAATTCCGTTTTTTTTTATACAATCGAGAGACGTTTTGCAATTTAGAAGACACAATATTTTACTGTATGAAAAGGACCTATCAGCCTAAAAGTAGAAAAAGAGCCCGAAGACACGGCTTTTTGAAACGAGCAAGTACTCCAGGAGGGAGAAATGTGCTTCTTTCAAGACGACGAAAGGGACGTACTAAGCTTACCGCTGTCTAGCAAATATGCTAAAAAAAGCCTTTAGGTTAAAGAAAAAAGAGGATTTTGGAAAGGTTTTTCGCTTCGGAAAACCTCTTTTTTTTAAGCCATATACCTGCAAATATATACCCAATGAACTAGGAAATGATCGACTAGGCTTTTCTTTTAGCAAAAAACACCTTAAAACAGCCATTTTACGTAACAGATTGCGACGGAGGATAGTCGGACTCTATAATCAGCGCTATAATTTTAACGGGTTGGATCTAGTTTTTTTTACTACTCACCCTGTTGAAAAAATAGAAATGGCTCATCTAGAGGCTTTACTTGATAAAATACCCACCCAACAAAAAACCTAATAACTATGCTCGCTCTCTTCCACGAAATCATTTATCGTCCCATTTATAATATTCTCATCTTCTTTTATGACACCCTACCAGGTCAAGATTTTGGCGTAGCTATTATTTTAGTGACCCTATTGCTGAAATTTGCCATGTTTCCGCTTTCACGCAAACAAATCCAGTCCCAGAAGAAAATGCAAGAAATTCAACCTAAAATAAAGGCTCTCCAGGCCAAATTTAAGGATAAAAAAGAAGAACAAACAAAGGCCCTTCTTGAACTCTATCGTACAGAAAAAGCAAATCCTTTCTCAGGCTGTTTACCACTTGTTGTTCAGATAGTAATTCTTATTGCTATTTATAGGGTAATTATTCATATTTCAAGTGCTCACTTTGCTGTAGAGGCTGGTGATTTGTACACTTTTATTTCAAATCCAGAGATAATCAATCACTACTTTTTACGTATAGTAGATCTTGCTAAGCCAAGCATTGTTTTTGCAGTACTCTCTGCTACGGCCCAGTATTTTCAAACCAAGATGCTTATTTTAAATAAGCCCACCCAAGAGGTAAAAGAAATTAAAAGCGATGAACCAGACTTTAGCGCTATAATGAATAAGCAGATGTTGTATATGGGACCAGCCATCACATTATTCATCGGTCTAACCTTCCCCGCAGCCCTCTCTCTTTACTGGCTCACCTCGACTCTATTTATGCTTATCCAACAGAAAATTCTTTTTGCTAAGCAGACTCCTAAAAATGAAGCCTTATGAACCGCACTGAGCAGATTGAACAGATAGTAAAAGAACTTCTTAGGAAACTTTCTTTTGAAAATACTCAGGTAGAGGTGTTTGAGGGTGATCAGAGCTATCAAATTCAAATTAAACTAGAGGCAGATCAGAGTATTCTTATTGGTCAGGCCGGCGTTCACCTAGCTGCCTTACAGCATATAGTGCGTTTACTTCTTCGTAAGTCATTAGGAGCTCAAGCAGAGGCTTCTAAGGAAGTATATATTGATGTTAATGGCTACTGGCAAGAAAAAGAGAAAAAACTGATCGAAGAAGCCAAGGAGAGAGCCCAGCAAGTACTTACCACAGGAGATGAACAAGTCTTACCATTTATGGAAGCGCATGATCGGAGGATTATTCATGGAGCTCTTGTAGGTATAGAGGGTATTCAAACCGAAAGTTTTGGAATTGGTAGAGAACGAAGAATGCACATCTTTAGAAGCAAAAAAGAGGAAGCTTAAGATAGAGGGATATTGTTAAAAGTTTGCATATGCCATTAGCGAGGAAGATTGCCTACAACGTAGTCTTAAACTCTATTTTCAAAGTCTTTTCAACAGTGGTTTTATCACTGTATTCAATTCGTCTTATTACCGAATACCTTGGTCCTGAGGGTTTTGGGAAATATGCCACAGTCTTAGCCTTTTTTGCTTTCTTTAGCGCTATTGTTGATCTTGGTTTGGCTCCAGTAACTGCTCGTGAGATATCTAAAGAGGGCGCTGATGAGCGCTATATTTTAGGCAGAGTACTTGCCCTTCGTCTCATTTCCTCAGCAATCCTTCTCCTTTTTGCTCCACTCGTGCTTTTTTTCTTTAACTACGAACAGGATCTTAAGATAGGTATAGTAGTTGCTGCCGCCGCGGTTCTTTTTTCATCATCATCACTACTTCTCAATGGTATTTTTCAGAAGAACCTCGCTATGGATCGAGTAGCCTTTGTTGAGTTTTTTGGCAAATTGCTTCAAGTGGTGCTGGTAACTTTGATTGTCCGTAATGACTGGGGTTTTCTCGCGGTTGCAAGCACCCTTCTGGCAGCGCTAGCCTTTAATGCTATTGTTGTTTTTTGGCTGAGCCGTTCCTTTGTGAAATTTTCTCTCAAGTTCGATGGAGTTTTCTGGAAAGATTTTTTAAAAGAGTCTTCGCCTCTTGCGGCTACAGCACTGATTACCTTCGCTTATTTTAAATTGGACACGATCATACTCTCAGTACTTCAGAGTAACAGTGATGTAGGTATCTACAATGTGGCCTATAAGATTATGGAGAACTTGATATTTTTTCCAGCTATGTTGGCCGGTTTAATTCTGCCACTTCTTTCACGAACTCTCACCACCAACAGAGAACTCTTTGAGGATATTGTCGACAAAACATTTAAGGTATTTTTACTAATCGTTTTCCCATTAGTTGTTGGTGTATGGGTCTTGGCACCTGAAATTATTGCTATCGTGAGTGGTACGGGTTTTGAGGAATCTGTGAGGGTTTTGCGTATCCTCGTTTTTGCTCTTGGATGTATTTTCTTTGGACACTACTTTACGATGTTGTTGGTTGTAGGGAATGCTCAGAAAAAATTGATGAAGGCTTTAATTTTTGCTGCCATTGTTAATATTTCTCTTAATTTTTTACTTATTCCGCAGTATTCCTATATGGCGGCCGCATTTGTGTCACTCATTACAGAGTGTTTAGTGGTGCTTCTTATTGGAACCCTTGCTTTTCGAGAAATTCATTTTCGGCCATCGTTTAAGCCTCTGCCGCGGATTTTTTTTGCAACTCTTTTGATGGCTCTGGCAATGTACTATTTCGATCGTTACTCTTTCATCATCGCAGGTCTTAGCGGTGCCGTTATGTACCTTTTCGGTCTTTGGCTTACTCGAGTTGTCACCTATCAAGAAATTAAAATGCTTCTTTTCAACAAAGAGGCACGAGATATTACTCCAGAAGCATTCATACCCTAAGCGTATGTTGGGACGGGTTATTATTGTGGTCTTGAACTATAATGGTCAAAAATGTCTTCTCAAAACCCTCGCTTCGTTAAGGGATCTTTCTTATCCAAATAGAGAAGTTTTAGTGGTGGATAATGCTTCCACGGACGAATCTTTTTTTAATGCGCAACGAGAGTTTCCAGAATATTCTTACTTAGCACTTCCTCGCAATGGTGGTTTTGGTTATGGTATGAATCGAGGAATAGAGTATGCTCTGGGGAAAGGGGTCGACTACGTTTGGCTTTTTAATTACGATGCGTTGGCGGAGATTGGTGCTCTTGAGCCTCTAGTAGCAGAAGCAGAGCTAAGACAACAAAAGGCCATTTTTAGCCCCGCTATCCTTGATCAAAATGGTCGGAATTGGTTTTCAGGAGGAAGGATTAACTTCTTGCGTATGCGGGTAGAGCATGATCAAGGCTCTTTACCAACAACACCTATTGAGACGAACTTTCTTACTGGCTGCGCTCTTTTTTTGCCAGTACCAATAATTAGAATGGTTGGAATGCTTGATGAGGACTTTTTTCTCTATTATGAGGATGCAGACTACTCTATACGAGCTCGAAAAATGAATATCCCCCTCGTGGTGGTGCCACAATCAGTGGTTATACATAGTGAAGAGAGTCAATTTAATCCTACCAAAACATACCACTTAGTACTCTCTGGATTAATTTTTTTTGAAAAGCATAAAAACAGCACTTTTTCTTTCTATCAAGCCATTTATGTTATACTGAGAAGACTAAAAAATCAGTTTGATATTCTTCTGGGTCGACCTCAAGCAGGTCGGGTCAGGCAGGCATACACAGACTTCTATGCTCGAAAAGTTGCCAACAATCTCTCTCGTATTTGTTAATTACAACAGTAGTGCATACTTAGCTAAGGCTATAGAAAGCATCGCTTCGCACGAAGATTCTGTGGACTACGAAGTTATTATTGTTAATAATGATGTTCAAGAAAAACAGAGCATTGCCGTACTTCAAGAGAAATACAAAGCAAAACTTATCGAGACAGGTGATAATATTGGTTTTGCTGGGGGTGTGAATAGAGGGGTTTCAATCGCAGCAGGGAGTGTTATCGGCCTACTTAACCCAGATACTCTCTGGACACAAAAACAGCTTGAAAAGATACAATCACGTCTTGATCAAGAGGACTGCTTAATTGGTATCAGCCTTTTTGATGGAGAGGGTAAACGTGAGAAATATGGTTTTGGTAAAAAAGTTCACTTTTGGCAGCTGATCAAGAACCATCTTTTCGAAACGCCAGCTCCTATTAAAGGCAAAAATCAGGTAGATTGGGTGAGCGGCGGAGCACTTTTCTTTCGCAGAACCACCTTTGAAGCACTGACTGGATTTGATGAGCGATACTTTCTTTATTATGAAGATGTTGATTTTTGTGAAAGAGCTAGGCGTAACGGTCGTGCAGCCTATGTGTATGAAGATTTAAGAATTACCCATTTTCGTGGTAAGAGTCAGAAATCACCCAGGGAACAAAAAAAAGAATATTATCGTTCACAACAGTATTATTTTCAAAAAATGCGTCCTCGATATGAGCAGATATTGTTGAAAGGTTTTCATTTTTTCTTAAACTGAGAGTATGTTTGAGGTCTTTCTCTATGCTTTTTACCTCCTCCTCCCATTTAGTTTTGCTCTAAATCCAGTTGCCGATGTGGATTTACCGATAGCTCGCGTAGCGGTAGCAATCTTGTTTTTAGCTTGGTTGCTGGGGGCTCTACTCCGTCGACAGTTGAAGATAGAGAGTCCTTTTATTCTCAGTCTTTTTATTTTTTGGCTTCTTTGGTCGACAAGTTCTATTTTTTGGGCTTTTGATATGACTTGGAGTATCCGTAAGGTGCTATTTCTTCTTAATATAGGAGTGTTTTTTCCACTACTACTGACGTTTACCGCTAATAACTTAAAAAAACCTATAACAGGCTTTATCTTGGGCTCTATCAGTATTGCTCTGGTGGCCTGTGCACAATCTCTCCTCCCACTTTTTCTCTCCATGGAGAACGTCCTAACTCTTTGGAATAGCAAGATAGCACCATTCTTTTTGGGTGAGAGCTCGAGTCTAGTGGTCAAAGATTATCCGAGCCTCTTGGTTAACATTTTGGGTGTCACCTATTTACGGGCAACAGCCTTTTTCCCTGATCCACATACCCTCAGCCTCTATCTTGGACTCGCACTGCCTTTAGTTGCTGTTTGGCAGTATAAACAGAAAACTTTTTTAGCAAAAGTAGGCTTGTTTGTAATTTTATTGGCCATCCTTCTTACTTTTTCAAGAGGAGCGTATATAGCCTTGTTTCTAACGAGTGTCATACTACTGACTGTTCTGTTTCTAGAAAATCAACAGCAATACGGAAAGTATTTTTTAGGAGGTATTGTACTTTTAGGGTTAGTTTTTTTCGCGACACCAATTGGGCCAAGAGTATTATCCAGTTGGTCACAGGAGGATGGTTCACGAACGGAACGTTTACGCCTTCTTAACGAGGCGGTAGGCCATGTTCTTGAGAGGCCACTGCTTGGTATCGGTGTTGGTAACTATCCAATTCTAGTAAAACCTGATGCCGCGACTCGAGAACCAATTTATGTACACAATCTTTATCTAGATATTCTTGTGGAGCAGGGTTTTGTTGGTCTTCTCCTCTTCCTTTCTTTTGTTCTTGGTTCTCTGGGAAAAGGTTTTTTTACCTGGAGAAGAGAGGGAGACCCGCTCGCACTCGCCTGTTGTGTAGGTACAATCTATTTTTTGTGGCATGGGATGTTTGAGGCACCCCTTTTTTCTTTTCATATAATGCTAGCCCTCTTTCTCCTTTTGGCCTATCAAGTTGTTCCTAAGGAAAAAACGTTATGACACTAGTACAGGTCCTACTTTTTCTTCTACCAGCTTCATTGGTGTTGGCACTTGAGAAGATAGTTTTTTTTGGGTTTCCAATCTATTCATTAGAGCTTATCTTTTTGTTCTTTGTAGGTGTCAGTTTATGGCAGATAAACAGGAGTGAGGATAGGCTACCTTTGAAAAGTTTAGATCGCTGGCTTGCTCTTGGAGCGGGGTTGTTTATGGGAGGAGCTCTTCTTAGTTTATTAACTCATCCCTTTACACTGACTACTTTGGGTCAGTTTAAATCCTGGTTTCTTTTCCCTGCTGTCACTTTTATTACCCTCTATATTTTAAGGGGTGGAGAATATAAAGAGAGACTTCAGCTATACACTGCTTGGTTAGTGGGAGTGGGTGGCGTAGTCCTAGTGGCTTTATATGGGTATAGTCAAGGTATAGCTACTTATGATCAACGATTAGCCTTTCCCTACAGTTCAGCTAATTTTCTAGCCTTTCTGCTAGCACCAGGTGTTTTATTGGGAGCCTTTTTTCTTAGTCGAAGCAAAGAAGCCTGGAAAAGAAAGCTTCTTGTAGTGATTTTAGCTACACTGTTATTTGTTATGTATTTGACACACTCATATACCGTGTGGTTGGCGCTGATTATCACTCTGCCCCTACTCATGTATGTCCTCGCATTGAGTGACCACAAATACTTGTCAAAGCTGATTATTCAACTCTGTATAGTGATGACACTTCTCTGTATGTTGATTTGGCTTGAACAAGGAAATACTAAATGGCAAAACCTTTTTCTTAACGATGGTCGTTCATCGCTCGATTCACGTCTGATGATTTGGCACTCAGCTTCAGTGATTATTAAAGACCACTGGTTTTTAGGTATTGGAGTAGGCAACTTTCAGAAGGAATATTTGGCTTATCAAATACAATTCCCCGCCTATCTTGAGTGGGCTGTACCCCAACCACACAACATTCTTTTAGCAACCTGGCTACAAGCAGGCCTATTGGGGCTATTAGGTGCTGGACTTCTTCTAGGAAGGACCCTTTTCTTACTTATACAGAAGATATACAGAAATAAAAACAAAGAGACCCATAATGAGGGGTTTTTGCTACTTAGTCTTTGGGGAGTCTTTCTCATTTATGGTCTTTTTGATACCCCATATTTCAGAAATGACCTAGCCTTCATTTTTTGGCTACAAATACTCCTCACGTCTTGGTATGCGAAGGAAAAGATTACAAACTAAAGATCAATACGGTAGATCTTTTTGCTACTTCTATCAGTAAAAAAGAGGCTGTGTTCGTCAGCTGAAAGAGAGAGATCAGTACTGTCAAATGACTGACCAATATCACTTAACTCAAGGAGGCGACTACTCTTACCAGTACCGAGGTCTATTTGCCAAAAAGTGTCCTGTGAGGCGAGATTCTTTTCGAAGTAATCATTGGGTAGCAGAGCTTCATCTAAACCGCCTGGAAGGGCATAAAAGAGCTTTGAGCTATCATTAGACCAGGCGACTTTAGAGATAAGAGTTGGTATATTCAAAGATTGTAGCTCACCGCCATTTTTATTCATTACCGCGAGTGTAAGGGGGCCATTTTTTTGCAGAGCGGCACTCACCACAACACGCTCACCATTAGGTGACCAGAGATAGTCACCGCCAAAACGGCCACTTAGAAGCTTGGTTCGGTTATTACCATCGGTATCAATTGCTTCAAAAAGGCTTTCTTCAAGACTATTTGGCTTGTTCCAAAAAGAGATGCGACTTGATTGAGGGACGGTACCCAAGAAGAGATCTTTGGTACCTACCTTGGTAATTTCCTTCCAATCACTACCATCAGCATTAGAACGATTGAGGGAGAGTTCTTTGTTTGAAGGGTTTTTGAACAAATAGTAAATCTTGTCTCCAGGATAGCCCCAGGTTACTTTGGTAATCTCTGATTTGAGAGGGACAAGTGATTTGGTCGGAAAAGTAGCTGTGTACCAGCGGGGATTAGGAGTACCCCCAATAAGTACTAAAGCAGCATCTCTTTTGTTGGACCAAATGATTCTGAGGGGCTTACCAGGCAGGTTACTCATGAGTACAGTCTTATCCTTACCCTCAAGAGTGGCTTTTTTGAAAGATCGATCATCTTCCGAATAGTAATAAAGGCTATTACCAGGCCCAGTGGTTGCAGCCAAAACAACTTCATTGACTGGGTTGCTCACAGCGGTGGCAATTACTGAGGTTTTTTCTTTGCCGAAGCCTTCTTCTGGAGAAGTGACCTCTTCTTTTGTTTCGGAAGTGACTTTAGGTTCACTAGGATTATTCTTGAATGCAAAATTATAGGCCAAAAGAAAGATAATGACCAAAAGAAAAAGCGCAAGTGAGCTTAGGAATAACTTCCTCATGAGATTTATTTAATTAAGTGGTTCCCAGACGTGGTAGTGAGCACTATCTTCAAACCATATTTTTACCTGATTGTATTTATATATAGGTCTCCCGCCAGACTCTCCTACTTTAGGGTATTTTGAAAGACACTGATCTAAAGCTGCGCTTTTTCCTATATCCATAGCCGCTCTTCCTGGTCCGTGAGTCGCATGACCGGCCTCAGTGCCTCCGGTAATTACGACGGAAGTATTACAGCTTTTTCCAATAGCAACGGCAATACCAGCCATAACTCCAGGAAATTGGTCTAGGCTGGTGCAATTTGTCTGGGTAGCGGAAGCGCAGTTTGCCTTGTTCACTGTTAGGCCGTTTTTATTAAGATAATCTCGAGCTTGAGCATCTGTGAAAAGAGCATTTCCAGTGTATTGTTTGGCAGCAAACGAACCAGTAGTCCCTCCCTGTCCAGGTGCTCCCCCCGCAGATCCGCCACGAGTGGCCAGGGGTTGTAGAGTAGAAATATTGACATTGACGAGGTCAGGATTAATAGTATTGAGGATAATGTATGATACAAGGGCTAAGACAAGGCCAAAAAGAGCTCCATAGATAATATGTTTAGCTGAACTAATAGCAGAGGTATTACCAGCACTGGTGAGATAGGTGAAGCCTCCAATGACAAGCATAAAAACAGCTGAGAGCACCACCAAGACTAGACCTAAAACATACAAGCCCTTAACATATTCCTGAAAAGAAGTACCTGTAATAAAGGGCACTTTCTCAAGGGGTATGTATTTACTACCAGAATTGACACCGGTGGCTGCCGTACCACCAACAACACAGCAAGCATATTTACTTGAGAGGAGGCCATTCTCACAGTCACCGACACGTACCTCTGTCCCACTACAACCATCACCAGCTAAGACAATGAGTTTACAGACACCTCCTGCACCAGTAGTCGTTGATTTTTGGGCGGCACACTGACTCGTTGTGAGTTGTTGAGCATGAACCCCACTAACACAGAAGAGAGAAAGGAAAACGAAAAAAAATCCAAACAGTATTTTTTTGTGCATAAGCATTTTGTACGCCCTCATTATACCATAGCTCAAACAAAAAACATCGACAGTAACTGTCGATGTTTTTCTCGAAAGGAGGTTTGATAAAGTTTAGAACTCCCAACTGCCATTAAGGCTAGATGATTGTGTGTAGTTTACGACAGTAGTCTCAAAGAAGTTCCCTTTGTCGCTGTTTACGTCCTGCAAACGATCAAGGTGTTTATACGGATTTTCGATAGCTTCCGGATAGAGAGGATCAAGACCAAGCATGGCTAAGCGTTTATTGGCAAGCCACCGAGTATAGTTAGCCGTGGTTTCACCATTGATACCCGGGATACGATTACCAAGAATATGCGTACTCCATTCAATTTCTTGCTCCACTGCCTGAGTAGTCATTTCTCGAATAAGAGCCTCATCGAATATTTCAGGGAACTCTTTTTTAATTTCACGTAAGATATTGGCAAAGATAGTGATATGAGTCACTTCGTCACGGCGAATATAAGCAATCATACGACCAGTAGCAAGCATTTTCATTCTATCGACAAGAGTGTCGAAGAAGGCGAATCCGTTATAGAAGTAAATAGATTCGAGTAGGAAGTTAGCTACAATGCCACGAAAGAAGGTCTTATCATTTGGATCATCAATAAAATCTTGATAGATCTGTCCGATGTGACGATTTCTCTCGAGTAGGATTTTATCATCTTTCCAAAAGTAATATATTTCTTCACGCTCTTTACTTTCCACGACTGATTCAAGAATAGTCGCGTATGATTGTGAATGAATAGCCTCTTGGTAGGCTTGAATGGAGAGTATGAGGTTCACTTCCGGAGAGGTGATATAGTCAGCAAAGTGAGGAAGATTCACTGTCTGAAGAGAGTCAAGGAAGATAAGGAAGGAGAGAGTTCCTTTGTAAGCATGCTGTTCTTCGGGTGAAAGCTCGCTATGAAAGGCTCGGGCATCATCCTTTAGTCCAGAGACCTTCTCGGGTACCCAGAAATTTCCAACCATGACCTGATACAAACTTTTTGCCCAAGCGTACTTAGTGGCGTTAAGATTGAAAAGTCCAGTGGTAGAACCTTTAATGATAGTCCTTTCTTCAACAGCATCCGTTCCGGTTGGATTGAAAAGAGGGTTTTTATTGATGGCTGCCATAAGTATATTTTTGTTAACCGCTACAACTTACACAATCTTCTTTAATTTCACCAGAGAGACTTCGTACATAGTACACCGTCTTGATACCATCCTCCCAAGCCTTAACGTAGTAGTTGTAGAGTTGAGCAGGACTGACTTTTGCTGGATCGATCATCCACTCGAAACTAATAGACTGATCTACCCACTTGTAAACGACACCAATCATACTGATTACATCATTCATGTCCATATGGACGTACTCTTTGTAGTACCAGAAGTTGTCTTTAGAGAGCTTTGGCGCTACACGCAGTGTTGGTGCTGAGAGGTTGGTTTCGACGAAATAACGTTTGTAGATAGGCAAAAGAGCAGCAGTGGTGCCAACTACGCCAGCAGTAGAGGTATTTGGAGCGGGAGCAGTGTGGTATGCAAAACGCGTACCATAGGCTTTCATATCAGTAAACAAGCTTTTCCAGTCTTCGCCACGAGCAGTATTCTTCAGGTACCAATCTTCGGTACGACCCAAGATAATACCTTGAGAGTATTCACTGCCAGGAAAGAGTTCGTAGTGACCACGCTCACGAGCGAGGTCTACGGAAGCACGATAGGTATGATAGGCATATTCGGCAAAGAGAGTATTCACTTCTTCACGGGCCACCTCTGTATCGTAAGAAATTCTTCGAACAGCAAGATACTCAGCGAGTCCGAGGTATCCAATACCGATACTACGATAACGCATAGCAGTTCGCTCGGCTTCTTTGATCGGATAGTAGTTTAAGGTGATCACATTATCAAGGACACGGAGAAGGACTGGGAATACCTCACCGATAGTTTCCTGATCGTTAACTTTAGCAATGTTCACTGAGGCGAGGTTGCATACTACCAAATCACCAGGTTCATAACGAATGACAATTTTTCCATCTTCGATAGTTTCCTCTACAAACTTCGAGGAAGAAGTATTTTGACAGATTTCTGTACACAGTTGAGTAGAGTAAATATTGCCAGCGTGTTTGTTGGGATTGAGACGATTGACAGTATCACGATAGAAAACATAGGGCATGCCAGTTTCGACAGTAGCTTTCAAGAATTTTTTAAAAAGCTCTTTAGCCTTAACGGTTTTCTTCATAGTCATTCGCTCATCCTGCTCAAGTTCAAGATAAAACTTCTCAAAGTCTTTGTCGAAATGATCTTGCAGGCTTTTTTTGTGAACGTGCTTGATCTCATATGGATCGAATAAGGTCCAATCGCCATCTTCATTCACGCGCTTCATGAAAAGGTCAGGAATAGAGACGGCTGGAAAAACATCGAATGCCTTAGAACGAATATCTCCTGTTTCGGTTTGTAAGTCGAGAAAATCATAGATGTCCAAATGCCAAAAATCAAGAGTGACTGATATCGCACCAAGACGAGCACCGAGTTGATTCACGGCAACGGCAGTATCGTTGATAACCTTGACCCAGGGATTTACTCCACCAGACATACCTTTTACACCGCGGATCATACTACCTCGAGCACGAATATTTCCGAGATAGACACCGACACCACCACCAAATTTAGAAATTTGAGCCATGTTTTCAACAGCATGATAGATGCCGCGCAAATCATCATCCACATTAATTTTGAAGCAGCTTGATAGTTGGTGATAGTTGGTTCGAGAGTTGAGAAGCGTTGGTGTTGGAAGAGAGATGCGTTGCTCAGAACAATGCTTATAGATTTTGAGAGCGGTTTCCAGGCGCGCCTCTTTTTCTTCTGGTATGGCTAAGAAAAGAGCAATAGACATGTACATTTCCTGAGGCAACTCCTTAGTAATCTTATTCGGATTAAGAAGATAGCGCTTGATCAAAGAAACAATAGTAGTGTATTCGTAGGTCTCATCAGTCTCTTTAGAAAGATGCCTACCAGCCTCGAGAATGTCTTCCTCGCTGTAGTACTTATAAAAATCCTTATAGTAGAGACCCTGTTCGATGTAGTCATCGAACAGAGCTTTGTATGAAGATGGAGAATAGACATCTTCTTGTTTGATATTACGATTCTTAAGAGCTTGTTTGTAGAGACCGCCCAATAAGATGCGGGCAGCAATATTTTGCCAAGCAATATTTTCGACAGTGACTAAGTCAATGCAAGTTTTTACAAGAAGTTTTTCAATGTCAGAAGTTTGAATATCTTCGATGAGATTTTTTTTGAAGGCTTCCATGAGATCTTCGAAGCTGCACTCCTCATCAAATTCTTTAGAAGCGCGATTGAAAACAACTCGCAATTTTTTAATATCGAAACGTTCTTTGGACCCATCTGATTTAGTTACCTGAAGAGTGTTTTTTTCAAACTCATCTATGAGTTGTTCCATGCGATCTTCACGTTCGCGTCGTCTCTGCTCTCGATAGATGATGTATGATTTTGCTAGTTCAAAACGATTAGTCTTTACTAAGTTTTGCTCCACAATGTCTTGAACATCTTCTACAGAAGGGGTGCGATTTACAAAAATTTCAGTGTAGACATGTTCGATATCAGCTACGATCAGATCAGTCAATTCAGGAATAAAACTTTTATCAGTTTCTCCAATTGCATCACACGCGAGAGCGATAGCATTTTCTATACGAGAGCGATTGAATGGGGCGATTTCTCCATCACGACGCAGGATTTTTTCGATAGCCATAGTGTTCGAGCCAGAAGGCAGATTTAAAGTATTAGGATTTTTTTGTTTTTATCTTTTAGACTAAACGTTTCTCAACCACGCTCCAATCAATAGCATTCATGAAGGTATTCAGATAGTCCGCGCGCTTGATACCATAATCGATCATAAAAGCATGTTCAAAAACATCCATGACGAGGAGGGACTTAGCTGAAGCGAGGTGCCCAAGATCATGTTCATTAATCCAGGTGTTAAACAATGCGCCAGTTTCTTCATCTTGAACAAGGATTACCCAGCCAATACCGCGCATAGCGCCGGTTGCGATAAAATCAGCACGCCAAGCTTCTATTGATCCAAAAGATTCAGTAATGGCAGAGAGTACTTTTTCGGAGGGAGATGTAGCTTCTTTAGTCATGTTTTCAAAATACAGCTCATGAAGGCGCATACCATTCCACTCCCATCCAAAGCGACGCTTGAGTTCGTTGTAGGCTGGAGAGTTGAGCTCGGCCTCACTTAAGAGTTTCTGAAGAGTATTGGTATTAGTGACATACCCCTGATAGAGGGTAAAGTGATTGTTTAAAAGAACGTCGCTTAGCCCTGTCATACCAAGAAGACTACTGTAGTCTTTAGGTTGATAATCCATCATAAAAATATTTGTTTAGAGTTTTTTAGTACCTGCGAAGCCTCTATTTTTTGAAGCCGTTTTTGTATAATACGAGCCCCGAAAAAGTGTGTCAACTATCCGCTGTTTAAGGCATAAATTCTGCCCCTTTTTTCATTATTTTATATAAAAACAACTATATATTGTGTTTTTCTATAAAGCATAGACACAACTCTTTAAGAGTAGACTCATCTCAAGACTTGCTAAAATCACCGAAACGTGACACAAGTGAGAGCAGCATCTCAAGCAATATTTCATGAACACACCCTATACCTACAAAATTCCCAAAATGTATTCAGGAGAGCGCGCCGATAAGGTCATGAGAGCGGCGCTCAAGCGTAAGGGTCTTTGGGAAAACGATTTTACGGGCCGGGCTTTTCTAACGGCTCTTTTTGAGATGGGCCATGTTTTTGTTTCAGGCAAACCTATTGATGCAAGTAAACGTTTGCGTTCAGGTGAAACTCTTCAATTCAGCCTCCCGAGTCAGGAGATCCAGAAAAAAACTAAAGACACCCCTCTATTTTGGCCGGAAAAACTTTATGAAAATGAAGATTTTCTGGTTTTCAATAAACCTCCCTTTATGTCTATGCACGGTGGAATTGGAATACGTCAGAATGATTATACTTTTGCGGACTTCTTAAGGGCTAAGTATCCTGAGGTAGCAAGTATTGGAGAATCTCTTGAGAGACCAGGTATAGTGCATAGACTGGATAAAAACACTTCTGGGGTGGTTTTGGTTGCCAAGACAGAGGAAGCCTACCGTGGACTCAAAGAAATCTTTTTGGAGAGAAAAATTGATAAAACCTATATCGCTCTCTGTTACGGTCTTTTTAAAGAAAAGGAGGGAGTGATTAATTTTCCGATTCGTCGTCAAAAAAACAGTCTCAAGCGAGAAATTGTTCGTTCTAAAACAGAACAAGCCCTTGAAAAGGCTAAAAGTGCTACAACTAACTATCAGTGCCTCGCTTCTTTCAAGGACACTTCTCTTGTTATGCTTAAGCCAGAGACTGGTCGTATGCACCAGATCAGGGTTCATCTTCAAGCCCTTCATAAAGCGGTTTTAGGCGACAGTCTTTACAGCACTCGTGATTCTAAAGAAGCGTATCCGCATATCAAGCGTCAAATGCTTCATGCGGTACGGCTGGAGTTTGATTTTCAGGGCACCAGCTATGTCTTTGAGGCGATGCCAGGTAAAGATTTCCGGGAAGCTCTCGAAAGCCTTGACGGATTTCCGGGAAGCGGTTATGATTATGAGGCTTTGAAGAGCCTATTTTCTACTACGAGAGAGTGAGGCTTTTTTGTTTCTTAGAGGTTATTTTTCAGTAAATGAACTTTAGATAAGCCTTTTGTTGATAGAGAACATAATTGAGTAGCCTATTTATATTTCGAATATTATGAATCAAAAACTGATTGCTTTTAATAAAAAACAACGTAGAGAGTTCCCAGAACTCCCAGAACTCCAAGCCGGAGATGTCGTTAAGGTATACCGTAAAATCAAGGAAGGGAGCAAGGAGCGTACCCAGATGTTTCAGGGCATGGTGATAGCTACTCGTGGTGGTCAAAGTGCTTCTCAAACCATTACGGTGCGCAAGGTAGCCTCAGGAGTGGGTGTAGAGCTTGTTTTGCCTTTGAATTCACCACAAATTGAGAAGATTGAGTTTGTGAAGCGCACGACTGCTCGCCGATCAAAGTTGTACTTTGTACGAGATAAATCAGTGAAAGTACTGAGCCGAAAACTTAAAGAGGTTGCCCTCAAGGACTCTCGTAAAGCTAAAGGACCTGTGGCTTCAGAAGTAGTCCAAGAAGTTCCTGAAGTAGCAGTTGTAGAAGATATTGCCACAGAAGGAGAAAAGACGGTAGAATAGATGAGTTCGTAAATTGAGAGTGTAAACTCTTAGTATGCCCAGGTGGCGGAATTGGTATACGCGCTAGCTTGAGGTGCTAGTTCTCGCAAGGGATTGGAGGTTCGAGTCCTCTCTTGGGCACACAATTGAATATCGGCATGCACGCTTAGCTCAGTTGGTTAGAGCACCTCGTTTACACCGAGGGGGTCCAAGGTTCG
>CAZQLN010000006.1:0-52531 GCA_964594215.1 uncultured Bdellovibrionales bacterium | reverse complement strand
ATCAAAACCCTCACAGACAAAGGATTTGGATTCATTTCACGTGAAGGAGAAGAGAAGGATCTCTTTTTCCACGCCAATGAACTCTCAAACGTAGCTTACACTGACCTCCAAGTTGGAGACAACGTCACTTTCGACGTGACAGAAGGTCAGAAAGGCCCTGCAGCAACCAACGTAGCTCGCGCGTAATACCGCCCTACATTACAAAAACCCCGCCGTATTCGTACCGCGGGGTTTTTGTTATACTCTCAACATGTCTAACCAAAATATGAAACAAACTACTTTCAGTGAACGGGTGATCAAAATTGCCCTTTCTATTCCCTCTGGCCGGGTAACTACTTATGGAGCTATTGCTCGTGCTGCAGGAGGTGGGGCTATGAGTTCTCAGAGTATAACAAGCATCCTTGCTAAAGCTTATCGTAACGGTGAAACAAGCATCCCTTTTCATCGAATTGTCTACAGTGATGGTCGAATCTGGACCAGCCCTGAATACCACGTCAAACGTCTCAAGCTCTACAAAAAAGAAGGTATCGAAATAGACTCCAAAAACCGGATCAAGAACTTTCCAGATATCTTACTATCCTTCTAATTGACACTTTGACTCTTACAAGCTAGGGTAAAACAGTAAATTTTCTTCCCTCAAAAACTTGAGAAAGGGTTTGCTCATGAGCACCTTACCATTCAATGAACGTCTTCCCAATCTAGATCTATTGCACCAAGGGAAGGTCTGTGACACTTACTTTCTGCCTGGCTATACAAACTTGCGTCTGCCAGTCAGAACAGATCGAGTGAGTACTCACAATTTCCTTCATAAAAGCCTTATTCAGGACAAAGGTTCTATTCTAACTGCTCTGAGCATCTTTTGGATGGATATACTCAAGCGTGAACTGGGTCTCAAAACCCATATCGTCGCTTATGGTAAGAATATCTATGACTACCTTCCGGGTAACCCAGCTGATTATCCTGCTGATCTTCATCTCCGAGCCGTCGTGGCCGAAAATCTCCAAATGATTCCCATCGAGTTTATCTTTCGGAAGCGTATGGTTGGCAGTTTATGGAGCGAGTATTATTCCAAGGGACTTCCAAATCCCTATGGTATCCAGCTGCCGAATGACCTCAAGCTAATGTCGGAATTCTCAAAAACTATCTTTACCCCCACTGACAAGTCCGCCACAGATGAACCTCTATTGACTAGAGATGTGCATTTTGAATACGGTAGCGTGGTTCGGTTTATGGAAAATGTCTATAACCTTGGTCGCAAACATGCCCTCAGTAAGAGTGTTGATATAGCCGATGGCAAAGGTGAGGTCGGTTCTGATCTTAGGGGACGGATCGTACTCGCCGATGAATGGCTCACTCCTGACTGTTGCCGTTTCGTAGATGCAGACAGTATCGAAATTGGCCAAGAGCCCCTTTGGCTCGACAAAGAATTTCTAAGACAAGAGGCTGTTCGTATCTGGGCTGGTGGCAAAAAGCACCCCCTCCAGTTCTCTTCGGAAATCTGTGCACAAACAACTGCTCGTTATCATGAAATTCTAGAAAGACTCACGGATAAATCTCTGTCTGATTTACAAAACAGTCTTGGGATGAATTAATCCCCCACACAAGAAACGAAATCATTCCACTGGCTCGCCGGCATTATGCTAGCGAGCCTTTTCTTTAATCTTTAGAAATTCTTACCGTCCACTTGATTGATGGTAAGGGTATCTAGATCTATATCGTGGAGACAGCGGACATTCACTGCTACCAGCTTAGTTCCATCTGGCTTACTCCCCCTACCGAAAGATTGAACTCCACACACTTTACAAAACAAATGAGCTACGTGTTTTTTGTTAAAACGATACTCGGTGAGCATATCCTTTCCTGTAAGGAGTCTGAAATTTTCCTCTGGTACGAAAACCAGAAGAAACTTTTTGGTGGCACAGATAGAACAGTTACACTCCATAACTGTCTCTAGATCAAGATCAACCTCAAATGTTACCGCCTGACAATGACAACTTCCTTGGTGTGTTTGCATAGTATTTTACCTTAAGAATTGGATACGTATAGTATACCATTTTTGAAAATATGCTTTTGACTCTCGTTTTGGAAGAAGCTATGATGAAGATACACCTCGCTCTAAAGAGGTCTAATAGTACACATATATGTCCCATAAACTCGTAGGCCAGAAGGTGCCTGATGTTACCTTCAAAACCCGTGTCAGAGATGAATCCGTAGAAGGTCCCAACCCTTACCGTTGGCAGGATATGACCTCTCAAGATATCTTTGGTGGTAAGAAACTCGTGGTATTCGGTCTTCCTGGAGCCTTTACGCCCACCTGCTCCTCTACTCATGCTCCCGGCTATGAAACTCATTATGATGAATTCAAGGCTCTTGGTATTGATGAAATCTACTGTCTTTCAGTCAATGATGCTTTTGTGATGAAAAAATGGGCTGATGATCTCGGTGTCAGCAAGGTCAAAATGCTCCCAGATGGCAATGCCGACTTTACTCGTGGTGTTGGCATGCTGGTTAAGAAAGAAAATCTTGGTTTTGGTGATCGCTCATGGCGTTATTCTATGCTCGTAGAGGACGGTACTATTACCCAAGTCTTTGCTGAAGATGGCTACTCTGATAACTGTGAAACTGATCCATTTGAAGTAAGTGATGCTGTAACAATGCTCACCTACTTGAAGGAGCAAGCGGCTTAATAAGCTCCTTTACCTTACAAAATTAAACTCCTTACTTCTGTGAGGAGTTTAATTTTTTATGCATAAAAAATGCCACCTCCCAGTCTAGTGAAACAGGAGGTGGCACACTCAAACAATGCGAGCAACTAAGTCATGTGCCTCGAAACGAGTCGGAATAATTCGGTAGTTGAAATACCAACTTCTTCCAAGACTCATATACGGAACGAACCACTCTTGAGTCTGTTTTCTTTGAAACAGCTCTCGCGGAAAATGAATGACCGGATTAACCAAAACTGGTTTCGCTTCTGGATCATCAGTAGTCTGCTTGGCATCATTTTGTTTTGTTCGCCAACTTTCCGGCAACTCTGCTGGTGACTTCAGAAAAGAAAGTAGATGTGGCACGCCCAGAAGTGTCTCTTGATACACAGGATCAAACCTCTTCTCAAGCCACTCACTCATCGAACTCAAAACTACTCGCTTGAGATCAATATCGATTGAAGTGACACCCTCATAAGAAGATCCTTGTGACACCAGATCAAAATAAGTCTCATCCATGAGCGGATGATCGTAGTTATCATTAAAAAATTTAATGTGGTGGAAGACACTTAGTGTCAGATTGATTGCAAAGGTACTCATATGTCATCCCCCAAAGTGAACCTTACCCAAAGACTATCCCGCTACCATAGAGGTGTCAAATAAAGAGTTCTTACTTAGCTCGAATACGATATACTTTATCATCACCAGACGCTGGCTTACCACGACCATCACGATTGCTGGTCAAAAAGTAAAGTGCCTCATCTGGACCCTCCAGAACATCCCTAATACGCCCAAAATTAACCTCTCCGAGCTTTTCATAAGACTTTACATCATTGGGGTCATCTTGATCAATTTCTACCTTATAGACCCCTTCTCCCTTAAGAGCTGCAAAGAATAATCTACCCGTAAACTGAGGGATCTTAGTCCCATTATAGAAGGTGGCTCCTCCCGGAGCTACTGCTGGAGTAAATAAAAGGATGGGTTTTTCTGTACCCTCTTTTTTCTCTTTATGAGAGACTAGCGGCCAACCGTAGTTTTCTCCTGGTAAGATATGATTAATTTCATCTCCACCGGCCGGACCATCAAAAATACTCGGCCCGTGCTCAGTAGCATAAAGCTCGCTGTTTTCTTTATTCCAGGCTAGTCCCTGAGAATTACGATGCCCGTAGCTATAAACATAACTTCCTTCAAATGGATTATCTTCGGGAATACTACCATCTTTGTTCATACGAAGAATCTTTCCACCTAGACTCCCGAGATCCTGAGCAATCTTTTTATCCGTAGCGTCACCAGTCGTCACATAGAGAAGCTGATCTGGACCAAAAGCAATACGCGAACCAGCATGGTACTGTGCTGCCGGAATACCATCAAGTAAAGTCACTGGATCAATGAGAGTTTCCCCTCCATCAGTCAGTCGTACTACTTTGACTAACAACTTACTGCCTGTATTGTAGGCATAAGAAAAGTACACCCAGTGATTCTGGTCATAATGAGGATCTAGTGCCAGACCCATCAAACCCTCCTCGCCCTTCTGCGATACTTCAGAAAATGTATACACAGGTGTCTCTAAAAGTTTATCATCTACTACTGCCCGCACTCTTCCTGATCGTTCGGTAATAAGCATACGTGTTGGTGAGGTAAACCGGATACTCCACGGCACCTCTAGACCACTCACTACTTCTTCTACCACTATTTCTACTGGTTCTTTATCTTTGTGTTCTTCCTTATAGGTATCACTGGCATTCATGACAACTGTTTCACCAGATTTAGCCGCCTCTTCTCCACCACCAAAATAGTGGTACGCATACATACCCAATCCAATCAGTGGGATAAAAATAATCGGAAAATAAAGAGATCTCTTATTCATACTCACTTATAACTCATACGCTCTTCTTTCTTTTTTCCTTGAGATACTCAATAATCGCGGGAAGAAAAGAAATGAAGATAACGAGTAAAATAATGATTTCTAAGTGCTCACGCACAAACAAGATATTGCCCAAGAAATAGCCCAAAAGAACAAGGGCTGTTGACCAAATAACTCCGCTGATAATGTTATAAATCCAAAAAACCTTAAGATCCATTTGAGCAATACCTGCTACTATTGGAGCAAAGGTTCTTACAATTGGCATAAACCGGGCCAGGAATATGGTCTTTGGTCCATGAACTTGATAGTACTTCTGGGCTTTGATGAGATGGGCTTTTTTAAAAATAAGAGAATCTTCCTTTTGGAACAGTTTTGGGCCAACAAATTTACCGAACTCATAGCCCACGAAATTACCCAGAATAGCAGCTGTGGCAATACCGACAAGAAGAAATGGTAAGGAAAAAAGACCAGTTCCAGCCAAAAAACCAGCAATGAAAAGCAGACTATCCCCAGGCAAGAAAAAACCTAAGAAAAGTCCCGTTTCCGCAAAAACAATTCCGAATACACCGAGGTAGCCGCCGGTCCGAATAATATCAATAAGACTTACTCCAAAAAATTCCATAACAAAAGAAAAATAATAAATTACAGCAAACAGTTCCTCTAGTATACCATGTTAAACAAAACAAAAACCTGCCCAAAATAACTCTCCGGGCAGGTTTTTGATGACTTCCTTATGAAAGGAGTTTACTTCAAGGTAACACTCGCACCAGCTTCTTCAAGCTTCTTCTTCATGTCTTCAGCTTCTGCTTTAGTAGCCTTTTCTTTGATTACTTTAGGAGCAGCATCTACAAGATCCTTAGCTTCCTTAAGTCCAAGACCAGTGATCTCACGAACGGCCTTGATAGCGTTGATCTTCTGATCGCCAGCTGAGGTGATTTCTACATCAAACTCAGTCTTTTCGTCTGCAGCCTCAGGAGCGGCTCCGGCAGCGGCTGGAGCACCCATCATCATAGGAGCGGCAGCTGATACACCAAACTTATCTTCGAGTACGCTTACGAGCTCTGAAAGATCAAGCACGCTCATCTTCTCAATCTCAGCAACAATTTTTTCAAACTTTGCTGGCACTACTACTTCTTTCTTTTCTTCTGACATATGTTTATACTTATACGTTTATTAATAACTAGTAACTCTATAATTTAGGCTTTCTCTCCCTCAATAGCTTTCAACACTCTGACCAAACTACTGAGATTTCCACCAAGCACTCGGACGAAACCAGAAATTGGTGCTTGTAATGTTCCCACTAACTGTGCCCGTAACTGATCCTGACTTGGTAACTTAGCAAGAGCTTGGACCTCTACGGCGCTCAAATTCTTCTCACCGAGCGCCCCACCTTCAATCGTAAACTGTGTACCTTTATGAGCTTTGACAAAATCAGAGAGTACTTTAGCAGCAGCTACTTCATCGTGTGAATAGGCTACCCCGATTTGACCAGAGAGTTCTCGGCTGTTCACTTCTACACCGGCGTTCTTGAGAGCAATGTTGAGAAGGGTTTTCTTCAGTACTTGCCATCCAGAACCACTCTTGCGAAGCTCTCGGCGCAGTTCAGTGATGTCTTTGACATTCACTCCTTGATAGTTGGCAAAAACTAAAGCTTTGGAATCTTTGATCTTGTCGACTACCTCCTGCACCAAAACTTCTTTTTGTTGTTTGGTCTGCATATGAGATGTATAAATTAAAAAAATCTGCGGTATTTCCGCAGACGAGAACTTCTCAACGCTATCTTTTTGTCACCAAGACATCGATCGCTAAGAATTTCCTCACAAGGACTTATTCGTCCCCGCCACGGCGGGGCAAGTTGCCTTGTTTCTACGGAATATTAAATTGTAAACCTATGGTAGCAACTCTTAACAGAAAAGTCAACTACTCGGCCTTGGCTTCCTCAGAAGCAGGAACTTCTTTAGCCACTTCCTCCACTACTGGAGCTTCGGCTACTGCTTCTTCGACAACTTCTTTCACCTCTTCTACCTTAGCTTCCGCTGGTTCAGCTTCTGCAACTACCTCTTCTACTGGCGTTTCCTCTGCTGGAACTTCTTCTGCTACTGGTTCTTCTTTGACAACTGGACGAGGCATTTTACGGGCAATCTTTTTACCCTCAATTAAACCTTCACGAAGAAGCAGGTTGTGAACTACATCTGAGGTCTGAACTCCTTGTTTGAGCCATTCCAAAATACGCTCTTTCTTAAGGATAGTAGTCTTCGTGTGAGGATCATGACTCCCAAGAATTTCAACATGACGCTTACCAGGAGCTTTAGTTTTCTCTTGGAGTACCAAACGATAAGAGACACGGTTTTTCTTGCCAGTACGGTTGAAACGGATGATCAACATATTTTTTACGTAGTCGAATTTAGATATACTTGTGCACCTATAGCCTTACATACGTCATAAGGCCGAGGAGGATACAAAGATTACTATAATGCCTTTTTTGATTGACGTCAACCCCATGAGGCTGATCAAGCTTACTCATCAAATATTTACCCTCTTTTACGATTCTCTACTTTATTTTCGATCTTTTTCTTCAAATCCTGATCTGCAAGGGTAATAAGATGCAAATCAGCCATGACATTGAGACTATTTTGATTCAATACTCTCGGCCGTGGTATGACTTGCCAATGCAAATGTTTGATAGAAGCTCCTGAGTTCTTACCTATATTGAGAGCTATATTGAAGTCCTTTGTTTGGAAGATCTCACCCAAACGGGACTGTGTGTTTTTCAGAATAAACTGTAAGTCAGTCCACTCTCCCTCTGATAAAGCCTCTACAAATTCTACGTGTCTTTTGGGAATAATCATGACATTACCATCCAAGTAAGGATAGGATGATACTATTACATGCCAAAATGCTGTCTCTAATGAAGGACAACCCTGTTGCTTAAGAATCTTTTTATCACAAAACTGACAAGTTCTTGGCTTGGACATCTCTTTTCTATACAAAGCTCTCTTTGGTTCGTAAACACGCATAAAAAATAGGTTGTACACTAAACACAGTTTAGCATACAACCCTCGCAGTCACCTGATTCAGTACTCACTTTTTTCCGACGCCCTGATCTCCTGAATAATATCGGATGTGTGACGCTCAAAGAGCTCTGTCAAACAAACAATCTCCCCTCCCTGCGCCGCTACTAGAGCCTGCTGACTCAATCTATCGTTCATGGTTTTCTTGGACGTTTGTGAATAAACACAGACATCTGGCTGAAAAGCTTCTATAAGAACACAGTCTTCTTCGTTAAAAATAATGACGTGTCCTACAGACTCAAAAGCAGCAACCACCATTGCACGATCTTCATCCTTGTTAATGGGTCTCTCTGGTCCCTTCGACTGACGCACCGTAGCATCGTCTGTCACTCGTACAATGAGCACATCCCCAAATGCACGGGCCTTCTCAAGATACAAAACATGTCCTGGATGGATAATGTCATAGGCTCCAAAGGTGAGCACTACTCTCTTACCATTCAAGCGATATTCGCGACAATAGGCGGCTACTTCCTCTAGGGAAGCAACTTTTTCTTGAATCCCCATGAGGATTTCTCCCGTCCAAACAACTGTCTTTATCCTAAGGCTTTTTGACAAAATTGGTCAAGCAACAAGTGCTACTAACCTTTTTTCGGCAATTCATCCAAATGCACCGAGAGAAGCTGCGAAATACCATCAGCTCCCATGGTAACTCCATAAAGAAGGCTTGCTTGAGCCATAGTTTCCCGATTATGGGTAATCGCGATGAACTGAGTGTGTTTCGACAATTCACGAAGCATCTTGCCAAAACGGCGAGAGTTAGCCTCATCAAGAGCTGCCTCTACTTCATCAAGTACGGCAAATGGTGGTGGATTATAGGAAATAATAGCGAACAATAATGCTAATGAAGTGAGTGAACGCTCCCCTCCTGAAAGCATAGAAAGGTTTGTGATTTTCTTACCCGGCGGGCAAGCAGCTATCTCAATACCGGTCTGAGTTTCTACAACTGCTTCCTCATCTATATCTTCGTTTTCTTCATCAGTATTGCCACGTTTCTTTTTTTGGATGGTCGTAAGTGAAAGATCCGCCTTTCCTCCACCAAAAATAATCTTGAAGTTCTCACTGAACTGTTTTTGAATTTCGTGAAAAGCTTTTTTGAAGGCCGTCTCTATTTTCTGATCCATTTCACCAACCACTGTCTCGAGACTTGTTATCGCCTGTCGTAAGTCACTGGACTCATGTGAGAGGAAGGTATAGCGCTCCTCAGTTTCTTCATATTCTTTGACCACTTCTGGGTCAATACTTCCGATATGCTCTACTTCTACTTTCAGTCGCGCAATTTCACGTTCGAGTTTCTCGCGATCTACTGGCGTACCATCATATTCCAAGGTATCCACTGATGTATGAAGTTCCTCTAAGACAAGTTTGGTGAGATCTTCTTCGCGTACCTCTACTCGAGCCAAACGTACTTTTACATCATTTAAGGCATCTTTCTTTTGAGCTAGGAGCATCTCTCCCTCGCGCCAAGCCTTTTCTTTGAGGAAAAAAGCCTCTCGTTTACTCTTCGTAGTCTCGCGCTCCATCTTGATTTGGTTCTCTCGAGTTTCGATATCTTTCTTGATTTGCTGGAAACGCTTCAGATAAGCTTCTAACTCACTCTGATATTCGTGGATACGCCCATCGCTTGCCTCTTTTTCGGCAACTGGGAGACTAATAGTCTTTGTTTCCTTCACGCTCCCAGCCTCAGCTTTATGATCGAGTTCTTCAAGTTTTGTCTTAATAGACTTCGCTTGAGCTTGCAGCGCCTTGAGCTCATCTAAACTCTTACACTTGATAATACTCTGAAGTAGAGCCTCTTGTTCAACTTGAATATCTCTAAGGGCTTTTTGGATATACGGCAAATCTACCGGAATCGTCCGCACTACCTCCTCTTCCTTCTGACGTTCACGTTCTAGCTCTATTTTACCAGCAAGAAGACTCTGTTTACGTTCTAAATCATTCTGTTCCGCACGAAGAGTATCGAGCTCTCTCGTAAGCGCTTGTTCCATCTCTTCTCCCTCAAGTTCGCTGCGCAGGTTGGTAAGGTCTTGGGAAAGCGTATTGGTGGTAACCTCTAATTCAAAAACACTCTTCTGAAGCTCTTCACGCTCCACAAGAACAGTACTCCGTTCACCTTCAAATGACTTCCACAGATACCCGTAAAGAAGGAGTTGTTTTTCATGAAGTGTCCGTGCCACATCTTTACCCTGAGAAGCTTTTTCTGCCTGACGTTTAAGGCCCTTGAGATGAGGCTCTATTTCACGCAGAAGTGACTCTACTCGCACCATGTTTTCTTCGGTGTTAGCGAGCTTTCTAAGTGAACGTTCTTTCTCTATTTGATACTGCTTCACTCCAGCAGCATCCTCAAAGATACTGCGTCGTTCTAATGGAGTAGCCTGAAGCGTAGCGTCGCTCATACCCTGAGTAATAACTGAGTAGCTATCGCGACCAATACCAGCCTTAGCCAGGAGGTCTACAATATCCAGCAATCTTACGCGAGATCCATTGATGAGATACTCACTTTCACCACTTCGGTACACCTTACGAGTAATAGACACTTCACTAAATTCAATAGGGATACGCTTGTCACTGTTATCAAAAAAGAGGGTAACCGAAGCACTCCCCATGCGCCCCTTTTGGTCTGTCCCGGCGAAAATAACATCCTCAGATTTCTTGCCACGAAGATTCTTAGCTGACTGCTCACCAATAGCCCATCTGATTGCATCAGCGACATTCGACTTACCACTACCATTTGGTCCAACGATAGCTGTAATGGTCCGCACAGCACCAGCGCCCGCTTCAAGACTCGGTGAAAAATCCAACACCGTCTTATTGGCGAAGGATTTAAATCCACTAATTTCTACTTTCTTGAGATACATGAAAAAATTCAAAAAATACCCTCATTAAAGTGAGCTTCTACTTTAGTATACCCAATATTCTTAGGAAAAAAAAGCTTTTTGAAGATTTCCTATTACCAACCTTTTACTTCGAGCGCCTTCTTGGCGGCTTCACGCTGAGCTTCTTGTTTACTATTTCCCTCCCCTTCAGCAACCAACTCTTCATCAAGAAATACACCGGCAATAAAATGACGATCATGATCTGGCCCCCATTCACGAAGTACTCCATAGTTAGGGGTAATGCCCATTTTTTCCTGCGCCATTTCCTGAAAATGGCTCTTTGGATCGGTATACAGACCCTGCTCCATCACTTCAGTGATACGAGAGAGGATATGCTTGGAAATAAAGTCTCCTGCAGCATCGTAGCCTTGATCTAGATAGATAGCCCCGATAAGAGCTTCGACAGCATTGGCAATCAGATAACTTCGGGCTCGGCCAGTATCCTTGGCTTCACCACGACTCATGAGAAGGAATTGTTCAATACCAATTTCTTTACCTATCTTGGAAAGCATCTCACCATTGACCAAAGCTGCTCGAAAACTCGTCAGTTCACCTTCTGGGTTGGGAAGACTATCAAAAAGATAGCGTGTGACTACCAACTCCAAAACAGCATCGCCGAGAAATTCGAGACGCTCATTATGAGGATAGGCATAGTCTCGATGCTCATTGAGATACGAACGATGAGTCAAAGCCTCGTGATATAAGTCAGCCTTGCCAATAGTGATCTTGAGAGTGAGTCCGAGACCTTGTGTGTCAACTTGTTTACTCATACACAGAAATACTTGTAATAAAAGTCGCTCAAGAAAGAGCGAACTTGTTTGGAAAATTATTTTTTGGTAGCTACTTTTTTAGTCGGCGTTTTCTTGGTTGATGTTTTTTTGGCTACAGTTTTTTTAACTAGAGTTTTTTTCAGTTCAGCAGGTTTACTCTTTGGAACCTCCTCCGGGACAGTCTTTGTCTTCTTTTCTTCTGAATGTTTGTGATTCTCGGAGACATCATCTTTCATAGGCTCACCCATTTCACGATAGATGGTCCCCAGCACACCGTTTACAAAACGTGGACTAGCATCACTTCCGAACGACTTTGCAAGTTCAATCGCTTCATTGATAGCGACCTTCGGAGGTACTTCGTCGTATTTGCCAAACATAAGCTCATAGATACCCAAACGCAGGATATTTCTATCCATCACCGTCACTTGCTCGAGTGGCCATTCGGGGGCACATTTTACAATCAGAGCATCGATGGTTTTCTGTTCTCGCAAGGTGCCCTCGATAAGATGTTCAGCAAAAAGAGTATCCTCGATACCAGGAGCAAACTCTACCATGTTTCTTGCCAGTATTTCTCGTGACTGATCATTATGCTGACCCTTAAAATCCCATTCAAAAAGGGTTTGCATAGCGATTGAGCGCTGAAGGTGTCTATTGGCCATGGTTTTGTTTTTGAAAAGAACGATTTAGCTGTTTGAAAGATAGGTAGATGTCTTGCTAACGCTATGCTGAAGCAGACACTTTTTTAAGTTTAGGAGCTGCTTTTTTCACCACTTCTTTTCCCTTGTACGTACCGCATTCCTTGCAGGCACGGTGAGTCATGACACGGGCACCACATTTAGGACAGGTAGCGGTATTTTGGAGTTCTACATCGTATTGTTTGCGAGCACGATCTCGACGGTGACGGGTATGTCTTTGCTTTGGGAGCGCCATAACAGTAAAAAATCTAAAAATGTAACATCCACAATGTAACACGCTTACTGACTTTTAGCAACCCTGCTGCCCCGTTTGGGTTTTAAGTCTCGCTCGAAGCGTCTATTGGCATTTTCTGGTAATGCTAATTTGACCGGTTTAAACGAAAGTCGATGGATAGGTGTTGGACCATACTTCCTAAGAGCGTCCATATGAACCTTGGTGCCATAGCCCTTGTGCTTGGCAAAGCCGTACTGCGGATAGAGGCTCTCATATTCGTCAAGCATATGATCTCGAGTCACCTTAGCGATAATAGAGGCCGCTGCAATAGAGCGCACTTCACTATCACCAGAAACTACTGCCTCTTGTGAACTACTATAACTTGGGAGTAACTGATTACCATCAAGAAGCAGATGAAGTTCGGCGGCATCCTTAGGCAGGTGTCGCTTAAGATCAGAAAGAGCTCCCTTCATAGCAAGAAAGGTGGCCTGAAGAATATTGACTCTATCAATAGTCTCAGCACTCACTATACCTATTCCAACATAAAAATGTTCTTGAACTAATGCAAAGGCTTGTTCACGTTGTTTTTCTGAAAGAGTTTTCGAATCACGAATCAATGCAAACTCTTTTACCAAAGAAAGTGGTATCTCAAAACCAATATCCTTATAAACCACTGCGGAGGCTACTACTGGCCCAGCTAGTGGACCACGACCCGCTTCATCGACACCGACCGGAAGCATTTTCAGATCATCTCGACAGGCTCGTTCTTTATTGAAAGTTGGGAGTTTCATACCCTCAGTATAGCGCATTTTGGCAAGCGCTTTTACTCTGCTATAATGAGTCTATAAATTTCCCTGCATATGCCATAGGCAAGTCCCTGGCTACTGAGGGAACTCAAACCTATGAATTCTCACACTTATTTTTTAGAATAACCGCATTTTCCGAGGCGGTTTTTATTTGACCCTAAAATTTCTATGTCTTTCGTCCATCTACATACCCATTCTCACTACTCACTCCTCACCGCTCTTCCAAAAATAGAGGATCTTCTCGATGAAGCTAAAGCTCTTGGCATGAAGGCTCTTGCTCTCACTGATACGAGTGCTATGTATGGAGCGGTCGAGTTTTATATCAAGGCAAAAGAATACGGTATTAAGGCCATTATTGGGACAGAAATCTTTGTCTGTAAAGATCTCTACAGCAAGAATAACACTGCCGAGGATCGTCGTCGTCACCAACTCGTCCTTCTCGCAGAAAATGAAGCTGGTTACAAGAACATGATGAAAATTATTTCTATAGCCCAGCTTGAAGGTTTTTACTATAAGGCACGAGCTGATAAAAAACTTCTCAAAGAACACCGTGAGGGCCTTATTGCTCTGTCTGGCTCACTCCAAGGCGAGGTGCCTTCAGAACTGCTTTATGGTAATTATGAACGTGCCAAAGAAATTGCTCTTGAATATGACGCTTTGTTTGGGCGAGATAATTTTTTCCTCGAACTTGGTCCACATCTTGATAACGAAAATCAAATTACTGTTAATCAAGGTCTTATTCAAATTTCTCAAGAGACTGGTATCCCCTTAGTCGCTGCCTGCGACGTCCATTACATCAAACGAGAGCATGCTGAGATTCAGGATATTCTTCTCTGTATCCGAGATAACAAAAAGGTAACTGATCATGAACGCTTCAGCATGCGTAGTCTCGATCTATCGTTTCGTTCTTCTGAAGAAATGAATAAGCTTTTCGAAGCTATTCCAGAAGCTATTACTAATACCGAGCGAATCGCAGAACGAGTTCACTTCAAATTGCAAACGGGAGAAAATCATCTTCCTTCGTTTCCTTTACCTGAAAACAAAACTGCCGACCAACTCCTTCGTGAATTCTGTGATAAGGGCCTTGCTAAACGCTATCCCGACGCTTCGGTCCTTACCGAAGAACACCACACTCGACTAGAATATGAGCTCTCTATCATCGAGAGTACCGGTTTCGCTTCATACTTCTTGATCGTCCAAGACTTCGTCAATTGGGCTAAAGACAATGGTGTTGTGGTCGGTCCTGGTCGTGGTTCCGCAGCTGGTTCTTTTGTTGCCTATCTTACCGGAATCACTGATCTTGACCCTATTAAGTACAACTTGCTTTTCGAACGTTTCCTCAATCCAGAACGTATCTCCATGCCCGATGTAGACATGGACTTCGCTGATAACCGTCGTGATGATGTGTTGAACTATGTTCGTTCTAAATACGGTAATGACCATGTTGCTCAGATTATCACCTTTGGAACTATGGCTGCTCGCGCCGCTATTCGTGACGTTGGCCGCGCTCTCGGTTATCCCTACGATATTTGTGATAAGACCTCAAAGATGATTCCTATGTTTACCTCCATCAAGAAAGCTCTTGATGAAGTGCCTGAATTCAGTAACTGGTATGAAAGTAGTAGTGACGTCAAAAAACTAATTGACGCCGCCATGACCGTGGAGGGACTTTGTCGCCATGCTTCTATGCATGCCTGTGGAGTGGTTATTACCGAAGAACCAGTTACTGAATATACTCCCCTCCAACGTGTCTCTGGTTCTCGTGAGGGAGTGGTAACCCAATATGCTGCCAGTACCAAGGCCAACGCTGTCGAGAAGATTGGCCTCCTTAAGATGGACTTCTTGGGTCTCAAGAACTTAACCATCATCCAAAATACTCTCCGTATTGTTAGAAAAACTCGCAACATAGAAATAAATATTGAAGATATCCCTCTTGATGACGCTCTCACCTACAAACTCCTCCAAGATGCACACACTACCGGCATCTTCCAGCTCGAAAGCGCTGGTATGAAACGCTATCTCAAACAGCTCAAGCCAACCGTATTCGAAGATATCATTGCGATGGTAGCTCTCTACCGACCTGGTCCGATGGAATATATCCCCGATTTCATCGGTGGTAAACATGGAACTCTCGAAGTTAAATACCTCCACCCTATCCTTGAACCAATTCTGGAAAATACCTACGGGGTGGCTGTTTATCAAGAACAATTGATGCAGATTGCCCGTGATCTTGCCGGTTTTACTCTTGGTGAAGCTGATGTACTTCGTAAGGCAGTAGGTAAAAAGATCAAAGAACTGGTAGATGAACAAAAAGTGAAATTTGTTGAGGGCTGTATCGCTACCGGTGTCGGAAAGACCATCGGTGAAAAAGTTTTCTCCTTCATTGAACCATTTGCTGGTTATGGTTTTAACCGCTCTCACGCAGCATGTTACGCCCTTATTGGATATCAAACTGCCTATCTCAAAGCCCACTACCCAAGTGAGTTCATGGCCGCTCTTCTTACTAGTGATCAGGGCAATATCGAGCGTGTCGCTATTGAGGTTCATGAGGCACGCGAGATGGGTATCGAAGTACTACCGCCTGATGTCAATGAAAGTTTTGAGGAATTCGCAGTAGTGCCAGAAGAGAATCACCCTACCGGTGGTCGTATTCGTTTTGGACTCAATGCCGTCAAGAATGTCGGCCATGTAGTGGCTCAGGAGATTGTCGAGGAACGCAAGCGCAATGGAAAATATCAAACCCTTGAATCTATCACCGAGCGCGTCCAGACCAAGGATCTGAACAAAAAATCAGTCGAAGCCCTCATCAAAGTTGGAGCTTTCGATAGCTTTGGTGAACGTAATCAACTTCTTGAAAGTGCCGATGCTATCCTTAAACACTCAAAAAATAGTAAATCTCTTCTTGAAAACCATACGAATAGCTTGTTCGGTGATATGCCCCTCCCAGAAAGTAAAATCGTCCTCAGTCAGGCGGAGGCAGCTACCAAAAAAATGCGTCTCGCCTGGGAAAAAGAGCTTCTTGGTCTCTATGTCAGTGACCACCCCGTAGCTGAGTATCAAGAGTATCTTAATGTCCGGGCCGTTCCCATATCACAACTCGAAAAAATAACCCCTGGTCGGAGTGTCACTATTGGTGGAGTTATTACCAAGGTTCGTAGAGTCCTGACTAAAACTGGCAGTACTATGTTTTTCGTTGGTATCGAAGATATGACTGGACAAACTGAAGCTTTGGTTTTTGGTAAGACTGCTGAAAACACAGAGGCCCTCTGGGTTGAAGATGAACTTATTCTCATGCATATCAAGGTCAACCAAAAAGATGGCTCTATCCGCATCATCGCCGAAGGTGGTGAGAAAATGCGACCAGAAACTCTCACTCAGTTTAACCGCCAAGAAGCCACCAGAGAAACTATTGCTAAAGACGTAGCCAGCCGAGCGGCTCTTACTAAGAATGCTCTTGAAGTGGCTATCGACTCACAGGCGCCAGGAACAGTTATTGAAGAGCTCTCTCAGATTCTTAAAAAGGCTCCTCTCGGCAAAGAAAAGGTTTCTGTCACTATTTCTGGTCAAAGTATTCAGACAGCTTTTTCAGTGACTCGTACAGATGCCCTCATTGCCCAAATCAAAGCTGTTTCTGGAGTCAAGGAAGTGAGCTAGGGTAAACCTCCTGCCTTTACCAAAAGGCAAAAGTATGCCACACTTCCCTCCTATGCCCAGCACTACAATTTTGATTGTATGGTGGGAAATAGAAAAACTTAAAAAGAGAGTTTTTTATAAGGAATTATTATTAAACTACACTTGGCCTTAAGCTTAAAAAGCTTATCAAAATTGTAGTGCTGGGTATGGAAAATGTCTCTAAAACTATTGTTATTCTCGGTCCTACGGCTTCTGGTAAGTCGGCTTTAGCTATTGAAATTGCCCGCAAAATTGGTGGGGAGATTATCTCAGTTGATAGTCGACAGGTTTATCGTGGTATGGATATAGGAAGTGGTAAGGTCACTAAGTCTGAACAAAAACAAGCCAAGCACCACCTTATTGATATTGCTCTACCCACTACTGACTACAATGTAACCGATTTTCTCCGTGATGCCAAAGTTGCTGAAGCAACTATTCGTAGAGCTGGTAAAACACCTCTATTTTGTGGTGGGACGGGATTTTGGATTCAGGCCTACATGGAGCATCAGTCTTTCCCTGGGGTCAAACCTAACCCAGAGCTCCGCGAGAAACTTTCACACTACTCTGTAGATGAACTCTACGAAATGGTAAAAGAAAAAGATCCAGAACGAGCCCAAACCATTGATCGCAAGAATCCTCTTCGTCTTATTCGGGCTCTTGAGATTATAGAAGTACTTGGCAAGGTGCCACCCGCTGATCATGTCAAAATTAAAAACGAAGACTATACTATCCTTGCTCTCAATCCCGATAAGAAAAAATTGGAGATCAAAATTCGTCATCGTCTCAAAGAACGCTTTAAACTAGGTATGGTTCAAGAGGTAGAACGTCTTCAAAAGGACGGTGTAAGCTACAAACGCCTCGAGGCTTTGGGCTTGGAATACAAATACATTGCCTTGTTTCTCCAGAAAAAAATGAAGCGTAATGACATGGAGATAGAGCTTCTCCGCGAGATTCTTCGTTACAGTAAGCGTCAGATGACCTGGCTTAAACGCATGGAAACTCAAGGTTGGAAGATTAACTGGATCAAAGATGCAAGTGAGGCCACAAAATTCTTATAAAAACTACCCCGAGATCGCTGATCCCGGGGTTTTCATTTAATTCTCCCTCCACCGATCAGCCTAGCTTGATATTTCTGAGCCTGAATGTTGCTTGACGGCTAGCACATTCAAGTCTGCTGATTTTTGCTAGAGCTTCCCGTGAAGGTTCTGGGTTAAGTAGAGCTGCCAGTTCTCCCGAAAGGATAACCCTCTGAGATCGAGTGGCTTGACCCACTCTCACCATCTGTTTTTTCATAATAATACCTTTCCCTGAAGGACTAGGTAAACCTATCATTAAGCAAAAAGGAAGTCAAAAAACTCTCCTTTTAGGAGAGTTTTTCTTTGAGCATTTCTTGGACCATCTGTGGGTTAGCCTTACCTTTGGTTTCTTTCATCACCTGACCCATCAAAAACTTAAGAGCATTTTCTTTACCAGCTTTATAATCTATCACTGATTGTTCATTGGCAGTCATCACATTAGCCACAGCCTGTTCCAGAGCTTCGGCATCGTTGACCTGACCCAGATTGAGTCTATCAATAATATGTGATGGATCTGTATCGCCATCACTGCCACTATACATCTCAAGAAGAACTGTCTGAGCTGCACTCGAGTTTATCTTACCATCAGCAACAATGGCAATAAATTCTGCATAGTTCTCAGCAGTGATTGGAATGTCACGGATTGTTTGACTAGCCTCATAGAGGTGTTTACGCAGCTCTGTTAAGAGATAGTTCACGGCTAGTTTTCGGGCACGTTCAATATCGCTTGCTAGTTCTCCTGATTGTTTCTTCTCTTCAAGTTCACTCACTACTGCCTCAAAGAAAGCAGCAAAGTGTTTATCTTCAACAAGAAGGGTCACATCATCTTGGCTTAGTCCATACTGCTCTATGAAACGCTTACTCTTAGCTAGTGGCAACTCAGGAAGAGTAGCTCGGAGTTCGGAAAAGTACTCTTCGGTAAACTCAAAGGGTAAAATGTCTGGCTCTGGAAAGTAACGATAATCATGAGCTGATTCCTTCTTGCGTTGAGCAAAAGTCTCGCCTTTGTTCTCATCCCAACCCCTAGTTTCTTGAATGATTGGCTCCCCGGTTTCTAAGGCCTTTGTTTGACGTTTGATTTCATATTCGATGGTACGCTCTACTACTCGGAAGGAGTTGAGGTTTTTGACTTCTACTTTGGTACCAGAGAGTTTATCTTCACCTTCTTTATAGAGAGAAATATTCACCTCACAACGCATCTGGCCCTTCTCCATATCCGCATCAGACACCTCAAGGTAACGAAGTATCTGCTGAAGGGTCTGACAAAAAGCCTTAGCATCTGCTCCGCTCTCAAAATCTGGTTCAGTCACTAACTCCATCAAGGGGACTCCAGCTCGATTGTAATCTACCAAGGTATCACCTCCACTAGCATGAGTGAGTTTCCCTGTGTCTTCCTCCATGTGAATACGAGTAATACGAAATGTTTTACCATTAACCTCTATAGTCCCCTCTTCACAAAATGGTTCATCGTACTGAGAAATCTGATAGCCCTTAGGGAGATCTGGATAAAAATAGTTCTTACGGTCAAATTTACTATTTGATCGTAAGGTACAGTTCAGCGCCAGTCCAACCCGCTGTACACTTTCAATAGCGGCCCTGTTTGGAACCGGCAGACTACCTGGTTGACCCGTACAAACTGGACAAATATGAATGTTTGGCTCTGTTTCAAGCCCAAGACCATTTTTACAACCGCAAAACATCTTGGATGTTGTTCCAAGCTCGACATGCACTTCCATTCCAATGACTGGTGTATATTTGGCCATAATCTTTTAGTGTGTTCCTGTACTGCCAAAACCTCTCTCTCCTCGTTCGGTATCATCAAGATCAACTACTTCTTCAATAACTGGTAGTTCCATTTTTTGGATGAGCATCTGGGCAATTTTTTGGTGTTTAGTAATAGTATAGGCTTCTGTTCCAAGGTTGGCGAGCATAAGCATAATCTCCCCTCGATACTCTGCGTCTATTACCCCGCCCAGACAGGTAAGTGAGTGCTTCGTGGCTAGGCCAGACTTGTCCCAGATAAGACCTACATGACCCTCGGGAATAGCCATAGCGATACCCGTACGAAAAACTCTTGTCTCGTACCTTTCCAGTGTACCCTCTTCAAGGGTAAATAGATCTAAGCCTGCGTCACTAGCGTGAGCACGTTCTGGTAGCTTGGCTTCTGGATCGAGTTTTTTGATTGCCAGTTTCATATTTTTTATTTAACCACCACTGCCTGATAAATCTTCTCAGCAATAACCTCACGAGGAAGAATGGTCTTGTTCTTAATACAATTAATCTTCGTCCAATTTTTCTCGGTGCGAGCTATCCACAAAGCAGAAACTCTACTTTGTATCATATACTCCATACTCTCCTCCACAATATCCTTAGCATTCTTACCAAGATATGATTTCTTATCTCGCTTATTCACTTGTAGGGTAAGCATTTCACGAGTTACATCGGGCGTCACATCGAGAAAAATAACTTTATCTGGTCGAGGAATTTTAAAAACCTCGTACTCTAAGATATTGAGCCATTGAAGAAACTTTTTACGCGCTTTGACTTGTTTAATTTTTCCTCCTTGATGGATTTGATTAGCACTTACATAGCGATCAAGTACCACGTATTTTCCTTGATCTAGCCATTTGCGAATCTTCACAGAAGCTTCAAAACGATCGCCCGCATACAAAACGGATGCTATGTGCGGTGAAAGATGTAAAAAGTCTCCATGTTTGGAGGCCAAACACTCACCAATAAGCTTGCCAAAGAAATTATTCTCATACTGAGGGAAATCCATGGTAACTACCTTTCTCCCCTCTTTTTTAAGCCTTTCGACAAGTAGTTTTGCCTGAGTTGCCTTTCCTGCACCATCAAGACCATCAATGACAATCAATTTTCCTTTTACCATAGAATCACTCTTAGTTAACTCCCATCTTCTCCATCAAACTATCTACCTTACGATGCAATTCATCAAGAAGACCTTCGTTCTTGATAATCTCATTGGCATGCTCCTTAAGGGCTGGTACCCCTTTTTCAGTTTCCAGTTCATGTTCGGCACGAAATTCTTCTTCTGTCTTAGTGCTGTCATCCACATTCTGAGTGCGCATAGTGAGGCGTTCAAAACGGGTCTCAAATGAGGCATCTACATACCAAAGGGTGAATCCATCCAAATGATTAAAGTGAGCTACATCTTGATAACGGCGAATACCATCAATGACCACGAGCGGATGATCCTTATCAGCCTGGGCGCGTTTCTCGATGACCTGAGCCAACAAATCGTCGCCATAACCCTGACGCAAGAGAATGGAAAGCTTAGTCAAACTCTCACGTGTCTGGGGGATATAAAGAAGATCCAGAATACTACGGAGAATATCCGAAAAACGATATTTCTTCGCACCATATCGAGCCACAAGATACTCAGTTACGGTATCTTTACCTGATGCCATTTCACCAGTTACCCCAATCACTATTGCCATATGTGTGTATGATTAATTTTTTTCTAACGTGACAAAACGAAATTTGTATTGACCTTCCTCACCGCTCTCTTCTGCTACCACCCGTGCAAACTCACTGTATTCTGGAAAAAAGACATCTGCTTCGAATTCTCCTGCTACCAACGTCAAATACAACCTGGAGGCTAAGGGGAGAAATTGAGTATAGATACTTCCACCACCGATAACAAAAACTTCTTCAGTCTCATGCAGTCGAGCAAGCTCTAAGACTTCATCGATACTATAGCCTACTAAAACATTCTCTGCTTCAAATTCCCGGTTATCTGTCAACACAATATTAATGCGCTTGGGAAGAGCTTTTCCGATGGAGTGAAAAGTTTTCTCACCCATAATGACAGCGTGTCCCGTAGTGAGCGTACGAAAATGATCCATATCAGCCTTAATATCCCAGAGAAGCTGGTTGTTCTTACCAATCGCCCGATTGGACTCCGCAATGGCTGAAATAAGGCTTATTCTTGGTTGATTCATTTCTGTATTATAGCTGACTTACGCAGGAAAAACAAAAACCCGCCTGCTGGCGGATTAGTATCCCTAAACCGCAATAGGAGCTTTGATGCTCGGATCAGGGTTGTAATTCTCAAGCCTGAAGTCTTCAATTGTAAAACTAAAAATGTCTTTGACTTCAGGGTTAATCCACAATGTTGGCAGTTCTTTGGGGGTACGCTCAAGCTGAGTGGCGACTTGCTCAAAATGATTACTGTAGAGATGGACATCTCCTCCCGTCCACACAAATTCACCCGGCAGAAGATCACACACCTGAGCTAACATCATCGTCAGAAGCGAGTAAGAAGCAACATTGAAAGGAACTCCTAAGAAAGTATCGCAACTCCTTTGATACAATTGACATGACAATTTTCCATTAGCCACGTAAAACTGAAATAAACAATGACAAGGTGGTAAACCACTCTTAGTCATCTCTTGTATATCAGCGACATTCCAAGCCGAAACAATCATTCGCCGAGAATCTGGTGAGTTCTTGATTTGTTCTACCACTTCTCGTATCTGATCAATATGGCGCCCATCTGGAGCTGGCCAGTTGCGCCACTGGTAGCCATAGACTGGTCCCAGTTCTCCATATTCTTTGGCAAAAGCATCATCTTCTAATATTTGTTTCGTAAAGGCCTGAATACCTTCTTTCCATTCCGGTGAATCTGTCTTAGGTACAGCAAGGCCATTCTGCATCAGATAGCTTTTGTATGGCCACTCATCCCAAATATGTACGTTGTTCTTCAAAAGTGGTTGGATGTTGGTGCTGCCAGCTAAGAACCAAAGTAACTCATTGGCAATCATATTGAAGGGCAATTTCTTGGTCGTAAGCAGTGGAAATCCTTTACTCAGATCAAAACGCATCTGATACCCAAAAACACTTCGCGCACCTGTCCCAGTTCGATCCCCCTTATCATTACCCGTTTCCATGATGTGGCTGAGTAAATCCAAATATTGCTTCATTACGTTGTTGGTTAAGAAGTATATAGATAGCTTAGCAAATACTGCCTCACTCGGCTATAAGAGTCTCCACCTCTTGACAAAAAATGAAAATAAGAGTATAATAAACGGTTTGGTGTAGAGAGTATCCTTAAGGGATGCCTACCAAACTGGGAGTGAAGCTTTCTTGCAGCTGGGGATTCTCATCCCCTTACACAAGGCTACTTCACTATGAATATACATAAAGTTGTTCTTAGCATTAGTGCTCTTTGCGGCGCTGCCCTGCTCGGATCACAGATCAGTGATCCCAAGGTGCTGTCGGAAAACACGACCAAAATCACAATCAGTCCAACGGTCATTCAGGCCATGCTCGAGAAGGTGGAACTTCAAACAGCTATTGCCGAAAACGTCACCACTTCAGTGAGTGGTGATCGGCCGGGTTACTTCGATTGGGAAAGCATGAAAATCCAGGTGGTCGGTGACGTCCGCGCTGGTTTTGATGGCCATCATCCTTATGAGATCCGTGGCGATATCCTCACCATTCATCTCGCTCCGCCTCATATCATTTCCGTCAGTCAAAACAATCGTTTGACGGAGGTGCTAAAAAGCAGAAAGGGGTTTTGGGCATCACATGATCCCCATCTGGAGACACAGCTCCGTCAAGAAGGTGACATGCGCATTCGTGCTGCTGCTTGCAAAAGTGGTATTCTCGAAAAAGCTAACCAAGGTGCTGTGAGCTATCTGAAGACTGTCTTTCAGCCACTGTTCAAGCGCGTCATCGTCATGACGCAAGCGGGAACATGTGAAATCAAGAAAGGATAAATATCCAACCAAAAGGCCGGCCACTCCCATGTGTGCCGGCCTTTGAAATTTCAGTTTGACAAAACCTCTCTTACTTTTTCTTCTTGGTATAGTTGAGACTCATCTTCGAAGCTACTGGTTTGGTATCACCAAAGTATTTACTATTAAGGCCCTTGGAGCCATACGGACGATCACAGGGCGAAGAGAGGTACTCGAATGCCATCTGACCAATTGCCATCTTGTAGTAGAGTTTAATCGGAAGACGCCCCGCGTTATAGAGCTCGAGAGTCATCTTGAGACTATTGCCCGGATCAAGATACCCGGCCGTGGTATGGATGATCAGACCGAGACGGCCAAGAGAGCTCTTGCCTTCCAGGCGGCCAACCAGTTTATCAGAGACACCCGTAACTTCTAGAATCAAGCCTAGCGCAAATTCTTGCGGATGAAGAATAAATGGTTCGTTAGGAGCAATCTCTACTGGCTTCATTAGCTCCTTAGTCGGCTCTTTTGGATCAATAACGAAATTCTTACTGGTATCAAAAACTAAAAAGTGTTTATCAAGATGAATATCGATACTCGCTGGCTGTACGTACTCCTTCTTAAAGGGTTTGATAATGATATTGCCGGATTTTTGTTCTTTGATGATGTCCCTGTCTGAAAGAATCATAGCTGTGTGAAAACTTATAAGATTACGAATAAAAACTAAAAAACTACCCTAACAATATCAAATCCCTTCTACAAAAGCAAAACCCGCACTAAGCGGGTTTTTTGAGGCTTACAGCTTGATAGAGAGACCTGGACCCATGGTAGAAGTAATCACCATATTGCGGATCAAGCGACCCTTGAGACCCTCTGGCTTGGACTTATCGACACTTTCTCGGAAGGCTTGATAATTCTCGAGAAGCTCTGCTTCTGACATAGAAAGTTTTCCGATGATTTGGTGAAGATTGGCGGTGTCATCGTTCTTGTAGCTGACCTTCTTACCTTTCTTCAGAGCATCGATCACCTCGGCTACCTTAGGTGTGACTGTTTCGGATTTTGGACTTGGCATGAGGCCTTTTGGTCCAAGAATCTTAGCAATAACTGCCAGTTTCGGCATCATCTCAGGAGTAGCCAACAATACCTGAAAATCAACACCTGGATTCACTTTACCTGTTTTAATATCTTCAATCAGGTCTTCTGCACCAACAATATCAGCACCTGCATCTTTAGCTTCTTTGTCTTTAGTGCTGGTTACTACGGCTACCTTTTGACTCCGTCCAGTTCCATGTGGGAGAATGGCTGTCGCACGAATCAGCTCATCTGATTTTTTTGGGTTAATACCCAACTTCATGTGAATTTCAAGTGATTCAACAAACTTCGCTGTTGGGTTGGCCTTAAGAAAAGCAATGGCTTCTTCTACGCTGTATTCTTTATCAACTTCGAGTTTTTCTACAACTCCCCTGTATTTCTTACCGTGTTTCATATGTTTGTTCGTGGTCAAGCGCCTCGGCTATATAAATAGACGGGCTCCCACAAATAAATAAATTATTAATCAATTTTAATACCCATTGAACGAGCTGAGCCACTGATGATTTTCATAGCTGCTTCTACGTCATTAGCATTCAGGTCTTCGAGTTTTTTTTCAGCAATTTCTCTCAACTGGTCTTGGCTGATGCTTCCAACTTTTTCTTTGAGTGGGTTACCAGCACCCTTAGTTACCTTAGCAGCTTTCCTCAGCAGGTCAGAGGCTGGTGGGGTCTTCAAGATAAAATCAAAAGTACGATCTTCATAGACAGTGATCTCCGCTGGGATAATATCACCCATACGATCACGGGTCTGGTCGTTAAACTTGGTGCAGAACTCTTGAATATTGAGTCCATGCTGACCAAGGGCTGGACCTACTGGTGGAGCAGGGTTGGCCTTACCGGCTTCAATCTGCAGTTTGATCATTGCTTTAATATTCTTTGCCATAAACGTGTAGTTTCTTTAAGTTCATTACATCTTGCGGATCTGGAGGAAGTCTAGCTCAACTGGTGTTTCACGCCCAAAAATAGAGACTAGCACCTTAACCTTACCCTTCTCATCATCAACTTCCTGAATTTTACCATCGAAGTCTTTGAAAGGACCGTCTGCAATTTTGACACTGTCGCCGACGCGAACATCAATTTTGTATTTTGGCTCAGCTACACCCATACGCTTCTTGAGACTCTCAATTTCAGCTGGATCTATTGGTGTAGGTGTTGTACCAAGACCGATAAAGCCGGTGACGTTGGGCGTGTTACGAACTACATACCAAGAAGCATCAGTCACAATCATATCCACCAAGACATACCCCGGATAGATACGCTCCTCTACTACAATACGCTTACCTCCCTTGATCTTGATGTTCTTTTCCTTAGGAACTAAAACGTCAAAGATAAGCTCTTGCATATCCATTGATTCGATACGCTGCTTGAGATTTCTGGTTACATTGTCTTCATAACCAGAGTAGGTGTGAAGTACGTACCAAGCGCGTCCATGATGCTGTGTCTGCTTTGCCATAAAATATAAAATGTTACTTCAAAAGAAAGGTTTCTACGAGATAGCTAAAAAAATAATCGAGGCTCCCAAGGAAAATAGAGACTGCCAGACTCATGACTATGACCATAATCGTATAACGAATAATGGTCTCACGATTTGGCCAGTTCACCTTAGAAAGCTCTGATTTAGCCTCTCGTAAAAAACTGAGCAATTTTGACATAAAGATAAAGTGATTTTTGAGGTCTTAAAAAAAGCCCGAGGGCTTTTAGTAGAATATTCTCTTGAGTACAGAATACCAGAGAGAGCCCAGGATGTCAACCAGGAAAACAGCCCCTAAGAAAAGAGCTCTACTTCATCAAAAAAGCGCTTGTAGGCATCTAGAGCTGCCTCAGCAGCCTCTTTGCTAAGACTAAAGGCTGGGTCATTGATGATCTGATTCCGAAGAGCGTGAGCCTCTACAAGATCCTCCTTGGTCTCAAGCTGATATGGGGCGATACTGTCTAAGCGTTCTTTCATGTTGGCGCCATGGTAACTCATAGATTTCAACACATCATCAGCAAAAGCATCTCCTTCGATAACCGCTGCTTTGTACTGAGACTCACTCCCGCTTTCCAGTCGAGAAAGAATCGCTTCGTAGCGTTTGATAAGAGTACTGCGTCTTGCAAAAGGTCGCTTTGTCTGGAAAAAAGTCAGCCTCAAATCACTCGCGACACTACGGTGCATAAAAAGGAGGACGATATTTATAAAAAGTACAGCACAATAAACAAATAGGAAAAATTTCAGAAAAGCGACTAACAAAGAAGTCTTCCAAAAAGTAGCTAGTCCCCCGAAGATACCAGCAAAGATTGCTGTGAGATCAATTTCCATAAACTATTTCTTAAGTGCTTGTTCAAGGGCATGTGCTACTCGAAGCATACCTTCTTCATCAAACCAATTAGCGATAAACTGTCCACCGATAGGTAGTCCATCTTTGTCTCCAATAGGTAATGAGATAGCGGGCACGCCAGCAAGATTAGCCGTTACCGTAAAAATATCTGACAGATACATCGTCAGCGGATCAATTGTTTTAGCTCCAAACGGAAATGCTACTTCCGGCGTAGTCGGTGTGAAAAGCACATCCACTGTCTCAAAAACTTTCCGAAAATCATCACGAATAAGTTCGCGAACCTTCTGAGCCTTACCATAATAGGCGTCATAGTAACCCGCTGAAAGCGCGTATGTACCCAGCATGATACGGCGCTTAACTTCTTTTCCTAAGCCTTGTTGACGATTCTTAAGATAAGTATCAAGGAGGTTTTCTCTTTCTGTATCAGCCTCTACACCATAACGAATACTGTCTAAGCGAGCGATATTAGAACTTACCTCTGCTGGCATGATGACATAGTAAACCGCTAGAGCAATTTTGGTATGAGGTAAACTGACTGGCACAATCTCTGCTCCAAGCTGACGTAACTGCTCAATTGAATTTTCTAAAGCTGTCTTAATGACCGGATCAAGATCTGTGTTCATATATTCATCTGGAATACCGATACGCACACCCTTAATATCACCCGTCAACTCATCTTCAAAACGCTTGTTCGTAAGTGTAGGGGCACTGGTGGCATCTAAGGGATCTTCACCCGCAATACGAGAGAGAACAATGGCCCCATCCTCTACTGATTGGGTGAAGGTGCCTATCTGATCAAGGCTTGATGCCATAGCTATCAAACCGCTACGAGAAACTCTTCCGTATGTTGGTTTGATACCGACGATGCCGCAGAAAGAAGCCGGTTGCCGAATAGACCCTCCGGTATCTGATCCAAGGGCAAAAACTGCCATCTCCCCTGCTACTGTCGCTGCAGAGCCACCAGATGAGCCACCAGGGACTCGACTGAGATCTCTTGGATTCTTGGTTATTTGATAAGCACTGTTCTCTGTCGAAGAACCCATAGCAAACTCATCCATATTAGTCTTACCAAGTATAAGAGCTCCGCTTTCACGAAGTCTTTCTGTCACTGTGGCATCATACGGTGCAATATAATTATCTAAAATCTTAGAACCTCCGGTAGCTCGCACTCCCGCCAAAAGAATATTATCCTTAAGAGCTCCTGGGATACCCTCAAGAAGATCGATAGCTTCTCCTCGGGCTATCTTCTCATCAACTTTTCTTGCCTGAGCCAAAACTACCTCTTGGTCAAGTACTGTGAGGTAGGCTCCAATCTCACTATCTTTCTCTTTGATACGATCAAGGTACTCCAAAGCAAGCTGCTCCGCGCTTTTGGTCTTACTCATCAGTTGTTCATGAAGTTCTCGAATCATAGTACTTTACGGACAGTGAGGGCTCCATTTTTCGTGTGCGGCATATTAGCAATAATTTTCTCCCTCACCTCAGGCAATGCATTACGTTCTTGATCAGCTCGTGGCCTGGTAGTAGCTCTCACAATCCCCTTACTAACCACTGCTGTTTCCTCAAAAGCCTTTAATTCATCTACAAAATCAAGAACTCGTGAAAGTTCTCCTTGGTACTGCTCACATTCTTCTGGAGTGATGCCAATACGAGCCAGAGTGGCTATATGTTCTACGGTCGCTTTATCCAACATAGTTTACTATTTTTTTAAAAGTTGTTTGAAAGTAGCTTCATCAAGAATAGCTGTTTTAAACTTGGTGGCCAGAGCAAGCTTACTTCCGGGTTTCTCCCCGACAACTAAATAATCTGTTTTTCCGGTAACACTATTGGTTACTACCCCTCCTTGCGCCTTAATCATATCTTTGGCCTCATCTCTTGTAAAGGAAGTAAGTTCTCCAGTCAAAACAAATGTCTTTCCCGAAAAAGCACTATTCTTAATAATTTTCTTCTTAGTAAATGTGAGTCTCACACCTGCGGCTTCGAGCTTCTCGAGAAGATGTTGATTATTTTCTTCCCGAAACCAAGAAACGATACTCTCTGCCACTACCCTACCAATACCATTAATAGCCTCAAGCTCGCTCTGAGAAATCTTTTTCCATTGCTCACCAAAAAGACTCGGCTCTAGAGCTCGCACAGCCTGTACTCCATCAAGTAACAACGCAGCTGTTTCTTCGCCAACATGACGAATACCTAAAGCATACAGAAAACGCTCTCCGCTAATCGATTTACTCTCTTCTATGGCTCTAAGAAGTTTCTCGGTTGATTTAGGAGCAAAGCGCTCTAATGGCAAAAGATCCCCACTGGTCAGGGTGAAGATATCTCCCAAATCTTGCACCAACTCCTCATCCATCAGCTGTTCAACTACTTTTTCCCCTAAGCCTACAATATTGAAAGCCTTTTTAGAGACACCATGAATGATATTCTCTCGTTCCACAGCATAGCAATTTGGATTACTACAGTAGAGAGCTGCACTTAGCTCTTCTTTGTCACCCATAGCCCGTCTCTCAGTCAGACTGCCACAAAGAGGACATTTGATGGGTTCTTTGATCTTTTTTTCTGTCCCCTGACGCAGATCTGTTAAGACACTAACAATTTCGGGAATGATGTCCCCAGCCTTCTGAAGAATAACCGTATCACCGATACGAACATCCAAACGAGCAATTTCATCAAAATTATGCAGTGTCGCTCGACTAACAGTGGAACCCGCTATACGTACTGGTTCCAGATGAGCGACTGGAGTCAAGGCGCCCGTACGTCCGATCTGAACTTCTACGTCTTCTACTCGTGTAGTCGTCTGTTCAGCTGGAAATTTATAAGCCACCCCGAAACGAGGAGCTTTGCCCGTATAACCCAAAGCTTCTCTCAGTGGTCCCTGATTAACCTTGATAACAATCCCGTCTAAACCGTAGGGCAACTCATGACGTTTTTTATTCCACTCTTGATAAAAAGTTTCAATCTCTGTGTATGAGTGTGCTTCGACGCGGTATGGGTTCACCTCAAAACCAAGATGGGTAAGCATGCTAAGCGTCGCTCCTTGAGTAGTAGGTACATGTGACACCTGTTCTCCATCGACTAACTCATTGATATCGTAGATGAAAGTAGCGAGATTTCTTTTGGCTACTACTTTAGGGTCAAGCTGGCGAATAGAGCCGGCGGCGGCATTTCGTGGATTAGCAAAGGGCGGCTCATCATTTTTCAATCGCTCCTTATTGATTCGCTCCAATTCCTTACCTGGCAGCCAGGCTTCGCCTACGAATATACCGCTCCAGGGTTCAGTAAGCACGAGTGGTATTGACTGGATGGTACGCAAATTTTCGGTTACCTGTTCTCCTATACGGCCATCCCCACGAGTAGCCCCCATCACGAGAGCTCCTTTCTCATAGGTCAAAATAATTTTCAGACCATCGATCTTAAGCTCACATATATATTCTGGTTTCTCGGTAATGCCCTGCTTGAGAAGCATACGCTCTATTCGCTCGCACCAAAGTTTGAGCTCTCGGGCATCAAAGACATCATCAAAAGACCACTGCCGATGAGCATGGGTTACTTTGCGAAAACCAGGTAAGACATCACCCCCTACCCGACTGGTAGGGCTATTGGGATTTTTATACTGGGGATATTTTTTCTCAAGATCTACCAATTCATGAAAAAGAGCATCGTATGCTTCGTCACTGATAGTAGGAGCATCATGAACGTGATAGCTTTTTCGGTGCTTTTCTAGCTCTTCTGTCAGTCGAGCGATCCGCTCTGCTACGGTCTTCGTATCCATCTTTTTGAAGCCTCAATAAGCAATTATTGGCTTCATTATAGCATAAAATAAACATCCTCGATGCAGAGGAATAACTAAAGATTTGAACCGCTAGCTCCAAAATCTCGAAGCGAAACCGTGCTTTGGATAGTAGCGCTATGAACTCCTTCCTGAATACGTAGAGTTAAAGTGACACGGCCCACAGTTCTTGGCGAAGGACTTGATGGAATAACATCAAAAGCACCGCTCACCGTACCCGAACTTACCGTGGTGAAACCATTGAGCGTAGTACCATTACAGGCCGCTGGTCCAGCTGAATTTTGCTTAGCCACCTGTAGAGCATTTGAATTAATGCGATACTGAATGCAAAGACCTTGTGAGTGATCATAGAACTGTATCAGCTGCACGCCCGGAAGAGAAGTGGGTCCATTTGGATCAACAATTGTACTTGTACGTAACTCCTTGGCGAGAATACCCGTAAGGTACTGTGCATTTTCAATATCATGCTGCAAACCCTTAGCGTAACGATGTCCAGCGAAGGCCTGGGTAAATATCTGTGAAGCAGCGATAATAACTAAACTAAAAGCAAAAAGGGCAACCATGACTTCCACCAAACTGAAGCCCTTCTGTATTTTTCTATTTCCAAGAATGCTGTATGCCATATATTTGGTTACTGCCACTTAGTGAAAAAAGCTTCCGAGAAAACACATTTGTTAACCAAGGTACAGGAAGCAGTATTACCGTTAGCTGGTACATAGGCCGGCATAGCATTAGGATTCGTCCAATCCCAGAATACATAACTCACCACTCGAGCATTTTGATTAGCAGCAACGTAATCAATATAGATATAGCGAGCAAAACGACTTGGCGATGAAGAATGGGTGTAGCGTTGCCCTATAGCAGGGAAATCTGGCACACTCAGATAATACCTGTTGGAATTATTACCTGGGGTTCCTTGAGAAGAGGTACATGTAAAAATGGTATCATTGGCATCCATGTGACAATGCTTGTTGGCCGCTGAAAAGCCAGCAAAGCCCTGTCCGGCAGGGATACCATCGGCCTCGAGAGCAAAGTTTTGATCACGTACATTACGAACTAACTCAACACCTTCCTGAGCTAACTCAGAAGCAATAACTGCTTCACGATTATCGTAAGAATTACTAATACTCCCCACGATGAGAGCTGTCGTCGCTGTCAAACCAACAGTAAGCACAAAAGCAGAGACCAAAACCTCACCGAGTGAAAAAGCTTTACGTGTTTTTTTGTTTGTTTTTAGAGAAAAGATCATTTTTTTATGGACAACTGTTGGTACCAACAAGCGATTGAGTGAGTCCGTCAGTATACAGACAAGCTACTCCGAGGGTTCCGTTTTTGGCTAACTGGAAACCGACGCTAGCACCTGCAAAATCAGGTTTACCATGCGGGAGTTGAAAACCAACACTCCCTGTGTTACCAAAGGTTACTCCTCCCTTCAAGGTGTAGGTAGCCATAAGAGTTTGCTGATTACATACTCCTGTATTGGGATTCTTATAATAATAATTAAGGGTGTAATTACTCGAGCCGCTATTCCAGGCGATATTATATAGACAAGGATCCGTATTTGTTACAAACTGCTTCCCTGTGAGGGCGTATTGTTGTAATTCTCGTAGACTAGCTGCCACCTCTCGCCCCGCTGCATCAACCTGCTTTTCGGTACGAGCGTTGCCAGTACCCATCAAAATGATAGTCGAAATAATACCAATAACCATGACAACAATAAGAAGCTCTAGTAGGGTAAATCCTCGAAGTGGGTGCTGCGTATTTTTGGTCACCAGAGTAGTGTTATTCATACCTCTAGTATAGCAAACTTCTACAAAGAGATGAACCAAAAAAGATTCGGAAAAGACGCAAGAAGAAAAAGAGTGGCTAGGATACCGAAACCAAGAAATGGGGCGAACGGAACTTGAGTCTTCAGGTTTCTTCCCCGTAAGAACATCAGACTTATTCCGTAGAGAGCTCCTAGAGCAAAAGACAGGGTGAGCATCGGCAGCACATAAGAAAAACCTACCGCTAACCCGCCCGAGAGACCCAGCCAGACATCCCCCCAACCCATCCATGTCTCCTTAGAAAAATACACCAACGCAAAAAAGAAAGCCCACGCGACAAATCCTCCGATCATACCTTTGGCGAGCCCCGTATCCCAGAAAAAACTATTTCGCTCAAAAAAGAAATATTCTGCTACGAGATAGATCACAGTCAGGCTGTTGATAGCAATCAAATACTCAAGCGGTATCTCCATACTCCGAAAATCAGCTACTATAATCAAAATAAGGAAAACTACCACCAAAAGCATCCAGATCATTTCCAAAAGTGCCCTATTACTTAGAGGATCGAAAAAAAGATACCCCACCAGAGCAAAAAGTGTCCCCGTGAAAAACTCTACCAGAGGGTATTGCCAAGAAATATGTACCTTGCAATGACGACACTTGCCTCCAAGAACCAGGTAACTCAAAAGCGGTACATTATCATACCAAGCAATAATTTGTTGGCATGTTAGACACTTCGAACGACCTCCAACAAAAGACATGTCTCGCTCACCTCGTAGCAAAACAACATTAAGAAAACTGCCAACAATCAGACCAAAACCAAAAAATAAAATAAAATAAAGCATAGCTCTAGTATAGCCTAGGTATAACATAAAAAAAACTCCCCATCTACAACGATGGGAAGTTTTCATATACTTTTCTCAAACACTAGCAACTTGGGGCGTAAGAACCTGTGCCCACATAAGTAGTACCAGTATTAGTAACAGTTGCTGTACAGGTAATAGCCGTATTGGCCGGTACAGCGGTAAGACTAAAAGTACCACTACCAGAGGCTCCACAACTTGCGCCGGTTATTGCACCACCAGAAGTTCCTGACCAGTTTGTTGAGGTCGTATCTTGAGGAATAACCTGGGTATTACTATCACAGGCAAGAAGTATGCCTGAAACCGCTCCCGCTGTTTCTGCTTTAAATGAAGCCAGCTGCGCCTTCGTCCGAGCATTCGACAAACTGACGAGAACTACTGAGGCCAAGATACCAATGATGGCAATGACGATCAAGAGTTCGATAAGGGTGAAACCCTTTTGTAACTTTTGCATAGTTATTAGTTTATTTTTTATTTATGACCAGAAGCTATGGACAGCTCGTAAAGTCTGCGCCCGCTTCCGTAACAGTGGCTGCCGTACAACCTGGAATAGTTGCTACTGGAACCGCACCTATAGAAAAGGTTCCATTACCAGCCGAGCCACAACTGGGAGTTGCTGCAAATGCAGCATCCCAATCAGTTACACCTGTATCTGCTGGGGCGGCGAGAGTATTATCATCACAATCTGATGTAAAGCCTCCTACCTTAGCCGCAACCTCGGCCTTAAAGGCTGCTTTCTGCGCCTTCGTCCGAGCATTCGACAAACTGACGAGAACAACTGATGCCAAGATGCCAATGATGGCAATGACGATCAAGAGTTCGATAAGGGTGAAACCCTTTTGTAATTTTTTCATATGCTCACCTCCTTCATGTATTTGTTTTTATTTTTTAGACTTAACCAGTTTACGCCACAGAATGGGTAACTAGACTCAGTTTTAATGTCTTCTCCAGACCTACCTTTATTCTATAACTGTCCGGCCAAATTGTAAATTGGTAACAATACTCCTACAACCAAAATTCCCACTCCAATACCCAAAAATACTATCAAAATAGGCTCGATGAGAGTCGTTAAGCTACGGGTCATATTCTCGACTTCCTGATTATAAAATTTAGCAATATTATCTAATACACTTGCTAATGTTCCTGATTCTTCACCAATGCGCATCATTTGAGAGACCACTGGTGGTACTTGGCTAGAAGCAATAAAAACTTTACTGATATTTCCCCCACCCTTAATCTCTTCGGCAGCTTGAAGTACAATCTTTTCAAAAACTTGATTACCGATGACCTCACTCACAATGGTGAGAGCTCTCACCACCGGAATACCACTGTTAAGAAGGGCTGAGAGATTTTCAGCAAAACGAGTAATGTAGATATTCTGAGCAAGAGTCCCGATAACAGGGATTTTCAGCACAATAATCTCCCACTGGAGATGTCCTGATGGGGTTTTGAGATAATAGTAGAAGCTCCCAATAGTGGCAAATACCACCAAGAGTACCGCCCACCAATAGGCATTCATGAAATCACCAAGTGTAATCAAAGCAGTTGTATACCAAGGAACAGCTACCTTAAGATCCTTAATGAGGATAGTGATCTTTGGCAAAATAAACGTCACTACCAAAAAACCAATAATGAAAGCTACTGTGAGAACAAAAATTGGATAGTAGAGCGCCCCTTTAATCTTTGAGGTCAGCTGGTAGTTTTTCTCGATATTATCAGCCACGAAATTAACTGATTTCTGCAAAGCTCCAGATACTTCACCGGCACGAATCATGTTTACGGTAAGAGCTGAGAAGATCTCTGGATTTTTGGCGAGAGTTTCAGAAAAGGGCATTCCATCTTCTACATCATCTGCCATTTCTTTGATAATAATGGCAAAATAAGCGTTCGGTGTTTGATCAGAAATAGTCGTCAAGGAAGACACAATCGGTACACGAGCCTCAATCAAAATGGAAAGTTGACGAAAGAAAACCATCAACTCTTTCTGGTTTACTCCTTGCCAAATCTTACCGAAACTCTTCGCTACCGAAAAGTTCTTTTCTGAATCAGCTACGAGTGAAATAGGAATAAGGTTGTTGCGCTGCAAGATCTGTACCGCTGTATCGTTATCTGCAGCATCAACTATGCCCTCTCGTACTTCTCCAGCTTCTGTGCGTGCCTTAAATGTAAACTTCATAAAATTCTCTATTACTTACTTTTGCTAATCAAGAGTTGTAGGTAATCGCGGTTTTTAGCGTAATTAAAGGCGTCATCCAAACTTACCTGACCAGCCTTAACGAGTTCGGCTAGGGCTCTATCTAGGGATACCATACCTTCTTTCATGCTGGTTTCAATCACAGAGTCAATCTGGTGAACTTTATTCTCACGAATCAAGTTTTCCACGGCATGATTTTTAAACATAATCTCTACAGCTGGTATACGTCCACCTCCAGACTTCGGTACCAAACGCTGAGAGATGACCCCCAAAAGAACACTTGATAACTGAGCTCTGATTTGATTTTGCTGATGAGCTGGAAAAACATCGATGACACGATCTATGGTTTGTGCACAGTCATTGGTATGAAGTGTAGCGAAGATAAGATGACCTGTTTCAGCAGCGGTCATAGCGGTACTGATGGTTTCCAAATCGCGAAGCTCACCAAGAAGCACAACGTTTACGTCTTCACGAAAAATAGCTCTTAGGGCGTCTGGAAAATTCTTAGCATCACGACCAATCTCACGTTGATTAATAATGCAACGATCCTGAGCATAAACAAACTCAATTGGGTCTTCGATAGTCACAATGTGCTTTTCACAATTCTTGTTGATGTAATCGATAATAGCCGCCAAAGTAGTTGACTTACCATGGCCAACCGGCCCAGTGACCAACACAAGCCCTTGTGAATACTGAGAGAAATCATACAAACTATTCGGGACACCGAGTTCATCAAGATTACGTAGTTTGTCCATGACGAAACGCATGGTCACGCTTACATAGCCTTTCTGAAGAAAAACATTAGTACGAAAACGCACCTTATCATCATAGTTATATGAGAAATCAGTGTGCCCTACAGATAATAGCTCTTGTTTCTTATCTTCAGTAAGTAGGACATCAGACAATGCCTTGGTATCTGGCGGCGTCAGAATCTTTTCCTGGGTAATCGGATGAAGTTTGCCATCGATACGAACTGTCGGGTGACGACCAACTACGAGATGAAGATCAGAGGCTCCTTGCTGACCCACGAGAGCGAGAAGACGTTTCAATTCTTGTTCGGGATTGTTATCCATAAATTTTGTTTTCTTTTAGTGTACTGTACCATGTTTTACGAAGTCTCTCTACTCCTCATCCACCAAAATATTTCCTTCGGTGACACGCTCAATCTCAGAAAGAGTTGTCGTACCCTGAAGAACCTTTAAGATACCATCTTGTTTCATGGTAAGCATCCCCTGCTTCACCGCTTGATCACGAACATCATTTTCTTGCCCCTTCTTATCAGCAATAATGGTGTGCATCTCATCGTCAATATCAAGAACTTCGTAGATCGCAATACGACCCTTATAACCAGTGTTACCACACTTATCGCAGCCCTTACCTTTATAAAAAACTATTTTGGCATCTGGCTTGAGTTTGAAAGCTTTTACCTCTTCTGCTGGAATAGTTTTAAATATATCCTCAATGATTTTCTTCTGGCCCGCCGTAACAATCTCTTCTTGTTTACAGTTTTCACAAATACGTCGAACTAGACGCTGAGCTGCTACGGCCTGCAATGATGAAGCCAGGAGAAACGGCTCAATCCCCATATCAATCAAACGAGGGATAGATCCTACTGAGTCATTGGTATGAAGAGTAGAAAGCACCAGGTGACCCGTAAGCGCTGCATGAATAGAGAGCTCGGCGGTTTCGCTGTCGCGAATTTCTCCCACCATGATGACGTTTGGATCCTGACGCAGAATAGAGCGCAAACCAGAAGCAAAAGTATACCCAATTTCTGGTTTGATTTGACTTTGATTGATACCTTCAAGAAAATATTCCACTGGGTCTTCTAGGGTAATAATATTGCGTTCTTCTTTGTTCAAAATCTGAAGGAATGCGTAGAGTGAAGTAGATTTTCCAGAGCCGGTCGGACCAGTAATAAGGATAATACCAAAAGGTTCACGAATTTTCTTCTCAAGAATCATACGTGCTCGTCCGAACAATCCCAAGTTATCAAGATTAGCCACATTGGCGCTCTTATCAAGAACGCGCATGACGATCTTCTCACCCTCCATCACTGGAAGACTGGATACACGTAAGTCAATGAAATCTCCTCGTTCTGGCTCAAAACGAATACGACCATCCTGCGGCTTACGTTTCTCGTCAATCTTAAGGTTAGCGAGAATCTTAATACGAGAAATTACTGCTCGTCCCACCTCAAGTGGAAAAAGTAGGTCAGCCCGTAAAATACCATCTACTCGAAAACGTACTCGGTAGTTATTCTCAATTGGTTCAATGTGAATATCACTCGCTCGATTGTCTAAAGCATGTTCTACGATCACCTCTACTAACTTAGCAATAGGTGCATCTTGATAAACCACCGTATCTTTGATAGCTTTGACTGGTTTCTTCTCCAAAGCTTCTTGGTCATCTTTCTTAAGAGAACTAATCGCATCAGACAAGGCTATATCAGCACCGCTGTATCCCTTGCTTAACTCTGCAAAAACCTCTGGCCCGATCAATGACACTTCTACACCAATTTTTTCCTTTTCTGCCAAAAAACGTAAAACATTAAGGGACTCAAAATTTTCTGGATCAAGCATCGCTACATAAAGAAGATCTTTTTCCTTTTTGAAGGGAATAATGCCATATTTCTTGGAAGCTTCTTGTGAGATAGCCTTAAGCACCTCTTTATTGAAGCCTTTTGGAATAGCATCTAAAAGAGGTAACCCCAGCTTAGCAGCTAACGCATTGAGATCTGTTTTTTGTCCAGAGGTTCCGCTCTGGGTAAACGTGATACTTCCGTCAGTAGTTTTGGTATCTTCGAGAGCCACACTCATGAATCACTCTTATTGAAAGGGATTAGAACGTCCGGACTGATCAACATTAAGAACTGGTACAGCAGAGGTTGCCCAAGCCCTTGCCTCTTCTAGGCCAGCGGTCGCCACAGTACCTTGATCGAATACCGGTATACCCAAGGCGCTTTGTCCTTTCGGATTCTTAACATGGTCGAAGCGAGCCTCAAAAGTACCTACTAACTGATCACTCGCTGCCACTGCTTCGCCAGTATCAGCCCCCTCTTTATTCTCAGTATCAACTCCAATAGACATCAGTCTAAGAGAATTCATACGATCCATACGAGAAAGTCGATCCATAAAGTTCTTGAGATTCTCATAACTTCCTTTGGCCTTCACCTGCGCTACGTATGAACTTGGTTGTGGCGCCTGATACACTGGCACTGGCGGCAACATCTCTCCCGAGGGCGAAACCATTCCACCATCACCAGGCACTGAAGTTAGCGGTCCACCTACCCCGAGAGACTCTTCTCTCTTTTCCATAAGAATCTCCTTCATATCCATAGACTTAATAATCAGACCTGATTGAAGAGCCATAAAATTGAAACTATCAATGATACGCTCCTGATCCATGGTCTCTGGATAATAGCGAAGACTCCATTGTTCTAAATCACTTTTTGCATCCAACTCACCATTGAGAGCCTCAATGTTTGTTTTGATTGTTTCTATTTTAGCTACCTCTTTTTGTTTTTCAGCAAGAACGTTTCGCTTGACAAGTAATGTATCGTAGTCAGGTTTGATAAAACCAATACTCACGATGAGGGCAAAGATGACGAGCGCTGGAATGATAATTATTTTGAGTTGCATAAGTATAGAGTACGTTTAGTAATTATTGGGAAAGCGTATCAGCTTTAAGAGTAAAACTGATATCACCAGACTCTGTATTGGTAATCTTTTCCACCCGCATACCCGCGTACTCAGCTTTGGTTTTCAAGCTAATCAATTGTTGAGCTAAATATTTGTAATCACTGGTAACACCAGAGACGACCACCGACCCATTATCATGGTTAAAACTGTATTCAGTCAGACGGACACTCGGTATAATCAAACCTTCAAGCTCAGTGAGACGCTTGGCTACATCTTCATTGGTCTTGGCACTTTCTTCAATACCTCCTCTTCTGGTATCAAAAGCTAAGATACGATCAACCTTTTCACCCTGGAGGGTGGTTCCGGCTTCTGAAATTTCTGTTTCTAGAGTAGTGACACTCCTATCAGTCGTAAACATGAAGTAACGAATACCTCCCCAGACTGCCAAAATAATAGCCACTAAAATAACTGCGAAAACAAATCCCGTATCAAACGATGATCTCTTTTCTCTTTTTACTGAAGCTACTCCCTCCGATAGATTTATGCCAGCCATACGATAACGTATCAATAGTTAGATTTTTTTATGTAATAGGTCTTTAAAACTTGTTTTCTTTTTGTGATGAGCCACTACTTCCGTACCGTCGATACCTGCCAGAGCTAATCCTATCGCTACAGAAAAAGAGGTGCCTAGTTCTTCGATATCTTGCCGATACTTAGGGTCATACTGGATTCTTCCCCATGGATTCGCCTTACGTGCTGGACGACTGAAAGCTTTTTCGAAATATGGCACGATGCCTGAAAGTGCCGCTGAACCCCCCGAAAGGATAATCTCTCGACAAACGTGCTCTGGATAGTGCTCGCTATGAGTACCTATCAGACGATTTCCTTCTTCAATGATTAATTCCAAAGCTGGAAAAGAGATTCTCGCTTCCGGTTCATTGAGAAAATCCTTGCTACTTTTCTTCAATACCTCTGCTCGTTCTGCGGTAATATCAAGAGTTTCAGTGAGTGTTCGGGTTAGATCTTGACCACCCACGTTAAGATTACGACTTGCCCGCACCAAACCATTCTGAACGAGAAGTAGATTAGTCGCTCGTGAACCTATATCTACCAGTAAAACAAGTTCCTGCTGAGCGCCCACTGCTGCCCGAGCAAGTGAAAAAGTTTCTAATTCGAGAAACTTCATTTCCAAACCACTATTTTCTGCATAACCCCGATAACGCAACACTTCATTTTTGAGAGCCGCTACTACGAGTACTTCTTGACGGACAGTGCCATCGGCAGCCTGAGTTGTACCGATGATATCCCAACTCAACGCAATATCTTCAAGTGATGCCGGAATAAAACGCTTAGCCTCGTACTGAACCGCTTCTTCAAGTTCGCTGTCTTCCATCTCAGGAAAATCCACAAGAGAGATCAGGCCAATAAAAGCTGGCATGGCGATATACGCTGCCTCGGTCTCTGGATTCATGCGTTGCAAAAGAGCTTTGAGATACTGGATCAAAACTTCATCGTAACTCTGTGCACCAGAAAGACTCCCTCTCTGTACCTCAGCCAAACTCACCTCAGCAAAATTGACGAGTTCAATGGTTCCCTTTTTTTCTCGCAGTTCAATAGCCTTGATAGAGGCTGTTCCAAAATCAATTCCTAAATACGTAGGATGAGTAAACCCAAACATCTTTTTTTTATTATTTTTTTTGCAAGCTACGAAGACACCCTGAAAGTATTGAGGCCTTCACGCTTCATTTTTTTCTCTCTCTAGAGTAGCATATATAGAGAAACAAAAAAAGCCACTTTCCAACAACGCTCTACCTACTCCCATTGACAATACTCTTAATAAAAAATAAACTAGAGTATCCATATGCAAGATACCCACTTCACTCATAAACTGACTTTCCACGCTCGTCATTCTCTTCAAGAATCACGTTCCTTGGCTCTCTTTGCTAAGAGTCCTGAGGTTGGTCCCGAACACTTACTTCTTGCTATCTTCTTAGAAAATGGCAGCCTCGGTAATAACCTGCTCGAAAACATGGGCTTCGAAAAAGAACGCCTCTCTAAGCTCTGTCTCACTAAAGGTATTTCTCGTAGAAAAATCCTTCCGGAGGAAGTCATCATCCCTCCAAGCGAGAGTCTCAAAAAAGTTCTCGAACGTGCTTACAGCATTGCGAGTCAGTTTCAATCTCCCTACGTTGGTACAGAACACTTTGTATATGCACTTTTAGAGGCAGACGACACAGCGCTTGATGAGATCTTCCTTGAGCTCGAAATAGATGAGAAAAAAATTGAGACCACTCTCGCTACTCATATGGGCTTTGAGAAACTGCCTGACCTCGCCCGGCTCTTCGATATGCAAGAGCCTCGTCAAGAAATATCTTTCGGAAAAACTCGTACCCAACAAGAAACTGGTGGTACCCCTACACTCGCTCAGTACGCGCTTGATCTGACTGCTCCAGAAGCATTACCCGAGCATGTTCTCTCTGGAAGAGAAGAAGAGTTGACTCGTTTAACTCAAATTCTCGCCCGCAAGCAGAAAAGTAATCCGCTCCTCGTTGGTGAACCCGGCGTTGGTAAGACGGCTCTCGTAAGTGCCCTCGCTCAAAAAATTAAAAATGGTACCGTCCCTCGTCAACTTATTGGCAAACGTATCTATGCCCTTGATCTTGCGCTGATAGTAGCTGGCACCAATTTTCGTGGTGAATTTGAGGCTCGTTTCAAAGAAATCATTCGAGAAGCTACTGAGTCAGATAATGTCATTCTTTTTATTGATGAAATTCACACCCTCGTTGGAGCTGGTAACACGAGCGGCGGTCTTGACGCCGCCAACATTTTGAAACCGGCTCTTGCTCGAGGTGATATCCAGTGCATCGGCGCTACCACTGAAAATGAATTTAAGCGGCATATTGAAAAAGACGCTGCCTTAGAGCGTCGTTTCCAGACTCTACGTCTCAATGAGCCTTCTCAAGAGCTCACTCTTACCATGCTCAAGAATGCCAAAAATGCCTATGAAAAACATCACCAAGTCACCATTAGTGACGATTTGCTACCGACTATTGTAGAGCTTTCTGTCCGCTACATCGCTGACCGTTTCCTGCCCGATAAAGCCTTTGACGTCCTCGATGAAGCTGCTACCCTCGTAGAACAGAAAAGTATTGAAACCAAGGCCTTCCGTCAAAAAACCCTGCTTGAGCAAGAACTGAAAGAAAATCGTAATATCAAAGCCTCCTTAATCCAGAACAACGCTTACGATGAGGCCGCTAAATGGCATGAACGCATCGTAGTCCTCGAGAAAAAACTCGCTCGTACCAAAGAAGCTCCTAAGACTGAAGCCAAAGACTTCCCGCAACTGGAAAAGAAGCATATCTTAGAAACCGTCTCTCGTATTGCTTCCATCCCTCTTCATAAACTTGATACCCCAAGGCCCAAAGTTCGTCTGATGAGTCTAAGGCGAGCACTCGCTCGTGAAATTATCGGCCAACAAAAAGCCCTGACTGTACTTGATCATATCTTCGCTCGTTCTTTGGCGAAACTTGAGCACACCGATCGTCCTTTGGGATCACTTCTCTTTCTTGGTCCTACTGGTGTTGGTAAAACTCTTACTGCCAAGATCATTGCTCGTGAATTCTTCGGTGATGATAAGGCGTTGATTCGTCTTGATATGAGTGAATTCATGGAACGCCATAGCGTGGCTCAAATTCTTGGTGCCCCAGCTGGCTATGTCGGTTACGGGGAGGGTGGCAAACTAACTGAACAGGTTCGTAAAAGACCTTTCTCAGTAATCCTCTTCGATGAAATAGAGAAAGCTCACCCCGATGTTTTCAATCTTCTCCTTCAAATTCTCGACGAAGGCCACCTTACCGATGCCGAAGGCCGCTTGGTCAATTTTCGTCACTGTTTGATTATTTTGACTTCCAATATCGGTACCGGAGTTTTCAGCAAAGATCAGGCTTTCGGTTTTGATCAAAATACTGATGCAGACAAAACAAATTCCGCTTTTAGTGATCAAAAAAATAAAGTCCTCACTGACCTCAAAAAAGAACTCCGTCCAGAACTCCTAGCCCGCCTCGATCACGTAGTCGTTTTTGAACCCATGAATGAGAAGGTGCTCAAAAACATCATCGGGCTTGAGCTTAAGAAACTCGCTAAACGTCTGGTCAAGAAAAACCTCGAGCTTACCTATAACCAAGACGTGACCGATTTTCTTCTTAGTCAATCAAAAATCAAACAAGATGGTGCTCGCCTGGTTCGCAAAAATATCACCACTCATATCGAGAATCTCTTAGCTACGACTTTACTAGATCATCCAGAGAGTAAACATCTTTCTCTGGCGATAAAAGACCGTTCACTCGTGTGTCAAACCAAGGCCTAGTTCATATTCTAAAAACCGCCTACCATGTCTTCCTGGACACCCTCTTTCCGTGTCGTTGCTATGGTTGTGGAGTCTATGACACCTTCCTCTGTGATAGCTGCTTCAAACTTCTTCCCAAACGTTCGCCTGTTACCACCTTCTTTGAACCCTCTTCACCTCCCGGCTTAGACTCCCTTACAAGCGCTCTCTTTTTCCGTGCGCCTATCGTATCCACCCTTATCCATGATTTTAAGTTCCGCGGTATTGAGACCCTGCTCATTCCTCTCGCTCAAACCCTCATCGAAGCAGTCGAACACACCCCATTGCCCCTGCCACATACTATCACCGCCGTTCCACTCCATCCGCGAAGACTTCGTGACCGTGGGTATAATCAAAGTGCTCTCATTGCCAGCACTCTTGCTCTCAAGCTCAATACTCCAGTCACCATCACTTCCTACGCAGCTTTACTTAGGCGTATCCGCTATACACCACCTCAAAGTAAAAGCCCTAATCGAGAAGCGCGCCTCCAGGCACTAATTGGTGCTTTTGCCCTTCATAACCCCCTTGTTAACGTCAAGGATCAAATTATCTGGCTCATTGATGATGTAGCTACTACCAATACCACGCTCGAAGAATGTGCTCACATTCTCAAAAAGGCCGGTGCCAAAGAAGTGCACGGACTCGTTATAGCTCACTAAATTCGCTATTTTAGGCTCTTATCAAGGCTCTATTTTACTATTGACAAAATCATAAAATAGGAGTATAATATCAGGTTAGGGTTAAAAGAGTCTCAACGACTATCCTAACAGGGAGGAAAGGTCTACTAGCGGAATCGAGGTCTTCGGACCTCATTACCAAAAGGAACCTTTCCAATGCTTAAGAAGCTCATTAATATTACCGCTCTGTCAGCTCTGCTCATGACTGCTCCAGCTTCGGCTGGGCGCACTTCATACAGACTAACGATATCATTGCCTGCGCCCATCAAGGCACCGAATAATTTTTTCCGTGAGAACGCGACGTTGCGATCGGTGGGGGCACCGATCGTCAATCTACGTCCCCTATCTGGCAAGAAACTCGGTAACTTGAATGCTCGCTACATCGGCTTTGAGGGAGAAACCCCAAGCTTTGCCCGTACCAGCTGGAAGCAAAACATCTACCGGATGTGGCGCATCAAGTTCAAGGTAGCGGGAATCACTGACGAAGGTCAGCAGGGTCGCTGGCTTAAGATTGCTGATCGCTATAATGATCAGACCAGCCGCACCACGCTTTCAGGATTCGTATCTCAAATAGATGCTGAAGCAAATCGAGTCAAGCAATCGCTTGATTTTGATCGCTTCTGCGCTACTCGTCATATGGATCAAGGAAGTTGTCTCCTTCTTCGTGACATTGCTCTCCAGATTAATGGTGAGCACCTGGCGGCGTATTGTATGACCGAACTTTTCCCTAATCGGAACGGTGAAGTCAATGTACGCTTCCTCAATGTCATTCTTCCAAACGCCGGCTCAGAATACCTCAACAGTATTCCGGCTCAGGGAGATAAGTTGATGTCTTATGGCTGCTATCAGTTCACCTCCCATGCCCTTCAGCATGGCAAGGATGGACCACAGGCTGCTAGTATCGTTAGTCAGTTCGTGAACGACAGATCTGTCCAGATTCCTGGATCGGTTATGAAACTCCAAGGTGGAGCTCATGATCGCGCAGCCTTTATGCTTGCCGTGTACAACATTTCGGAGTGGATCCGACTGTCGACACCAAGTGAGCGTAGTGAGCTCCGTCGCCTGTATCCCACTCACATGGGAGAAGTGACTCAGTTCATGGCAGTAGCTCATCATCTTCCCAATGGGAAACATGGTGCTATCGCCAAGGTTCGTGCCTGGGTACAAGGACACGGTAAGAAATCGTTGGTAGCCTATCTGGGTCCCAAGCTCGAGATATATGCCAACAAGACGATTTCCAATGGCAATGCACTTCATCGTGCACTCCAAAAGGGATCGTCTGCTACCATGTAGCAAACTATAGGGGTACTCAACTACGTTGGGTACCCCTATTTTCTTTTTACATACACAGACAGCCAGTGTTACACTAGTTACATATGCTGGCTATTATTTCTACCATTTTAAGTATCGCTATTCTTGAGCTCATGCTCAGTGTCGATAACGCTCTGGTCAACGCCTCGCTTGCCGAAGAGCTCCCAAAGAAACTCCAGAAGAAGGCTATCTACATCGGTATTGGCCTTGGTGCTTTTTTTCGGTTTCTTTGCCTATTTGTAGCTACCATTATTATCGAGAATCCACTTATCAAGATAGCTGGAGCCATCTATCTTCTCTGGCTCGCCTACGCACATTTTTTCCGTAATAAAAAAGAGGAGCGTGAACTCAAACGTCACCCACATTTTCGTATAGTCATTGTCCAGATCGCCCTTGCCGATCTCGTATTCAGTATCGACAACATCGTTGGCGCTATTGGTATTTCCAGTTATTTTCCCTACGTTATCTTTGGAGTCTTCATTGGTATTACGACAATGCTCTTCATTACCCCCCTTATGCTCAGGCTTATGCATCTCTTTCCCTCACTTATCAAAACTGCTTATGGTATCATCGCTTATATCGGTCTTGCTATTCTTTTCGAAGCCGCTACCCATACTCCTATTCCAGAATACGTGACCTTTGCTTTTATTATTATGGCTATGTTAGTCACTATGTGGCATGACCGTCGCAAACAACATGTATTCAGCCTCTAAAAGTACCCTGCTATGATCGTTACTATTTTTTCAGCTGTCCTGAGTGTCACCATTATTGAAATCATGCTGAGTATTGATAATGCTCTGGTCAATGCCTCTTTGGCCAAAAAACTCCCTCACCACATGCAGAAGAAAGCTCTCTACGGAGGTATTGCCCTCGGAGCCTTTTTTAAGATCATTGGACTTCTGGTAGTGAGTTTCCTCATTACCAATCCCTTTATCAAAATTATAAGCGCCCTCTATCTTTTCTGGCTCGCTTACGAACATCTTTTTGTGAAGCCCAAAGAAGGCTTCGAACTCAAAAAAAGAAACAGTCCTCACTTTATTATCACTCAGCTTGCACTCGCTAATATAGTTTTCAGCATTGATAATATTATCGGCGTAGTGGGTATCAGTAACCACATTTTCTACATCATTAGCGGTGTCTTGGTTGGCATGGTAGCCCTTCTCTTCATTACCCCTTTGGTGCTTAAGCTCATGCATCAGTTTCCCTCACTAGAAAAAATGACCTATGTACTTCTCGCCTATATAGGGGTAAACATTCTCTTGCAAGAATACCTCCACATCTCTATTCCTGAATACCTCACCTTTGTCTTGATTGTGATAGCTATGCTCACCACCATGCAGTATGACAAAAGAAGAAAAACTTAATCTCAAAAACTAAACTTACCAACCTGGTGCGAAAAAAGTAGTGCCCACTACAAGAAAAAAATAGTAGAAAGGTATCCTGAGTATATAAACTGCCATCTGTGAATTTTCATTTTTCTGGAAGTATATTCCTATGGCTAAACAAATACTTGAGAGAATTGGCACAAAAAGCATCGAATACATTAACAGAGAAAAGCTTTTATCAGTTATAGTGGTTATCACCATAAAGCTAACCAAAAGGTAAAAAAATGGCCAAGCAACGATTCCTGCTATAAGTGCTCGACGCCAAAAAATATACTGCTTATTCATAATTTTTATTGATAACTATACCTCAGTTAAATATACCATACTAAAGATACCTCTTATATAAACAAAAATTTCTTCTCATGAGAGCTCACATCTATCTGTTCTCTTCCAACAAAAAACAATTCAAATTCCTCACTAAATCTATCGTTAGCTAACGCACTAAATAATCGAAATTATATCTGACTCGCTAAAAGTTCCTCTAAACCATTAAGCACACTCGTGAAGCCTTCTTTACAACCATAATAAAACAGAGCTCTACGCCCTGTTTGTTAGGCTTGATATATCTTCTTGTCTTTGAAATTTCGGAGCGTCAGCGCCGTGGGTTCAAACAGACTCTCAGGAAGATTGTCCAAAGGAAACCATCGCCACTCCCTACACTTATCTGGTTCCATCGTAACTGGATCACCTCCTCTATACTTACCCGAAACTCCTAAATTCAAATAATGCTTACCATGGGTCTCAATGTATCTCATTTCATCACAAACAGAAACGAGCTCAAAATCATCAATATCAAGATTAGTTTCTTCTTTGACTTCTCGCTTGGCCGTTTCAAACACCGTTTCACCAAATTCTAGGTGACCACCAGGAAAAGCCCATTCGCCTGCACCATGTGAAGCTACTCGCAAACCCAATAAAACCTCTTCCTTATTATTCAAAACAAGAATACCCACCCCGACATAGGGCCTACGGTCACTGGCGTCTACGTTTTTTCCCATAGTAGCGCTCTTATTAGAAATATCAGTGAGGAGAGAGGGATTGAACAAAGCTTCACTTTCTAAATTTGGCCTTTTTTACTTTATGATGAGGTGTGTATTGGACGAAGTTCGAATGTATTTCGGACAAAATCCGCAGGATTTTGACGAATGATACTTGCGCCTCGCACGCTCCCTTCGGTCGCGATCCCAAAACCAAAAATTTCCTTACAATTCCTCTTTCGGCGGGGGGTGTGGGGGGAGCCGGCAAAAAATGGAAAGGAAAATTTTTGGTTTTGGTTCCGACGCTTCATTCCTCCAGAAAGGACTTGTATTTATATTTTAGCATTGTGGCGATATTTTGTCCGTCCTTTCCTCCGTCATTCGCGTCGGTGCGAGGCGCTCCCGTATCCGCGTTTTGTGGTAATTCGGTAGTCCGCTCGCACTTCGCAACCACCTCGCATAGGCCGTTCGCATTCGCTCACGATGCCTGCTCGGTGTTGCTCGTGTTCGCTCCGCGACTTCGTTTGAGAGATTTCCGAGAAGAACAACTTACTTTTGTGCTATCCAAATATCAAAATGCTTTTCACTATCAAGCTTGATTTTCTGAACATTCTTAAAACCAACTTCTACAAACATTTTTTCTAACTCCGGTGCAGATAAATCATAAGTGATATTTGGAACGCCACGCTCTCCCGATTCGTTCTTGCGAATCATGGAAGCTTGCCTCATTCTTTTTTCGGGAAATCGCTGTGTCCAAAAAATTAAATCTTCGTTTGGATTATCTCCAACTTTAATTTCGCAAACTTTTTCTTTATGACTAGTTTCGGAATCCTTAAATTTATCAATGTAAATCCAACCGTTTGGTTTTATAAGATCGTAAAATGCAGAAAGCGTTTGTCTGTAATTTGATAATGACCTGTCTTGTTCAATTTCAATCATTTCATTCCATCCTCCACCAGCATAAATAAAAGAATTGCCACGACAGAACAAAAAATCAAAAGTATTATTCTGAAAAGAATCTTGCAAATTTTCCCATCTCACATTCACACATCTTGCTTCCAATCCAGCAGATTCTGATTTTTTGTTAAATAAATCGATCTCGTCCTGAAATCCATCAGCACAAGTGATGTCGTATCCCTCTTTCATTAAATCCAATGACGGAAATCCGCCACCGGCAGATACATCAATGATGTCCGATTGCTTCGTCACTCCAAGCTTTGTGAAAAGTTCCTCAATATCTTGTACATATTCATCTATGTTGTAGAGAAGGCCATACACACACTTATCCCAAAGCTCAGCGAAAGTCGGATCTTTATCAAATATAAATGTTTGTTTGTTGTCTTGTGTCATACTTTATTTTTGCGCGAGCCAAACAATGAAATGTCGTTCTGACTTCAGGTTTAACCTTTGCACCGTCTTGAAACCCGTATCGAGAAGAAGTTTTTCCATTTCATCTTCGCTTAGATCATATGCCATATTTGGCAACCCATGTTCATTCCCTTGCTTGTCGCGAAGCAACATTTGTGCGAATCGAGTTTTGTTTTCGGGCTTCCTTTCTACATAGAACACCACATCTTTTTGCTCATTGGTTTTTTCTATATTTAATCGAGCGACAACTTTTTTATCAGGAATTTCTGCATCTCGAAACTTATCAATGTAGAGATGGCCGCCCGGTTTCAAAAGATCGTAATAGATACGCATGGTATCTCTAAAAACCGAAAGGGATTTTTCTTCGTCCACAACAACCTCTTCATTCCATCCGCCTGCACCATAGATAAATGAGTTACCCCTGTTCAACATCAAGTCAAATGACTCGTTACCAAAGTTTGTTTTTAAGTCAAGCCATGGAGACAGTATTGTTGTATGGTTGATTCCCAACTCCTTCAGAGTTTCTCTAAAGGGAACGATCATGTTTTCGTTCTTGTCTGATGTAGTCACATTATACCCAAGTTTTAGGAGTTCAGTGGTGAAGAAACCAGGTCCGACGCATGTGTCCAAAATAGTTGATTTTTTACTGATTCCGATCTTCTCGAACAAGCCGGTCATTTCATTTACGTACGCCTCCGGATCGTAGATAAGTTTGTATTCTGCTAAACGCCATAATTCTGGAAATTCAGGTTCTTTTCCAACATCAAGCACTTCGAGATTGTCTTTATCGGAAATGTATTTGAGTTCGGCTCCAATAGCAAGATTTCGCTCTGCGGTTGGTCCAAGAGGGATGTTAAAAAACTTAAAGGAACCCGTCCCTTTCTCTTGTAAGAACACTTTGCTGTAAAGTTCCGCAGAGCGCGTAACAGCGTTGTCACACATGGCTGGAGTAAGAGCGACAAGGACTTTGTGAGTGGCTTCAACCTTTGGCTTTTGGATTTTTTGGGAAAGATAGTCGAAAGACACTGAATCTGGCTTTCCGAAAAGTTCAGCGATAAACTCACACAATTCAACAATACAAAACTTTCCACCGGTTTTTGAATGGAACGTATCAAATGTGCAGGTCTTGATTTCTTGGTTGTCCAACACCTTGATCGAAAGGTCTATGTTGTCGCCATCTTCAGCAGAATAATTTATAACCCCGTCAAAAAACTTTTTATTCGCGCTTATAAACTTCTTAAAGTTCGCTCGAAGAATAGTTTCTCGGAAAAAATAATCCCTCCCATTTTTCAAGATATCCTTTTTTCCTAATTTGTACTTTTTAAGTATCTCCAAGTATTTACTAGGAATATCATCGTTTTCCTTAAAGAGATTAAGGAGTTCTTCTCTGTAGTTTTCTGCTGTCTTGCCTGTTTTATTAGCCGAGGACAAACGCAGTTCGTTTATGCCTGTTGTGTCATTGGCAATAATAGAAAGTTTCGCGTTATAACCATCATTTTTCAAATCTGCAACAATCTTGCATGCCAGTTCCCATGTGAAAATTGGAAAATTTGTCATGCCAAATTCTTCCAAAAGACCATGCAATCTTTCCGGCAATAAAGGTTTAATGCCAGGCCAAAATTTATTTTCTTGAATATCTGGTATTCCAAGAAAATGTCCGCCCATAACTATGATCTCCGTATCTTTCGTGCTGTAAAGCGCTTGTTTGAGCTTTTCGGCGATAGAATGAAAAGAGTTAACGATATGAGTGTTTCGGTAATATATCTTGTTTCTCAGTGACTCTAAATTAGGATTGAGAATCAACCCTTTTTTCTTGTCCAAGAAAAATTTTATTTCTCCAAGAACATGGTTAATATCGTCTTCATCTGAGTAGACGCCAAAGCTAATACGGAGCGTTTCTTGCCCAAAATTTTCAGCAAGGGGAAATGCGCAATGTGCGCCATATCGAATACATATTTTTTGTCGTCCTAAATAATCGCCAAGCTCCTTAGTGCTGTATTCACTAAGCCCAAAAGAAACTACCCCAATTTTTTTATCAAGTTCAGTTGGTCCAAAAACTTTTATTTCCGGTATATGTGCAAGACCACCTAGAAATACTTTCACAAGATCCAACTCATGTTTTCTCAGTTCATCAAAACCAATAGCGCGGATGAAATTTACTGCTTTTGAAAGTCCTAAAATATTGGAAACATTTGGAGTTCCTCCCTCAAGTGTAATGAGTGATTGAAAGTAGTCCGGAGATATAACGTCCGCCTCTTTTCCAAAAGTTACTGCGACATTCTTAACAGTACCACCACCGGTTCGGGATGGGGTTATCAAATGATGTATATCTTTGTTTACAAACAGTACGCCGACCCCATCAGGTCCATACATTTTGTGTCCAGAAAATCCATAAAAATCAGCCTTTATTGACCTAACATTAACGGGTATGTGGGCGACCGCCTGTGTCCCGTCAATGATGAAAAATATTTCCTCGTTAAAATCTTTTATAATTGCACCGATTTCTGCAACATCATTTATGTTTCCAAGCACGTTAGAACAATGACCAACGGCAACGATTCTGGTTTTCGGAGAAATCGTCTTTTTTATTTCATCAACATCAACCACACCATCCTTTATGCCGACCATCCGTATTTTTGCTCCCTTTTTTGTAAGTTTGAGATATGGGAGCATATTAGAATGATGCTCTGATATGGCAACAACTATCTCATCGCCATCCTTGATCCGATCTGCTATACAATCAACGGCAAGATTGAATGAATCGGTAGCGTTGTTTGTAAAAACAATCTCATCTCCAGTTGCACCGATAAAATTCGCAATATTTTCTCGGGCTTCATTCAGCAAATGCTCATTCTTTATTGCTACCACATGTGAACTCCTGCTCGGATTTCCCTTGTATTCAAGTGATTGCTCAACAGCACGAACAACTACATCGGGAACCTGCGTAGTTGCCGCACTATCCAAGTACGTAAGGTTGTTTTGGCGGAAAAATTGAAATTTAGATTTTATTTCCATAGTTTTAATTGATTAGGTCATCAACACTAACCCCAAGCGCCTTGGCTATTTTTGAAAGGGTACCAATAGTCGGGTTCTGACTACCTCCCGATTCTATCTTGATAATTGTGTTGTAGGTAACATCCGCCATTTTAGAAAGACGATCTTGAGAAATACCGAGCTTTTGTCGGTATTTCTTGATGTTGTCGGCGATTGTTGATTTCTTGCTTGCAGACATTGTAATATATTACTATAATTAGAGTAATAGTGATGGGTGATTACCTAACTTACTACAATGATAGCAAAAAATAAACTCAGGGTAAATATGAAGCG
>CAZQLN010000005.1:0-66601 GCA_964594215.1 uncultured Bdellovibrionales bacterium | reverse complement strand
AAGTAGTAGAACTTTGACTCCTTATCTTCCTGTATAGAGGTTCTAATAGTGTTCAGTAGGCGGAGCCATAAAATTAGATACGAACTCATTTTTTGAAGATGAGAGTGTTCGCTCGCCCAGCCCCGCCATAAGCGGGGCTGGGCTTCGCTCCGCGAGGGCAACGCCCTCGCTTTGGCGGGAAATGAAGCGGATTTTAATGCTTTCGGGGGAATAAAAAATGTTTGAAAGAAACTTTTTGGCAAAAAGATTTCTTTCAATTCCTTTGGTGGTTTTGAGTCCATTGAGGAAAAATTTTAGAGTGTCCGAAAGGTTTTCGGCGGAAAATTTAGAGCATCGGTCTGTTAGTTCGTATCCAGCGCGGTGCCCTGCTTGTTCGTCATTATTCAAACGAAAAACAAGATTTTCAATATAGTTTTTATCAACAGAAATTCGCTCTAAATTTTCCAAACAAAAATTTTCTATTCGTTCGGCGGACACTTGTTTTACCGAACACGCCTGCCAATCTTGCTTCATCGTGGCGGTGCAACGATAGTAATAATAGCGGTTTAATTTTCCACCAATATATTTATTGGTAAAACAAGAAGTCATATTTGAACCGCACTCTTCACATTTTATAAGTCCGCCAAAAAGAAAATTTTTGTACACTCTAAAATTTTTCTGCTTTTCCTTATGGATTTTTTGAGCAAGGGCAAAAATTTCTTCCGAAATTATCGGCTCATGGATTCCCTGATAAATTTCGCCGTTGTGCAAAACCTTGCCTATGTAGATAACATTTCGCAAAATATGGCTGATATTTGTTTTGGAGAAATTTTTGCCTAACTTATTTTTGACTCCTTTATCTTTCAACATTTGATAGGTTTTAGCGGTTGAGCCAGTTTCAATATAAGTTTCAAAAATTGATTTTATTTCCTCCGATTCCTTCGGGTGTGGGATAAGTTTCTTATCTTGGCGCATATAGCCGTAAGGTGTTAGCCCGCCGTTTGCAAGCCCCTTTTTTGCGCGTTCCAACATTTTATCTTTTGTCCTTTCGCTTGTTAGTTCTCGCTCAAATTGTGAAAAAGTAAGCATGATATTGCGAAGCAAACGGCCGGCGGGCGTTGAGGTGTCAAATCTTTCCGTAATGGAAATAAAATCAATTTTTGCTTGCTCAAAAAATTCAATCAGTTGGTAAAAATCCTTCGGCGAACGAGTGAGCCGATCAATTTTGTAGACCAAAACCACATCAATTTTTTCTTTTTTCAAATCGGCAAGTAAATCCTGCAAAGCGGGGCGTTGTAAAATTGCGCCCGAAAATCCCGCGTCGTTATAAACTTTGAAAACTAACCAATCATTTTGACTAGCGATAAACGACCGGATTTTCTGTTCTTGCGCTTCACAAGATGAAAATTCTTTTTCTGCTTGGTTATCAGTTGAAACTCTTGTATAAATGGCGCAATTTTTCATATTCATAGTTTTGCATTGTTAATTGTTAAAAAGAAAAAATTGAATTCCCCCGAAAGCATTAAAATCCGCTTGATTTCCCGCCAAAGCGAGGGCGTTGCCCTCGCGGAGCGAAGCCCAGCCCCGCTTATGGCGGGGCTGGGCGAGCGAACACTCTCATCTTCAAAAAATGAGTTCGTATCTAATTTTATGGCTCCCGAATTAAAACCTTCGCAAACTTTTGAAATCATTTTGCCAAATCTGATACACAAATCCAAAAAGCGAAATCTGACATAACCGCCTCGCTTCGCTCGGCGGAACGCTCGGGCGTGGCGGAATTCCTCCCCCCAACCCCCTCCTTCCGCCACGCCCTCGCTTGGGCTTCGCAAAAATTTTTCGGCGGCTACGAATTGAAAAAATCCCAAAATAGTGCTATCCTTAATTTGTGAGCAAAGAAAGAATTGTCTCATAACTCTATACTATCAAACTTTGGATACTATGGCAACAATATCACAAAATATAAAACGAATACGAACAAAACAAGGATTGACGCAGGATGACTTGGCGAAAAAAGCCAATATAAAATACTCTACCTTTACCAAAATTGAGGGTGGTGTCGTTACCAAACCAAGCGTTCAGACAATCCAAAAAATTGCCAAGTCGTTAGGCGTTTCTATAGAGGAATTATTAAAATAATTTTTATAAAAATATGACTTTTCTTTACATCATTCTTATAATAATCGCTTTCATTCTTTATAAAATTTACCGCCAAAAGCAAAATGTAATAGATCAAGAAGCTTCTGATAAATTTGATGCTGAATGGGAAGCAAAGAAAAAAGAGGAATGCAAGGATTACCCTCACTTATATGGAAAACTTGAGGGAAACTGGCTTGAAGTTTTTGCCTTGCATGCCAAGAATCCTGGACACCTTTTAAAACTGATGTTCTATCTTATGTTGGGCGAATCAACGAAGATTGATTACTCGGAAGGTTCCTTGAAATATGACAATCTATGGGATTGCTCTAAAGAATTATTGGAACACCTTGAAAAATATCACGAAGGAACAACGGCTGAACACGAAATAGCACTTTGTACTTATTGGCAAATTGCCGCTACAGAAGTAGGAGATCTTTTAAAGAAAAAACCAAACACAAAGTCGTTATCTTCGACAGATGCTCACACCGCTGAACTCGAAGGAAAAGAGATAGAAACCGAACCATTCACAAATATTGAGAAAATTGCTTCATTGTTTCCTAAAAAAGCAAATCATCCAACCAAAGAAGTTACTTTCTTTAACGCAGACGGTTCGTTTCCGCGGGAATCGAAAGGGTCGGCTATTATTGATAAAAAAATGAGCGATCTTGGGCTCTAAAAATTATGGAATCAATGAAAGAAAAATTTGATAAAAAATTTCCAGAAGCAAAAATGCTTCGTGAAATGGAGTTGAAGCGAACGACACGCGAACTTTTTAATAAATCGTCCGTAGGTAAAGCGACTACAATAATTTATTTCTTAGTTGCCATTGTAAGTATCTTTGTATATTGGAAATTTTTTGAAATAAACTTTTTTCTTTCATTTGTCTACGGAATAATTACTTGGTTTGTAATCACATATATTTTTGACAAAATTTTTATCAAACTCTTTGGTATAGAAAAAGTTGTAAGAAAAGCTAATGACGAGGAAATAGAAGCCGCTGGAAAGCAGCTTGAAGAAACGCTAAAAGAAAAAGGTAAATCAATGGATGATTTATTAAAATAATTCAAAAATGGAAATTACTTTAACAAATCAAGATTGGTATTTAATAACGAAAGATGTACTCACGGCTTTATTTACGCTTGCGGGCTTGATAATTGCTGGGTTTGGTTTGGCTACTTGGAAAAAACAAATTAAGGGGTCGAAAGAGTTTGAAGCGGCTCATAATTTACACTTTGCAATGCTCAAATTACGAGAGGCAATAAAGCATGTTCGCAATCCAGCTATTTGGCCATCTGAAAGCCAACGAGCAGTAAAATTCATTAAAGAAAGAAATCCAGAAAAGTCTGACGAGGAAGTGAAGAAAAACGAACATGCTTATGTTTACGAAATGCGTTGGCAAAAAATTACTGATGCATATACCGAAGCAGAATCATACTTGCTTACAGCAGAAGCACTATGGGGGCATGAAATTGTAGACTTAACAAAACCTTTAAACAAAAAAGTTCGTGAGTTAAATATCAATCTGAATCAAAATTTTAGCGCGCCAGAAATGCGCACAAAAGATTTAATGGCTATACATGACATTATCTATGATCAAAGTTCTGAAACTGAACAAGATGCTTTTTCTACTGAAGTTTCTAAATATATTGATACAATAGCTGATTATTTAAGGGGAAAGATAAAATAAATTATGAATATCTTAATTTTTGGCGACAGTATAACTTGGGGCGCATACGATCCAGAGCAAGGCGGCTGGGCAACGCGCTTGCGAAATTATTTTGAAAAACAAGATAATGATATTGACGTTTACAATCTTGGAGTTTCCGGAGACATCACAGCCGACTTGCTCGAACGAATTGAGGTGGAAGCGAAATCGCGCGAGCCAAATTTGATAATTTTTGCTATTGGAATCAATGACGCTCAATTTATTCACTCTACAAATGGCTTGCGCGTTTCGCTTGATGAATTTCAGCAAAATCTCGCAAAACTTCTCTCTATTGCCAGAAAATTTACAGATAAGGTTGTATTCGTTGGCTTAACAAAAGTAGACGAATCAAAAACTACTCCTTGCCCGTGGAAACCCGATAAGTCTTATTTCAACGAAAACATCAAACGACTTGATAGTGCCATAAAGAAGTTTTGCGAGAAAGAAAAGCTGAAATTTATCCCAATGGAAAGCGTCACTGGAAACGACGATCTTATTGACGGACTTCATCCAAACACACAAGGACATTTTAAGATTTTTGAAAAGATAAAGTCCGAAATTGAATCAGTATTATAAGCCGCCGAAAAATTTTTGCGAAGCCCAAGCGAGGGCGTGGCGGAAGGAGGGGGTTGGGGGGAGGAATTCCGCCACGCCCGAGCGTTCCGCCGAGCGAAGCGAGGCGGTTATGTCAGATTTCGCTTTTTGGATTTGTGTATCAGATTTGGCAAAATGATTTCAAAAGTTTGCGAAGGTTTTAATTCGGGAGCATAAACTAAAAACACCTTCTTAGTGGAGGTGTTTTTGATTTTAGGAATGCTATAATAGTTGTGTAATTATTAAACCTATAAATGTATGCCTAAAGGAAACTATGTTGATGGTTTTGTCATTGCTATTCCTAAGAAGAACAAGCAGGCCTATATAAAAATGGCTAAAGAAGGCAGGGCTGCTTGGAAAAAATTTGGCGCCCTGGATTACAAAGAGTGCGTCTTAGATGTTGAAAAGCCAAATGAATTTGTAAGTTTAACTTTTCCAAAAATGATTCAGGCAAAGCCGGGAGAAACGGTCTGGTTTTCCTTCATTACCTATAAGTCTAAAAAACATCGAGACGAAGTGAATAAAAAAGTGATGGATTATTTTGGAAAAAAATACAGCGATAAAGATATGAAGATGCCTTTTGATATGAAGCGCTTTACGTCTGCAGGTTTTACTGTAGAGGTAGGTATGTAAGAGTGATAAGGGTGTACGTAAGATGTTAGAGTATTCTAGCCTTTTTCAATAAGCGGAACATTGAAAAAGAGGCCTCTATAGAGGCCTCTTTTTTAGATTCTGATAAAGCTTGAGTTGGTGGGTGGTCTTAGCCGCGCCGCGCCGCATCAATAGCGGCGACATCAATTTTTTTCATGGTCATCATAGCGTCAAAAGCGCGCTTTGCTTCAGCGCCTCCGGTTGCAAGGGCTTCTGTTAGTGTGCGAGGTGTGATTTGCCATGATACTCCCCAGCGGTCTTTGCACCAACCGCACTCACTTTCCTCACCGCCATTTCCGACGATTGCATCCCAATAACGATCCGTTTCTTCTTGGTCCTCAGTCGCAATCTGAAAGGAAAATGCTTCACTTTGCTTAAATACAGGACCGCCATTCAGACCGATACAAGGAATTCCACAGACAGTAAACAATACTGTAAGCACGTCACCTTGCTTACCGTCTGGAAAATCGCTCGGTGCGTGAAAAATAGCTGTTACAGAGCTTTCTGGGAAAGTGGCAGCGTAAAAGTTAGCTGCGGCCTCTGCATCCTTTTCGAACCAGAGGCAAATTGTATTCTTTGGGGTCATACCTATGTATCTTATGTGTAGTGTCATTATATCAAATCTTCCTGTGTCAGGAAAACATATAGAAGCGTATCTAGGGGTTTCGATATAAGATAAGCAACCTCGAACGCTGTTTTCTAAATTGGGCAGAGTGTGTTGTACAAAGTTCAAACTTGATATACTGATTTTATGAATGTTTCAAGAATGAAATTCCTTAGCCTCTTCATTGTTTTTGGATTTACCTTTCTTTTTATCACCACCTCACTTTTGGGATCAACAGGTCTTCGAGGCTTCCCTAAATCTCCCGACTCTGTCCTCAGAACTGGTAGTGACTCGCCTATAGTCTGGAAGAGTACTCTGTCCACAATACTACTACCTATCAAGATTATTTTGATAGGACCCATAGCTCTACCGCAGATTCATTTTTTGCAAGAAGATCCACCACCACCATTTATTGGTATTTATCTTCTTATCTACTGGTCTATCTTGGCTTTAATTAGTGATTATCTACTATCTTATACACGTTTTCGTTGACAATATATATAGATTTGCTAGATTACGGGTGTCAGTGATTATTGGAGATACCATTATCATTATGGTATGAAAGTCCTGACAGAAAGGCGGTAGTTATGAGTAAGCGTTATTATGAGAAGGGCCAAAGAGATGGTGGTAAGAACATCTATGATGCTCCCCATAGTCGATCAGAAGTCTTTTTCTCGTCTGGTAAGAAGGAGCGTCAGATGATGTCTGACAATGAGTCTTACAGAAAAGGTCAGCGTAACGGCTACAAACAAAGGTAGAGACAAGATATTGTTTTCGTTACTCCCTTTGTAAGTCTATTCATCAGTAGGCCTTGGTCTATTTGAGCTAAGCCCAATTTACGATTATTCCATTGAAGAATGGTTGTGAATTGATTACAATCAATACAGGGCGAGTGAAGAACTAATAATTCTACACCCGTCCTTTTTCATTCTTTTTCATTGTTAAGCAGTGGCTCGCACAGGTTTTGTTGTTTGGCTGGTTTATCCATCGTTCTACGTAAAACAAAAACGTCTCCAAGAGGAGACGTTTTTTGATTATTCTTCTGTAGGGCTCAAGATTATGAGAGGTGCTTTGAGACCAGTTTAGTCATTTCAAACATATTCACTGTCTCTTTACCGCCAAACACTTTTTTCAAAGCTTCATCGGCATTGATGTTGCGCTTGTTGGATGGATCCTGAAGGTTTTTGCCTTTTATATAGACCCAAAGCTGCTTAACTACCTCTGAGCGGGGCATTGGCCCGTCACCAACTACAGCCGCCAGTTCTGGACTGATTTTCATCGGCTTCATGAATGCACTGTTTGCTGCCATGTTTTTTACATTAGGGGTTATAAGACTATTGTATACGGCTTTTGATATTTGCCTAGGGGGAACTGGTAATTTGTCAATAAACACCAACTTTTGAACATGGTATATTTAAGCTAGAGAATATTAGATAAAATATATGAAACCTCAAGTAACTGTAGAAGTTTTGATAGATGCTCCCATAGAAAAAGTCTGGCAATATTGGATTCTTCCAGAGCATATCGTGAAATGGTGTTTTGCCTCAGATGACTGGTGTGTACCAAAAGCTGAGAACGATGTTCGTACAGGAGGAAACTTCAAGACGAGGATGGAAGCTAAAGATGGTAGTGTCGGATTTGACCTCGAAGGTAGCTATACTGCGGTTGAAGAGAATAAGAAGATAGAGTATACCTTGATTGGAGATGGTGAAAGAAAGGTAAGTGTTGAATTCAAAGAGGAAAATGGTGGATGCAGGGTGATTGAAAGCTTTGATCCTGAAGATACCAACCCGCTTGAGATGCAGCAAAATGGTTGGCAAGCGATACTCAATAATTTCAAAAAATACGTAGAGGCATAAAGGGGTAGTGGTTGGGAGTTTTCAGTGGAGAGATACTTTATTAAATATCAATAACATGCACATTACTTTTTTTGAGATAGAAGAGTGGGAGGAGAAGATACTAAGAGAAAAACTCCATGAGCACGACCTGCAATTTTTTCGTGATACCCTCAAGCCAGAAAATCTAGCAGCCTTAAATAAGTGTGATGTCCTCTCAGTTTTTATTCATAGCCAGATTACCCGAGAGGTCATAGCTAGTATGCCGCAACTAAAACTGATTGCTACACGGTCGACTGGTTATAATCATATTGATCTTGAGGCTGCGAATGAAAGAGAAGTTTTGGTTTCAAACGTGCCTACCTATGGTGAGCATACGGTGGCTGAGCATACTTTTGCCTTGATATTAGCTCTTTCTCGCAACATCCACAAATCGCATGTAAGGCGGTTGCGTAATAACTTTACCATTGAGGGTCTAAAGGGCTTTGATTTACAAGGAAAAACCCTTGGTGTTGTTGGAACTGGTAAAATCGGGGTGCATGTTATTCAGATTGCCAGAGCCTTTGAGATGAAGGTGGTGGCTTTTGATGTCTTTCCTAATGAAGAGTTGGCCATTAAGTATGGTTACGAATACTTATCTCTTAACGAAGTGTTGACTCAATCAGACATCATTTCTCTTCATGCCCCGTATGTAAAGGAGACCTACCACCTCATTAATAAAGAGAATATTAAATTAGTGAAGCCTGGGGCTATGCTTATCAATACTTCACGAGGAGAGTTGGTCGACAACGAAGCTCTCCTGTGGGCCTTAGATCAGAAAATACTTCGTGGTTGTGGTCTCGATGTGATCGAGGGCGAAGAGTTGGTTAGAGAAGAGAAAGAACTTCTCTATACGAACTCGATGAGCATCGAAAAAATGACAGAGCTGGTCAAGGATCATATGCTGCTTAGTCGTGATGAAGTGGTTTATACTCCACACATTGCCTTTTTCTCAGAGGAAGCCCTAGAACGTATCCTCACTATGACCATAGAGAATATCCAAGTCTTTATAGAAGGAGGACATCATAATGAGGTCATTCTTCCAAAATCGAAGATGTTGAATTAGGAGTAGTCGCAACTTCATTTGGTAGAGTATTTCCTCTCAATTGACAGTCAGCTTTGACTCTGATTAACTACGTTTTAATAGTTGTTTAACATAGGGAGTGTCAGGGATGACCAATGAACAAATCATTGCTTATCTTGACCGACTTCCGGCTGATAAGCTGGTCCTTCATGGGGCCCAAAAAGACCATAAAATACTCAAACCAGCCGTGCCAAATCAAGCGCATCTGATACCAGAGTACAATCAGCGTGCTGTGTACGGAACCTTGTTTACAGATATCGCCCTGGTTCATGCGGTGATTCGTTCCCCGAAGACTGAATGGGGCTGGAAATTTGATCCAGAGAAAAAGCCACACCTTTTTGTTCAGGGTCCAGAATTTCTATCTATTGGCATGGGCTATATTCATATCCTCAAACGAAGTGATTTTACTCAAATTGTGGAGCCAGGACTAGTATGTCTAGCCTTCGAAGAAGTAGTACCGGTTAGAGTCGTCCAAGTTCATCCAAATATTTTAGAGGTGCTGCACAAATCCAAAAGACTCCAGTTTATCTAAAGGAAGAAAGAGATGGAAGATTCTCCTGAAAAGATTTCTCATATTTATCATAAGGTTGGAGGGATCAAAAAAGTTCTCTGCGGTTTTTCTGATGAAGTGCCGAGCCGATGGCCACCAGGACACATTTGGTACCATATTGACCAAAAGCAGTTTGTAGATTGCAAAAAGTGTTTGGCTGAAGCAGAGTTACTCATAGACTGAAGGGCTGCTTAGCAAAAAGGTAGACTACAAAGAAAAAGAAGCGGTGCGGCTAACAGCCAATACCCGCTTTTCTTTTTGTTTGAAAACCACCGATTGACCTCTGAAAAAGAAAAGGCTACTTTTGAGGTAAGTTATTTTAACAAAAGGTGAAAAGTCATGAGAATCATTCTTACGACTCTATTGTTCGTAGGAGTAAGCAGTATGACCAGCGCGTCTGCAGAACTCTCAGAGTCATTAACTTTTTCAACGCAACCAGTAGTTAACATCATGCCCCGTTTCGTCAAGACGGGCTTTGCCCGCCATTCAGGCCGGATAGTGGATACGATCGTTCTTCATTCCTCCTATAATTCATTGGGAGGAAACGTGTATGAACTCGAAGATTTGATTACCATCTTTCGTCATTACGGAGTGAGCTCTCATTATGTTATCGATCGAGAAGGGAGTGTCTATCAGCTCGTACATGATAATGACATGAGCTATCATGCGGGGGTTAGTCAGATGCCGGATGGGCGAAAAAGTGTCAATCGTTTCTCTATCGGTATTGAGCTTATGAATACTCGACAAGACCAGTATACCGAGGCTCAGTATGAGTCACTCCAAAAACTCATTGTTTTTCTCAAGACACGTCATCCAATCAAGAACATCGTTGGCCATGGACAAATAGCGCCACAAAGGCGAAATGATCCATGGAATCTCAACTGGAGTAGAATCAATGTTACCAACTAGCCCACCCACAGAATATCCTGTGTCGGTGGGTTTTCCTTATCGGGAGAAGAGCATATATACTAAAGACATCAGTCTATCAAGAAGCATATGAAATATCGAAGCCTTTCTCTGGTTTTGCCTTGTTACAATTTAGAAAAAACCATCTATCAGAATATCCGGGTGGTGCATGGATACTTACAGAGTCATTTCGAACAATATCAAATTATTGCGGTTAATGACGGGAGTCGAGATAAGACCAGTATTGAGCTAGAGAAAGCTGTGCGAGATTTTGGTATTACGGTAGTGAATTACGCACAAAATCAAGGCAAGGGTTATGCCGTAAGACAAGGCGTAGCTCGAGCTGAGTGTGAAATAGTGGGCTTTTTGGACGCAGATCTGATTATTCCAATGGAAGAGCTTTTAGCTTTCATCAAAAGTATCGAAAATGGTTATGATGTCGCTATCGCCTCACGTCTGCGCCCGGGCGGCAAGGTACTTATACCGGTCCTTCATCATCGGTTGCTTCTAGAAAAAGCTTTTCGTTATTTACGCATTCTAATTATAGGAGTGGCTCGAGTGCGAGACACTCAGTGTGGCTGTAAGTTTTTTACCAAAAAAGTAGCAGAGGAGATTTTCCCACTTATGAGGATCAATCGCTTTTCTTTTGATGCAGAGTTCATATTTCTCGCTCATCAAAAACAATATCGTATCGAAGAAATTCCCATCACCCTACAGAATCCAACCTCAAGTAGTGTGCGTATTTTGAGAGACTCCCTTCTTATGCTTCGCGATCTTTTTCGAATTCGTTGGTTTGCTATCCGAGGGTATTATACGAGGGTGTTGATGGAGGAGGCTTGGTGGCAGAATCTAAACTGCGAGATCACCTTTGATGATTTTGGGATCAGCCCAAAAGCCAATGAACATATTCTTACCCTTACGGCTCTTCTGCCTAAAATACGAGTAGCTGTCATGATGAATGGGAGGTTCAGTCAAGCTGAAAAAGACCAGCTCATTGCATCTCAGGCAGCACTAGATATTCACCTTGATCGTGAGACAACACTGATGCTTCTACCAAAAATGTCATTCGCCAAGAGGGTAATTCGTTTTCTTCAGTCCAAGAAACAATCACAAGACGTAGGCGCTATCTGGCGACAACAGCTCCAAGAGTTTCATGCAGTTTTTGGTAAGTATCCAGAAAGGCTCACCACTCATGAGCACGTACACTTTTTTTCAGGCTATTTCCGAGAATTTGTGGCTATCGCTCGGGAGCTGGGGGTAAAGCGTATTCGTTTTGGCTCTCAGTATAGCTCTCATTACACGCTAGTGGCTTTTGTGCTCAACTTCTTGCGCTTATGGAATCAAGGTATTTTTCGGAAATCTGGTTTACAGACAACCCAATATCTGCTGAGTTGGGATTGGGTAGCTTCACGGAAAAAACCGCAAGAAGAAATTGAAAACTATCTACAGCGCGGTTCTACAGAAATTATTTTTCATCCAGAACGAGATGAAGAATTTATTTTTCTCAAGAAATTAACATCATAGCGTACAAAAACTCAAGTTTTGCTACAATAGAGAAAAACAAAGATGAAAAAACCATTGCATGAAATGAAGCGTCCTGGACTGATTCGTTTGGTACTCGCTAGCACCTCGCTGTTTTTGGTGTGGGGAGCGGTCTCATACTATTTTATCGGTTTTCGAACCCAGTTCTTCTTTCTCCTTACCTTTTTTGCCATCTATTTCTTGTTGGCGTATCTTTTCTTGCCACGTATTATCTATGTCTTAATTCTGATCTTGCGGCGTTCTCGTATTCCACGCTACACACATGCTCCAGACGGAGTGTTGGCTGATCCAGTCAATATCATTCTCTTTGGTTGCGAGGAAGATCTTTGGCGGGCTTTTGAGGCGGCCGGCTGGAAACAAGCGGATCCCATTAGTCCCAAAACTGCCTGGAGGATGTTCCGAGCCTTTTTCTTTAATAAGTCCTATCCGCGAGCACCGTTTAGCCCACTTTTTCTTTTTGGTCGGGTCCAAGACTATGGTTTTCAGAAACCGATTGGTAAGAGCCCACGCATGCGTCACCACGTACGTTTTTGGGCGGCTAATATCGAGCCAGAGATAGATCTTGAGAGCCCTCTATATTGGCTCAAAAGAAAAGAGGTGGATATGAGCAAACCGCTGATGTGGGTAGGAGCCGCTTCCAAAGATGTTGGATTTGGCTTGGCGAAATTTACCTATCAGCTTACCCATCAAGTAGACGAACAGGTAGATAAAGAACGCGAATACATCATTGATTCGTTGCTTCAGGCTCGAGCGATTACTGATATCAAACTATTTGCTACCGATGCTCTGGTGCGGGGGAGATACATCTCTGATAGCCGTATTATTACAGCGTATCTCAAACGCTTAGTTTAAGGGTTGCCGAAGAGTCTTTTTTCTGTCATACTAGCTGGTACCTTGTGCTCTCTTTAGAGAGCTTTTTTAGAACAAAAACATGGCTGATAATGTCGTTTTGCGCTTTGACCGCGTCTCATATGAATATGATCATGGGAAGCCCATTCTAGATGAGGCGAGCTTTTCTGTTCGTCGAGGAGCAAAGATCACTCTTATGGGTCAGAATGGAGCTGGTAAGAGCTCTCTCTTCAAGTTGATTATGCGGGAGATGAAGCCAGAAGCGGGGAGAATCTCTCTTGATAGTGGGGCTACCGTTGCCATTGCCCGCCAGGTGATGGATCGTGAAAAACTCGACTATACGATTGAGCAATTTTTCGCTGAAGCCTTTAGTGAACAGCGCTATGACTTACGAGCACGTATCAAAGATGTATTGGAGATAGTGCATCTAGATGCTCCTTTTGAGAAAACCATTCGAGCTTTTTCTGGCGGTCAACAAGCGCGCCTCCTTCTTGCGTATGCTTTGATCCAGGAACCAGATATCTTGCTACTTGATGAACCTACCAACAACCTCGACTATCTTGGCATTGAACACCTCAAAGATTTTCTTATTCATTCAGAGAAAACCTGCATTGTTATTTCTCATGATGCTGATTTTTTAAATTCATTTACAGAAGGAGTTCTCTATCTAGATATCTTCACTCATCAGATAGAACAGTTTACTGGTAACTATTACGATGTAGTTGAGGAGATCAAAGTCCGTATCGAGAAGGCTGAGCGTGAAAACGTCCGTTTGGAGCGCACTATCAAGGAGAAGAAAGATCAGGCCAATACCTTCGCTAACAAGGGGGGGAAGCTACGTGCCGTTGCTAAGCGAATGCGTGATTTAGCAGAGGAGCTCGAGGAGAACAAGATTGATGTGCGCCGTGAAGATCGGACTTTACCTAAGTTTTCTATTACTTGCCCTGATGTGACTGGTCCAATCGTGCATATCAAAGCCGTATCACTCCTTGATAAAGAAGAGTCTATCCTTAAACCAGTGGATCTCACTCTCAAACGAAATACCCATCTCTTGATCACGGGGCCTAATGGTATTGGTAAAACAACCTTTTTAGAATCACTAGCTAAGGCCGATCCAAAACTGGTAGAGATTTCGCCAGATGTCACGGTTGGCTATTATCGTCAGGATTTTTCAACTCTTGATTTTGAGGCGACCGTATTCGATACCTTGATGGAGTCAGTCAAAGAGAAAAACAAAGAGTTAGTGTATCGGCTAGCAGCTAAATTTCTTTTTCCGGCTAACTTGGTTCAAAACAAAGTCAGGAGTCTTTCGGAGGGACAAAAAGGACTACTTATGTTCGCTAAACTTTACGCTGAAGAACCGAGCGTCCTTATTTTTGATGAACCGACTAATCATATTAACTTTCGTCATATCCCAGTAATCGCGGAGGCTCTTGATGAATACAAGGGGACACTCATTTTGGTTTCTCATGTGATGGACTTTGTGGCTCAAGTACGGATAGATGAGGTTCTTGACCTAGAAAACCTTCTATAGAGCCGAAGTGGTATACTGGTAACGGGTATAACCATTTAAAATAAGAGTATGGAAAGACAAGAAATCCTGTACCTGTTACTCGGATTAGCCCTAGGTGTTATCCTGACAAGTATTCTTTTTTTGCGAATACCAGAAACATCTAAACGAGCTCATGAACTAGGCATTCATGAAAAAGGACAACGAACCGAACAAGAAGATAAAGCAGCTGGTCACATGAGTATGGATGCTATGACCACAGCACTTGAAGAGAAAACAGGAGATGATTTTGATAAGGCTTTTGTAGAATTAATGATTGAGCATCACCAAGGAGCTGTTTCAATGGCGGAGCTTGCCTTGAAGCAGGCGGGTCACCAAGAAATTAAGGATTTGGCCGGAGCTATCATTGAAGCTCAAAACAAAGAGATCAAAGATATGAAAAGTTGGTATCGCGAATGGGGATTCGGTATGATGATGCCAAAAATGATGAACGAAGGAGTAATCATACATAGCTACTAAGCCTTTACTTTTGGCTTAAATAGTGCTATAATAGACATACAAAATAAAAATTTGGATGTCTCAAGTACACTTTACCAACCCAGAAAACTCTCTTACAGCGAAAAACGTGATTTTTTCGCTGTACCCCAGGGCACTCTCTCTGCCCATGGCATTCACCTTGTTTTTCTTGTTTTCAATGATCAGCAGTCCGGTGTGGGCTCAAGAAGTTCTTCCAGAACCGACTCCAGATCCAGCACCAGTAGCAGATGAGACCCTGATTCCACCAGCAGAATCTGATCCGACAACTCCAGAGCCTGCTGTTATAGAGCCGCCAACTGAACCCACTCCAGATCCCATAACTGAACCAGATCCAACACCTACTCCAGAACCTGCCGCAGAAGAGGTTATAGGTACTGATGAGGTAGACGTAAGTGCTGATCTTGTTCGCTATACCAACTATCGACTCTATCAGAAGTATGAGAAGCGCGAACAATACCGCAAGTATATCCGGTATCGTGAACTAGTTGGTAAATATCCATGGGAGAATCGTAAAGCTGAAAAAAAAGCTCTTAAGAGTCTCAAGAAAGACTACAAAAAGTATCAAAAAAACCCGAGTCGTTATAGTTACCTCAAGACGCGTGCCTCAGAGTATGCTAATTACGGAAACCTCAAAGCCGAGTACTTTGCTGTGAAACCATTTGCTGGTTATGCTAACAACATTCTTTTTGATAAAGACAGCTACAGCAGTTACAAAGATTATGGAACCGAAGAAAATCGACTAGGTTTTGAGCGTTATCAAAAGGCTATCGAGGAAGGTAGGGTAGTAGCACCTGAAGAAGACGAGGATGAAGACCTTTCTGTTCTTGGACCAGAAATCACTGTGGGCATCTTTAATTACGTACCCAATGACCTCAAAGTGAGCTCTTTTAGTATCAAAGCCAATGTTCCTTTTCGAGTTCTTGATCGTGATGGTAAAGTCCAGGCAAGCATAGCGGCTGATACTAAGATTCGTGTGAAGTATCTCGGTGATAAAAAATTTCTGGTCTACTACTCTGGTTCTGATGCAGCTATTGTAACCCTCTCACGTGAAGTACGTTTCTCAGCTGCTCCAGAATACAAGGATTCAGTAGTTTTCGATGTCAGCCGTCCCAACTCTTCTTTTGATCACTATCGAGGTTCTATTCGTCTGCGTCACTATGATTCACCAGAGGCTGATGGTGATCGCATCTGGGTTATTAACAAGCTTCCGCTTGAACACTATGTTTGGGGAATGGGGGAGATTACTGGAACTGGACCAGAGGAGTACAATCGCGTCATGACGACCATTTTTCGTACTTATGGTTTTTGGAAAATCCAATGGAGTACCAAATATGCTGCACAGGGATTCAAGGTAGACGCTACCTCAGGTAGTCAGATTTACTACGGTTATGATTGGGAAATAGCCCATGATCGTATCCGCACCGCCGCTCTGATTAGTCGAGGGACACTGGTTTTCTATGATGATGAGGTGGCTCTGACGCCATATAGTTCTTGGACTGATGGTAAGACGAGGCGCTATGAAGACGGCCACTGGGGACATAATTGTGTAGACTACCGTAAGAAAACCTCATCGACTTATCCATGGCTTTCTTCGGTGGATGACAGTTATGGTAAGAATCCGGATTTGGGGACTTGTGAGCTTGCTAGCCGGGGCAATCATATGGTGGGGCTATCGGCCAATGGAGCGGTCAAAATGGCTCGTGATGGAGGGTATGACTACCAGAGTATTCTTAAGCACTTCTATACAGGTATTACTCTCGATAAACACTACTAGTATTTTATGGGTCGGTTTTCTAAAATCGTAGTTATTGGTTTAGGCTTCGTAGTCATTCTGGCTGGCGGAGCCACTTTTTTCTGGCAACAAAATAAAAAGGGTGAGGCGGTAGTACCGATTCAAGTTAAACAAGAGGAAACAGAAGCGACAACAGAGACAGCAATACAAAATTCAAGTTCATCCACCGAAGAAGTATTTCCAACAGAGGTACCACTCACAGTGCCGCCAAGCAGTCCGAGTGATCCGAATAAAAAGGTGACTCCCGAGGATTGTGAACAGGGGTGTGAGAGTTTTTCCACTCTTCCGGCCGAACAGGCTTATTGTTTTTCTTTTTGTGGACTCAATCAGGAGGGCTATCAAGGAAAAGATTGTACGATGCTTAGTGGCACTGACAAAGATGCTTGTTTCAAGGAGCAAGCTATTCGAGAGCGTAATCCAGAAACTTGTGCTAGGATAGGTGAGAACTCGCTTCGCAAGGCCTGCGAGGCTCGCATAGCCGAGGAATTATTTGATTGATATTTGATACACAGATGACCTACCAACAGAAGCACGAAGAGCTTGTACAAGCTCTTTTTGAAACAGAAACCTTTGAAACCTACCGCAGCAATGGTTCACATGTTGCGGTGGGAGTTTTGCCGCGTTTTCTGGGTACCATTTTGGTGACTACGGGCAACATCTTGTACGGCAGTAAACCATCATATGGGAAGTTCAAAGCTCTTGAGATTGTAGCTCGCATACCCTACCAGTCTTGGGAGTTGGCCACCTACATGTTGCTCACTTTTTTCTTTGCTGACGAACAAAAAGCTTTGAGACTTTCAGAAGCCTCATATTTCACCAGGGTTGCACAGGATAATGAAACTATGCACGTAGTCTTGATGGCCGGTCTCGCCAAAAAATATCAAGAGGGTGGTTTTTGGCGTTACACAGCGATACCAGTAGTTTTTTCCCTGATATATTCACTGGCCATTTTCCTTCTGTTTATGCTTCATCGACGCAGTGCTTACGAACTTAATTATCTTTTCGAAAGCCATGCCTTTGATCAGTATCAGTATTTCCTCGATAAGGAAGGAGAACGTCTTAAGGTAGCTCCGGTTCAGTCAGCCTTTCTTGAATTCTATGGGAGACACGCCAAAAATGAGTATGAACTTTTTCTCTCTATCAGAAATGATGAGTTGGTACATCGTAACCAGTCTATTACCGAGCGTGATCGCAAATTAATTGTTAAGTAGTAAATATTTCATGAAACAAGGAGAACATCCCGTACCACAGTCTATTCTTGGACTTCGAGTAAAACGTAGCAGCGCTGGTCTTGGCCTCTACACCAGCCTTCCCATCAAACGAGACACCACTATTATCGAATACATCGGTCACCGTATTCCAGCAGAGACCGATGCCACCAACAAATATATCTTTAACGTTAGCGCTAGAGTTGATATCGATGGCAGCCCACGTTGGAACACCATGCGCTACGCCAATCATAGCTGTCGACCAAACTGTGAGGCTATCAATCGACGGGGAAGAATCTTTCTTGTTGCTAAGCGGAACATTAAACCAGATGAAGAATTGACTTACAATTATGGCAAAAACTACTTCAAGAGCGAGTACATCCAAAAAGGCGGGTGCCTTTGTGCCAAGTGCCAAGAGGGCAAGCCAACCAAAAAGAAGCGTAGCAACACCAAAGCCTAAAGCCTCGGGACCAAACCCAAATTACACGCGGCATTATCAAGGTAAACCCGCTAAGACGAACAATACCAAAGAAGAGTACCCGATGCGTCTCAATCGTTTTTTGGCTTTGCGTGGCATTGCTACCAGACGAGCCGCTGATGAGATGATCCAGGCCGGAAGCGTCTATCTGAATGGTAAAAAGGCTTCTGTAGGGGATAAAGTCAATCATGCTGATGAGGATATTGAAATCCACGAGGCTGGTTTTCGTGAGAAGAAGGCTTTTGTTTATGTGGCCTACTATAAGCCGCGAGGTATCATCACTCATACACCACAAAAGAAAGAGCAAGATATTGCTTCAGTCTCTGGTCATCCAGACCTTTTCCCTTTGGGGCGACTAGATAAAGATTCAGAGGGTCTCATCGTACTGACGAACGACGGTCGAGTGACTGAGCGACTGCTTCACCCACGTTTTTCTCATGAAAAAGAGTATGTAGTTTCTATCAACACGCCTCTGAGTGGCCAGATGAAAGATACTTTGTTGCGAGGGATTGTAAGTGAAGGTGAGCGCCTGACACTGAAGAAGCTTACGGTACTTGATCCTGCGACCCTGTCGATTGTTTTAACTGAAGGTAAGAAACATCAGGTGCGTCGTATGCTTGAAAGTGTTGGAGTGCATGTCACTCGTTTGGTTCGAGTACGTATTATGAGTATCCATCTTGGTTCACTTAAGGAAGGTGAATCACGCGAACTCAAAGGGCCAGCACGAAAAGGATTTCTTCGTGAACTGGGCCTGCCCGTTAGCTAAAGAGTCCAAGAATCCTTGCAATAAGCCAAAAAACATGCTATAATAGAAGTACAAGAGATAAAAACGGGTGTCCCAGACTCCCGTTTTTTCTTTGTTTAAGCCCATAAGCTTGCTATGTCAGTCAAAAATACCAACACCAATACTCAAAACTTATCTACTCAAGATAGCCCCTCTCTGTTAGGGAGATTACCCGATTTAACCCAGGTACGTCTTTCGGGAGATATTTTTTATGGTGCTTTTCTTGGAGTAGCTCTTCTCGTCTCAGGATTATTAATGGCTAGTGCTAATCGGGTAGAGGCTATCACTCTTCCGGTTGAGACTATACCTCTTTCTGAAATGCGTTTAGAGCATGATGTAGCCAAAATGGTTGCCGGTTATCCAATCGAAGATATGTTGCCGTATATTGTGAAACATGATCGCAATACAGCTGCTTTCATTATCGGGATAGCCAAAAAAGAAAGCAATTGGGGTAAGCATGTTCCGGTCACCGAAAATGGTGAGGATTGTTATAACTATTGGGGATATCGTGGTGAGGGAAGTCGGGGTATTGCTATGGGTCATGGTTGTTTTGGTAGTAAAAAAGAGGCAGTGCGAGTAATCTCTAAACGCATCGATACTTTGATGAAGGAATACAATCGGGATACCGCAGAAGAGATGGTGGTATGGAAATGTGGGTACAGTTGTGATGCCCAGAATCCAGAGAGTGTCGATAAATGGATCAGTGATGTAGGCTACTATGCTGATCAGGTCAAAAACTAGGCAATTTCCCTTTACAAAAGCAAAAAAAGGTGCTATAATGGATAGGTAATGGACTCAAAAAGCGTCCAGAAAGGGCAAAACGGGTGAACCCCGTTTTGTTTTTTTATCCAAAAATATGCTTCAAGTAAGCCAAAAAAATACAAAAACTATTCAAAAAGCTCTTTTACAGAAGGCTTTTATGGTTTTGTTTTTGGCGTTGTTGGTATCTGGTGGAGCAACTTCTCTAGTTCAGGCAGCTGGTGTCAGCTCTGGATCAGTACTCCGTCTTACCAACGAATCTCGTAAACAAGCTGGTCTATCTGCACTGAAGCAAAACGACCAACTAACGCAGGCAGCAGAAGCCAAGGCGAAAGACATGTTTAAGAACAATTACTTTGCCCATACTTCACCCAAAGGAGTAACTCCGTGGCACTGGATTAAGCAAACGGGTTATCAGTATGGTTTTGCTGGTGAGAATCTGGCGATCAATTATGAGAGTGCTGAGAGTCAACACAAGGCTTGGATGAAAAGCGCTACTCATCGAGCGAATATCCTAAGTGATAAGTATCAAGAAATAGGAGTAGCAGTAGTGTCTGGTGAAATTGATGGTAAAGAAGCGCTGGTGACAGTACAGGTCTTCGCTAGCCCCAAGGTTGCTCCAGTCGTAAGTAAACCAAGAGAGTATCTTCCAAGTAAGGAAGTGTTGGTAGCTGATGTAAAGGGAGTAGAACAAGAACTGAAGCAAGTGGTAGTAGGGGAACCAAAAGAAGTTCAAGTGGCTATTGTAGATTCACCAAGTCCTCGCCTCGAACCAGTAGTGGTTAGTGAAAAAACCTCACCGAAAACCCAGAATAAGCTGGATCTCTATATAGTGTTAACCCTGATTATACTTCAAATAATCATCTTTGCCGCAGCTATGCCATTTCTTTACCGAGCCACACAGAAACTATGGACTATTTCTGGAAGGGTAAAGACTAAAATTGAACCCATTTTTATCTTTGAAGATACCTTTGTAGGTATTCATGCTTTCGATATTCATCATCCGAAGGCTCTATAAAGCCACAATAAAAAAAGAGATGATAAAAACCCGCTTAAAAGGCGGGTTTTTCAGTATGAAGCCGAATCTTTTTGGCTCTTGACAGCTGATTGACACAGGAATAGGCTTTAGATATCAATGGGGAAAGTCTCTAGGCTTTTGTCATACGGCAGGGTGAAGACAAAAAAATAACAAAAGGAAGGTATTTAGATAAAGAATTCAGAGTAGCAGATTATAGGAGTATCGATCACATTTATTATAAGTTACCATTTATAAGTTTATTTTTTTAATACGTCTCGTATGAACTCATTCCGAAGGGTGATAAGGAAGGGTGTGCTGCCTTGTCTCCAAAAAACTTTTTCATTCAGCGTTGTTCTCTCTTTAATCATGCAACCGATGGCTGCTCCAATTTTACTTGGGGCGTTTGCTTTTTCTGTACCAACCAAGGTAGTAGCACAAGAGACTGAACCGACTGAAGAACCAGCGCCGGCTCCAGAGGAAGAAGCTACACCTAAAGAAGAAGAAGTAGTACCAGAAGAAACTCCATCTGAAGAAGTGTCTCCAGCTGCGGAGGTTGCCCCTGTCACCCCAGAGGAGACCCCAGCTATCTCTGAACCATCTGAAGAAGTCACCCCTCCTAATGATAGTGAGCAAGCTACCGCTGAAGAAGATAAGAAGGCTGTCGAAGAAGGCTCTTCTCAGGATTCTCTTGATGGAGAAATTTGTGCCAGTACTGAACAAGTCACCAAGACCACGGATGCTGATTGGAATATCAGTGATGATGGGAAAAAGGCTGAAACAAAGGAAAATGTGAAACTTGGAGTAGAATATACTTTCCCAGATAACAAAGACGTGACAGTCACTTTTAAGTGTCTTCCAGCTGATGAAAGCAGGCTTGCTCATCTGAAGATAGAGCAAATTAATGTGGAAGATATCAAGTTGCCCCAAGGTATGGTGAGCGCTTCTCCTTATGCCTATGACATTACTACAGATGGGATGAAAAATGGTGATTTCAAGTACAACCTTTCTCTTCCAAAAGAAGATGGTAAAAATGTTGGTATTGCATACATAGAAAAAGAAGTAGATGAGATAAAGGGAAAAAATTTAGAGAGAGGGGATCTTAAAAGTGTTGAAAAGAAAGATATTTCTAACGACAAAGATAGTGTAGAAGCTTCAAATTTAGACCATTTCACAGTATTTGTTTCATTTAAAAAGGATGAAGTAGAGCATGTTCCAGTGACACTTTGTCATGCTACGCCTCCTGACACTGCAGCCAATGGTTATAATGAGATTACCACTGATGATGACGGTGCCTTAAATGGACACAATGATCAGCATGATGCTGATATTATTCCACCATTTAATTATTACGGGGGAAGTTTTCCTGGTAAAAACTGGACCACAGAAGGTGAGGCTATCTTGAAGAATAAGTGTGTGGCTCAGGGCGGCTTAAAGGCAATAAAGATAGTGGATGATCAATCGCTCTTGACTCAGTGGAGTTTCCAGCTTGATAATGGAGTCCCTATTCAAGCTAACAGTAGTGGTGAAGTAGATTTTGGCCAAGTGAGCTTAGGTCAACATACAGTGACAGAAAGTGGTCCAAATGGATACAACCTTTCACAGGTAACTAATTGTACCCAAGTAGAAAATACACTGAGTGCAGTAGCTACGGTTTCTGCTGGTAGTACCACAGTCTGCACCTTTAGTAATGCTGTAAGTAAGGGTTCTATAACCGTTATTAAAGATGCACAGCCTGATAGTACGCAAGATTTTAATTTTACGATAACTGGTCACGAGCAAGGAGTATTTACGCTTGATGATGATGGAGATAATCAAAATCAACTTTCTAACACTAAGAGTTTTCAGAATCTTTTTCCTGGAGAGTATTCAATTTCTGAGGAAGAAGTGGCATCTTGGCAATTAGAGACACTAAGTTGTGATAACGGAGAAGCCTCTCTGGGTCTAAAAGAAGGAAATACGGTATCCTTCAATCTCCACTCGGGAGAACATATTACATGTACTTTTACCAATGTCCAAAAACCCGGAATTCTCCATGTCAAAAAGGTTATTGAGAATGGTAATCTTGGTTCTAAACAATTTCAGGATTTTTCTTTCCAAGTAAATGATGGAGAGACGACCGCCTTTGACGCAGTCGATGGCCAGAACGATATAGAGGTACCAGCGGGCGGTACTTACACTGTTACGGAAGTTGCTGCTCCTGGCTACGAAACAAGTTATGATAATTGTACCAATTTGACTATACCTGCTCTTGAAGAAGAGACTTGTACTATCACTAATCGAATCAATCCAGTCCATGTAGTAGCTACCAAAATCGTCTGTACCAACGAAGCTGACCTTCCTAATTATGGAGAGGGAGGACCAGATATTACAGCCACTACAGCAGCTGACTGGGTAGAAACCCACAAAAGTTGTAGTCTAGCACCAGATTGGCAGTTCCAGTGGAGTTATGATGGCACGCCACATCAGGGAGACAATGTTGCTTTAGGGGGAGCTGGTTGGACCACTTCAGACTTCACTAATGGCAGCGGTCAGGTGACTATGGATATTCCAAATTCTGATAACTCACCAAAACTTTGGTTCCGTGAAGTCTACAAGGATAGCTTCATTCCATTTACCTTTAATCTTCCTGGTGGAGAGAACAATGCCAATCCGGTGAGTGCTGAAATTTATTGTCACAATGATGTAGTCAATTATGACAACTGGGATTGGGTAGGTAATCCACAAAACGGTAATACCTATTACTGTGTTGCTTGGAACGCTCCAGAGAAGGGCAAGATCACTATCGAAAAGCAGACGGATCCAGACGGTAGTCAAGACGAGTTTTCTTTTAGTCCGAGTTGGGGAGAGAATTTCTCATTAGCAGATAATGATTCTCTTAGTTTTGATTTGGCACCGGGAACCTACTCAGTAGAAGAGTTGCCTCAAGCAGACTGGCGCTTGGAGAGCGTAGTTTGTGATGGTGAGAGTTCACCTAATGCTATTAAAGTAGAGTCAGGTAAGACAGTGAGATGTGTATTTAAAAATCAAGAAGTAGCTAAAATTGTTGCCACGAAAATTGTATGTACCGATGAGGCTGATCTTCCAAATTACGGAGAAATCGGAGGGCCAGACATTACAAAGACCACTGCTATTGATTGGGTAAACACTCATGAGAGTTGTAGTTTCAAATCAGATTGGCAATTCCAATGGTCTTACTATAGTACGAATAATCCCGGTGACAATACGGGAGAGTCGGCAAGCAGCGATTGGCACACTTTTGGACCAACAGGTATCAATGGAGAGACAAGTGCTGAGGTTGATCTGAAAAGCTCTTCTTTAGTGTGGGTACGTGAAGTATGGAATGACAATTATATTCCTTTCACGTATGGACAGGATAGTGAAAACCCAAATAGCAATGACGTGAGTGCTGAAATGTATTGTCATAATGACGTAGTGAACTACGATAACTATGATTTTATTGATGCAAGTGACGATAATTTGACATATTATTGTGTTGCTTGGAACGCCCCTAAGAAAGGCACACTAAGAATTGTAAAGAATCTTGTTAATGATAGTGGCCAACAAAAGGGAGTTCAGGATTTTTCTTTCCAAATTGATGGTGCTGAAGCAGTTGCCTTTAATGAAGATGGTGTCAATGAGATAGAAGTCACTCCTGGTACGTATAACGTGACCGAAGTAGCTGATTCACTCTATGATACGACTTATCAGTCTGGTGAGTCTAATAATTGTAGCGAAGTGGTTGTTCCATCTGGAGGAGTAGGCACCTGTACCATCACTAATAATGATAAGCCACCAGTCCATGTAGTAGCTACCAAAATCGTCTGTACCAACGAAGCTGACCTTCCTAATTATGGAGAGGGAGGACCAGATATTACAGCCACTACAGCAGCTGACTGGGTAGAAACCCACAAAAGTTGTAGTCTAGCACCAGATTGGCAGTTCCAGTGGAGTTATGATGGCACGCCACATCAGGGAGACAATGTTGCTTTAGGGGGAGCTGGTTGGACCACTTCAGACTTCACTAATGGCAGCGGTCAGGTGACTATGGATATTCCAAATTCTGATAACTCACCAAAACTTTGGTTCCGTGAAGTCTACAAGGATAGCTTCATTCCATTTACCTTTAATCTTCCTGGTGGAGAGAACAATGCCAATCCGGTGAGTGCTGAAATTTATTGTCACAATGATGTAGTCAATTATGACAACTGGGATTGGGTAGGTAATCCACAAAACGGTAATACCTATTACTGTGTTGCTTGGAACGTGGCAAAAACAGGAACCATTACTGGCTATAAATTCTCTGATGCTGATGGTAATGGCAAACAAGATGAGGGTGAACCAGGGCTTGCTGGCTGGACTTTATATCTTGATCTGAACAATAACGGCAGTCTAGACGAAGGTGAGCCATCAGGAGTTACGGGTGAGGACGGCACCTATACCTTCACGGATCTTATTCCTGGTAACTATGTAGTTCGAGAGGTTCTCCAAGAGGGTTGGGAACAAACTCTCAATACTTGTGGAACGCAAATTGAAGAGATTCTTACGGATAATAATGAACTTCAATTAAATCGATTAATTGCAGTAGATGTTCCAGGTACAACCCTTGAGCCAGGCGAAGAACTTAATTGTACTTTCGGTAATCATAATATTACTCCAGTACTAAGACTGACTAAGAGTGTTGACGTTATTGATACTCAAGCTCCAGGTGACTTTGTAATCTATACGCTTACCGTGGAAGCAGAAGAAAATACAGTTCTTGATACAGAGGTAACCGATCTTCCACCAAAGGGCTTTGAGTATGTGCCAGGCAGTGCAGAAGCCACCTCTAGCCTTGGAGGATCTCATGATGGACCTCTTGAGCTTTCTCATGAGTATGCTTCACCAGGTGTGTGGAGTGTCGGTAACCTTGTTCCAGGTGAAACGGTAACTCTCAAGTATCAGGCTAGAATATCTGATTCTCAGGACGATGGGCTCTATGAAGATCTTGCCTATGCTCGAGGTAATGCACAGGGTGGTGGTGATGTTCTAGCTAATGATCCAACTGGTTTCGTGGGAACTCAGGTAGCTGTAGCTACGCCAGTAGTTGATCCAATCGCTAACATCGATACAGATAATAAGAAAGAGATAGACCGCGATACTGAGCGTAAAACCAGGGTCTTAGGAGCCTCCACAGGTCTTCCAGCTACTGGAGCGAATAGTTGGATTCTCCTCTTAGCTCTTGTCCTTCTTGGTGCTGGCATGAGTCTTCTGTGGAGCAGACGAACATCTATGAAAATGCTTTTTCTTGGAGCGTTATTAGCGGGAGCTACTTTTCTTGGTAGTCATCAGGTAATGGCGGCTGGTCCAGGATTAGCGCTGGAAATAGAAAAGCCAGATGCATTTGTTACTACTCCGAACTTCAAGATCGGCTTTGTAGCTCTTGATACTGAAGGACGAGCAGTGACTGTTCGTTGCTACGAAACAACCGGCGGACTTTTCCAGACAATCCCGCTTATTGATGGAGGAAGCTCAGGAGATTGTCAGGTGAACTCAGGTGTTATGCCAACTGACGGTAATTACTCTTTCTATGTGACAGCTGAAGCAGAAGGGGATTTACCTATCCAGAGCGAAACCGTCAATGTAGCTTTTGATGGAACTTTCCCAGGTACACCGTATAATTACGATCGTGATGAGGCTACTTGTGATGATAAGATTACGTTTACTACCGCCAATGACGGTCAAACAGTAAAGGTAGAACTTTATCGTTCAACAGCCAAGGACTTCGTAGCTGATACACCTATCACCACTCTTGATATAGGACCAAATCAGAATGGCTATATTAGTACCACACCGCCAGACTGTAATGAAGATTATTGGTACGCTCTTCGAGCTCTTGATGCCAATGGGAATGCTTCCGGTTTTGTCGCTGATCGAGCAGTAAATACTGATACCATCCATAAGACTAAGACTAAAACAACTACTGTAAGTGGACAGTCAGGTAATGGCGGTGGAAGCGGAGCTATTCCAGTAGCTGGTGGAGGTACTGGAGAAGGTCAGGGCGGTACTGTTGAAGGTGCGACTACTGAAGGAGCTGGAGATCAAGGAGTTCTTGGTGAAATGACCAAAGATGAATCTCAAGATCAGGCAGGCATTTCCAACTGGGCCCAAAACAATAAGGGTTCAATATTCCTCATCCTTCTGATTATCGGCGGTATTCTCTATTATTTCTTCTATGTACGACCAAAGAGCATTCTTACAAAGAATGATTAAGGATTGGCGTACTTTCCTCGGAGGGAGTTTGGTAGCGGTAGGTCTACTCATCATTATCGCTACCTTCTTTCCTCTTTTGGTACAAGAAATTGGCTATTACACCGAGCGTAGTGGTCTACCAAAAGTACAAACACAAGCTGAGGCTTTGTCACAAAACCAGGGTATATCAGCTGAAGAGGTATTGATACCGAAAGATAAGGAGTTTGGGATTGTTATCCCTAAGATTCGAGCCAACAGCTTAATCCATGCTGATATAGACTGGCAGAATGAACCTCTCTACCAGAAGGCTCTTCAGACGGGTGTGGCTCATGCCAAAGGAACGAGCACGCCTAACATGGTTGGTAACATGTTTCTCTTTTCTCACTCAGGAGTTGACTTCTATGAGGCGGTTCGCTACAATGCCGAGTTCTATCTTTTAGGTAAGCTCGAAGCGGGAGATGAGATAGACATCTTCTATAAGGGTCAGAAATACCTCTACACGGTTCGAGAGACAAAGATTGTGGACCAGAGTGAGGTAGAGTATATCAATAAGAAGGTCAAAGAAAAAACCCTTACCCTTATGACTTGTTGGCCAGCGGGTACCACGTATAAGAGACTCCTAGTTATCGCTGATCAGGTTACTTCACCAGAAACACTATGATGATAACAACCACTTTTTCACGCAAAACAATAGCTACCTTTCTGATTCCCTTGGGAGCTCTGCTTTTTCTTGAGTTAGTACCACTTTTAAATGCTTCACCAATAGCAGATCCTACCCGAGAAGTAACTTCAGTGCCCACCCTTTCTGAGCAACCAAAATCTGGCTCTATCGATGGGAGAGCGGTTATGGTAGTCGCTACTGGTGATGTGGTGCATGAGATATCTCTCTGCAAAGCGCTCCCTAAAGATGTTTGGGTATTGCTTATTTTTATCTACGTTTTGCTCATGGTTTTTAACCTAAGAGAGCAGTATCGTCTGTACAGAAGTATCCGTTATTGGCGTTTTGAAGCTTTGATTACAGCCTTCTTCCTCCTTGAGTGGCTAGTGTTTGATACTTGCCGGGAGCAGGTTTGGTTTCCACTGACACTCCTAAAAATTGGCCTCATCCTTTTCCTCATTTTTGAAATCAAAGGTCTTTATCAGAACTCTCTTAAGCTAGCGAAAGAAGATCAAGTAGATACCAACTAGTTTTTTGGTTGATTGAAGAGGTTATCTTGGTTCTGACCAAGAGCGGCTTCAAAACGAGCAAGCATAGGGTCGCTCCTGTCGGGCTCGGTTGGACCCAACGGATCATCACGGTTTACGTAATACAAAATACTATGTAGCTCTTGAGCTGCACGGCGAAGTTCTTTTTTACGAGCTCTTCGCTCTTTGCTGTTTTGGGGAGCTGATTCAAAGATTTCTGTCTTAAAGAGGGTGTTACCCGTAAGAAGGGGTTTATCACTTTCGACTTTTTGGTATTCTGTAAAACTAGTAGCTGGAAAGCGGGTGAGGAGGTAATCCATGTAGTCTCGCCAAATAGGGGCAGCCACGAAGACGCCATCAGCACCACTTTTCATAGCGGTATTATCATTATTGCCTACCCAGACACCTACTGCGACGCGACGGGTAAAGCCGAGCGTCCAGGCATCATGAAACTCCTGAGTAGTGCCCGTTTTAGCAGCGACACTGCCATCCTTGAAGGCGAGGGGAGTGTTGCTACCAAAAACCATAGAACGTGCCTTGTTATCAGAGAGGATAGAGCTAATCTTACGAGCTGTTTCTGTGCTTAAAACACGCTCTGGACGGATAGTATGCTCCTGGACGACCTTATGGTCACGGTCTTCAACACGGAGCACCCCAGAGGCTTTTTGATAGAGGCCTTCCTGACTAAAAACACTGTAAGCATTGGCCATTTGATAAAGGCTTGCTTCACCACTTCCAAGGACAAGGGAAAGACCATAGCGATTCTTGTCACCCAGAGAAGTAAGACCCATGCGAGTGACCTGGTTTAGGGTATTATCAACACCAGCTAGGTATTGGGTCTGAACAGCTGGAATATTGAGAGAGTTTGAGAGAGCCTGGCGCATAGAGATGAGACCATGGGTTTTACCATCGTAGTTCTGAGGCTCATATTCCTTGCCCTGACCATCAGGACCGAAGCTCATGGGGAGATCGAAGAGCATGGTTTCGGGCTGGTAGCCCTTTTCAAAGGCGGTGGCATAGACGAGTGGCTTGAAAGAAGAACCTGGTTGTCTCGGTGACATGGCGACATTAACCTTGCCATCGATGTCCTTGCTGAAGTAGTCTTTGGAGCCTACCATAGCTAAAATCTCACCCTTTTCCGCATCAAGTGCTACTAGGGCAGCATTGCTAGCATTCCAGGCGAGGTTGCGAGTAGCTCCCTTTTGGACCGCAGCTTCAGCCTTTTGTTGAGCCTCTAGATCAAGCGTGGTATAGATATGCAAACCTTCCTGTTCGAGAGTATCGCGACCATATTCTTGTTCTAGTTCTTCAAGTACTGCAAATACAAAATGAGGAGCAGTGATAGCTCTTTTAAGAGGAACTATTTTTTGGAGAGCATTTTCATTAATAGCCGCTCGAGCTTCGTCTTTGGTAATCCAACCATTGGTAAGAAGTTTTTCGATGATGAGCTGTTGGCGTTTCACGAGCGCGTTTTGATTATTGCCATAAGGAGAATAGAGTGTCGGAGCATTAGGAAGAGCTGCTAAGAGAGTGGACTCACCCAAAGTAAGATCACGAGCCGGCTTGTCGAAAAAGGTTTCTGAAGCCGCTTCTACGCCATAGGCATTGGATCCGTAAGGAACTTGGTTGAGGTAGCGATCAAGGATATCCTCTTTGCTTAAGAAAAAATCAAGCTTGAGAGCCAGGAGAGCTTCTATCACTTTGCGTTCTATAGTTTTTTCTCGACTCAAAACGACGCTACGAGCTAATTGTTGAGTGATAGTAGAGGCACCTTGTTCGAAACCACCTTCTTCTATATTGACTCGCAGGGCTCGAAAGATGGCTCGCGGATCAACACCATGGTGGTTGTAAAAGTTCTCATCTTCGATGGCGATAGTAGAGAGGCGAATAGCATTGGGGATATCATCATGTTTAAGGGGTTTACGGTTTTCTTCGCCATGAATCTGATAGAGTACATGTTCACCGGTACGATCATAGAGTACTGAGGTCTCACCGCGGACGACATCGGTGAAGTCATTAACAGAAGGAACATAGAAGAGGAAAAAGCCAACGAAGAGCACTCCCAAAACAAGAGGAATGAGGAAAAGGATAGAAAGAAGAAGAGTTTTAAACCGCATAAGAAGTATCTATGAAATATCTCATCATACAGAGAAAAGGCTTAATAGTCAATATAAGAAGTCACTATCAAGATTGACAAAGAAACGTATTAACGGTATACTAAGCAGTCATCTTTTCGAATAAAATAGACGGTTTTTTATTGGATTTTCCCTTATCTAAGGGATTTAATTTAGTTAGGTAAAATACAAGCCACTTGGTTATGAGAGCGAAGCAAGTATCTATTGTTGTCCCAGTCCTCAATGAAGAGGGGAATATACTGGCTCTTTTGGAAAGAGTTCAGGAAATTTTTGTAAAAGCCTCTTACGAAGGAGAGGTTATTTTTATAGATGATCACTCCATTGATAATACTCGAAAGGTTATTCAGGAAGCAGCTCTCAAGTATAAGGATTATTTCAAGGTACACTTTTTTTCTAAGAAGGGTCACTCTGGTAAAGCCCAATCACTAATTGAGGGGTTCTCATATGCAGTTTATGAATCCATAGTGATGATTGATGGAGATCTTCAGTATCCACCGGAAGCTATCCCAGAGATGGTAGAGAAGTTGTTTGCGGGATCTGATATCGTCGTTGCTAACAGGGTAACGCATGATACTCAGTTTATTCGGGCACTCCTTAGTAAGTCATTCAGCTTCGTTTTTGCTCGACTCTTACACGATCTTGATTGTGATAGTCAATCTGGACTTAAAGTATTTCGTAAGAAGATTCTACGTGAAGTGATTCTCGATCCAACACCCTGGACATTTGATATGGAGTTCTTGCTCTCAGCGAGGAATTACGGGTATGTGATTAGTACGGTAGATATAAATTTTTCTGAGAGATTAGCTGGATCATCAAAATTAAGTCCGCTGAAAGCTATTTTTGAGATAGGTTGGAGCGCTCTTAAACTGAAATATCAGGGTCGGCCACCACTACTCATTCATCCAGAGTCCAAAGATTCAATGCATGGTGCAGGTATTGCACATAATCGGACACGTTTTGTTACTCACACCACTCTCCATCATGATATTTCTGCTCTTGAGACCTTCATTCCATGGCAGAAAGTTTTTCTCTTGAGTCTAGTGGGACTGTTTATTCTTGGTCTTATCATAACACCACTCCACACGGGGATAGCCTTTTTTGCTTTTATCACAACCCTCTATTTTATAGACGTATTTTTCAATCTTGGACTAGTATTGCAAAGTTTGAAAACGCCACCAGAGTTATGTAGTACAGAAGAAGAGTTAGCAGCTTTGAATGAGAAAGATTTACCACTATACTCAATCCTTTGTCCACTCTATAAGGAGGCTCATATGCTACCTCATTTTATGGACGCCATTGAGAAGCTCGATTGGCCTAAGGCTAAACTCGATGTCCTTTTGCTTTTAGAGGAAAATGATCAAGAAACAGTCATCGCTGCCCAAGAAATGGGACTACCTTCGTATGTGCGTATTGTAGTAGTGCCTCATTCCATGCCTAAGACTAAACCAAAAGCTTGTAACTATGGTTTATCGGTCTCACGAGGTGAATATACAGTGATTTATGATGCTGAAGATATTCCAGATCCATTTCAACTAAAAAAAGCCTTTCTGGCATTTCAAAAAAGTGGTCCAGAAGTCCAGTGTCTCCAAGCTAAACTAAATTATTTCAATCCTCATCAGAACATGCTGACTCGTCTTTTTACGGCAGAGTACTCATTATGGTTCGATGTTATTTTGACAGGTCTTCAGACGATTAACACTTCCATTCCACTCGGTGGAACAAGTAATCATTTTCGGACTAAGAAGCTCTTGGAACTGCAGGGATGGGATCCGTTTAACGTAACAGAGGACTGTGATCTTGGAGTACGTCTTTTTAAAAGAGGATACCGAACCGCTGTGATTGATTCAGTAACACTTGAGGAGGCGAATAGTGATTGGAAAAATTGGTTACGGCAGCGCTCTCGCTGGATCAAGGGATATATGCAAACGTATCTAGTACACATGCGCAATCCATTTCTGTTTGCCCGTGAAAATGGTTTGCATGCATTAGTCTTTCAGCTTGTGGTTGGAGGTAAGATTGCCTTTATGGTTATTAATCCATTGCTTTGGATCACAACGATTTCCTACTTTGTTTTTTATGCTTTTATAGGGGATGCTATTCATGCTCTTTTCCCCCAGGTCATATTTTACATGGCAGTTGTTTCGCTAATCTTTGGGAACTTTTTGTACCTTTATTACTACATGATTGGTTGTGCGAGGAGAGGACATTTTTGGCTTATCAAGTATGTTTTCGTGGTTCCATTGTATTGGCTGATGGTCAGTATTGCAGCAGCTATTGCGGCATACCAGCTTTTTGTAAAGCCACATTATTGGGAGAAAACGAATCACGGGCTACATATTGTCAAGGAGAAAACTAAAGATAAGGAGAAATACTGGAGTTCGAAACAGCGTTGGGTGCACGCTAGGCAGGCTCTTATAAGCTATGCTCCAAACTTTATACCAAAGCAGCATCTCCACTTTATTTTTTCTAATAAAGGGTTTTTGGTCGGAGCTATGGTTGTCGGTAATTTTTTGAATTTTATTTTCAATGCTTTTCTTGGTAGAGTTCTTTCATTTTCTGAGCTAAATTTGGTGATTTTTGTAAATACACTTTGGTTTATAACAACTATTTTTGTAAACAGTTTCGCTTCAACAACAAATCATCGAGTATCGTATCTTCTTGCTCAGAAGGGGAGAGAGGCAATGTGGACTTTCTTCAAAAGGGGTTTACGGTATGCACTTTATACAGTTTCGCTAGTTTCATTCATTTGGATAGTTACAGCTCCCTTCCTGATGTCTTTCTTCAAGGTGCAAGATATGGCGGTGCTGCTATTTTTTACACCAGTGATCATCTTTGGTTTTCTCTCCTATGCTTTTCAGGGTTTTCTCAAGGGGAGTCTTCGGTTCTTTTGGGCAGCAGTAGTGATGTTAGCAGAGGCTGTGACTAAGCTGTTGTTAGCCATTCTTTTTGTCTATTCGAGTCATCCTGAATGGGTATATTTGTCTATCCCGCTCTCTTTGATGACAGCCGCTTGTGTAGGGAGTGTAGTTGTCTGGTTAATGTATAAGAAGATATCTCCTGAAGTAAGCCAAGACAAGGTTCACACAGAAGAGATAGTCTCTTTTCCGTTTGCATTTCTCTTTTCATCAATGGCGGTAAGTCTTTCGACTATTCTATTCCTTAGTGTAGATGTTCTTCTGGTGAAGCACTTTTTCAATGAAACTCAGTCTGGTCAGTACGCCTTACTTTCATTGGCGGGTAAGATGATTTATTTTCTTGGAGCTTTGCCGATGGTTTTCATGGTAACTCTAGTGAGCTTCAAAGATGGTTTGAAACAGGGTTCTGAGAAGATTTTATCCACCATTTTCTCTAGCGTTCTTATTTTAGTTACTTTAGGGGTCCTTATTCTAGGTGTTTTCGGTTTTGTTACAGCCCCAATTCTTTTTGGAGAGAAGGCAAGAGAGATAGTAGGTTGGTTACCTCTCTATACTCTTAGTATCGCCCTGTTCACACTTTCGAGTGTTCTCGTAACTTACCATTTGGCAAAAAGAGAGTATTCATTTTCGTTTGTTTCTCTAGGACTTTCTTTGGTTGTGATTACAAGCATATGGTTTGATCACGATGAATTCAGAGACATCATTGATATTATTTTTGGTACTAGTTTGGCTGGCCTAGTTATCTTTTCAGCAATGCATTTCTTTGGTATACGAATAGGATTTTTGGGGCGAGGTTTACGGGATTTTTTGGGAGTGTTCACAAATGGCTTACTAAAAGCCCAACCCCTGGTGACTACTGGCAAGAGAATACTTATCTTTAATTGGCGGGATACCACCCATCGTTTTGCTGGAGGAGCTGAAGTGTACGTTCACGAAATTGCTAAAACATGGGTAGTCGAAGGTCATCATGTGACTGTATTTTCCGGCAATGATGGTACACAAGAGAGATTCGAGACGATTGACGGAGTGAACATTGTCCGTAGAGGAGGATTTTATCTTGTTTATCTCTGGGCTTTTCTCTACTACATGCTTCGTTTTAGAGATAGGTATGATGTGGTTATAGATTGTGAGAATGGGATACCATTCTTCACACCTCTCTATGTGCGTAAGCCACTTTTCTGTCTTATGCATCATGTGCATCAAGAGGTTTTCTATCATTCTTTACCCAAACCGCTTGCTTGGTTGGCGAGTACTCTTGAAAAAGGCTTGATGCCATTAGTGTATAGAAATGTACAATTTATTACTGTCTCCGAATCGAGCAAACAAGAAATGTTGGATATAAATCTTGGACAAGCGGGAATATCTATAGTGCATCCGGGTATTAATGCCACTCAGTTTACTCGAGAATTTGTAGAGAAGACAACTCATCCAACGATTCTTTATCTTGGTCGATTGAAAGCTTACAAATCAGTGAACATTCTTATCCAGGCTTTTCATAAGGTTCTATCCTCACGACCAGAGGCTATATTAGTGATTGCTGGTGATGGTGATGACAAGAAGTATCTCAAACGCTTAGCGGCAGAGCTTGGCTTTAATGATAAACAGGTGCAGTTTCTGGGGGCGGTATCTCATGAAGAAAAAGTTAGACTTCTACAAAGTTCTTGGATGTTGGTGAATCCTTCATTCATGGAGGGGTGGGGCATAGTGGTTATTGAGGCAAATATGTGTGGAACACCTGTGATTGCATCAGATGTTCCGGGTCTCAGGGATTCAGTGCTTGATGGAGAGGCTGGATATCTAGTGCCCTATGGCGATGTAGCTCGATTTAGTGAGGCGATGCTCTCAGTTATTAAGGATCATGATCTTCGTAAGCGATTCGGGGATAATGCTCGTGAGTGGGCAGAAAACTTCACGTGGGAGAAAAGTAGTATGGCTTTTTGGGAGGCTATTAAGAGTGAATACTAAATTGTATGCAAAATAGTAACCAAGCAAAATTTACAGTCAGTATAGGTATTCCTGCGTATAACGAGGAAGCTAATATAGGCTATCTCCTGAATGATTTACTCACTCAAAAGGAAGAAGGATATAGACTAGAAAAGATCTATGTGTATTCGGATGGTAGTACTGATACTACCGAGGGGGTTGTTCGTGATGTATTGGATGGAAGAATAGAGTTGATTATTGGACGAGAAAGAATGGGAGCTTCTCATGGGCAGAATACGATAATGGCTAAGGCTTTAAGCGAGGCTCTGGTTTTTTTGAACGCTGATATTCAAATAAGGGATAAGGATTTTATTCAAAAACTTATCAAGCCACTTATGAATAAGGAGGCTGATCTAGTATCTGTGAAACATAAGCCGTTGCCAGCTAGGAACTTTTTCGAGAGCATTTTGGTTACGAGTGTAGAGCTTAAAAGCATACTCTTTGAAACCTACAACAATGGTAACAATGCTTATACTTGCCACGGTTCAGCGCGTGCCTTTAGTAAAAAGCTCTATAAAGAAATGACTTTTAAGAAGAGTGTCGGTGAGGATGCTTACTCGTATCTTTACTGCGTGTTTCATGGCTATAAATATAACTATATCCAAGATACAGAAATATACTATCGTCTGCCCAACAGCTTCAATGACCATAAGAGTCAGAGCACTCGCTTTTTCAAGGGCAGGGATAATTTTGGAGACATTTTTGGTGAAGGGCTAGTCTATCAAACTATGAGGATTCCATATACCGTCTATTTCATAGCTTTTTTAAAAGCCACTCCACTCATATTATGGAAACCCATAGCAACGGCGACGTACCTTTGTTTGGTGATGTTTCTGCGAGTACAGTCATTTTTTGGTGGAGTGGTCTCAGAAACCTGGGAGATAGCCACAAGCTCTAAAAAACTACGATAAATCTATATGAACACACTCACCCTTTTCATACGAAGATGTATCTATAGTTCTCTATATGTATTCGACAGAGTCTTTGGAAGTGAGGCATTTCCAGTGGTTATTTTTTGCTATCACAGTATTGCAGCAGATGATTGGAGATTTGGTATAGATAAACAGAGTTTTATTCGACAAGTAGACTACCTTTTAAGTACCCGTCAGGCAGTCACAGTAGATGATCTGACGAGACATATTTCTGGGGAAAAGCTTATAGATAAGCCATCATTTATTATTTGTTTTGATGATGGGTATAAGGATATTCTTTCTGTGAGAGAATATCTGGCCTCACATAATATCAAACCACTACTTTTTGTTCTTTCTTCTCCAGAGAAAGCTAATATTGATGAATTAGGAACAAGGAGAGAGTTTCTCATGAAGGAGGATATTCAGGATCTTCATAAAGAGGGTTGGGCTATTGGAAGTCACAGCGCTACTCATAGTGATTTTTGGCATCTATCCAACCAACAATTGTACACAGAAATCATTCTTTCGCGTAAAGATCTCGAAAAAGACCTTGGTTTTGCTATCAAGTATTTTGCCTACCCTCGAGGACGTTATAACCAAGAGGTTCTAAAAATGGTAGAAAGATCTGGTTATCAGCTTGCCTTTTCCATGGATGATGGGCGTGTAGATCAATCTACAAAGGCTCTTGCTATACCAAGAATTGGGGTGGATAGGACACATGTTTTTAGTGAGTTTCAACGACTTGCTTCGCCAGCTAATATTTTTTTCAGAAAAGCAGTAAAAGAACTATTAGTATGAGAAATACTCTTAATCCTCTTGGGAAAAATAGTTTTAAGTTTTGGCAGGTATACTGGTCATTATTTGGTGGTTACTTTTCTTCGAATTCAGGAGAAAATTACTTCAATGAGGGGGCGGATATACAGGGGTATACTTTTGTTAAGATTCTTTCTCGAGTGGAAGGTAAGGACTACCTGAAGACGGTATCAATATATCAAGATGCATCTACAGAAAGGGTCGTCATTAAGCGTTTTCAATATAAACGAAAAAATATACTTTATGCACAACTGAAAAACGAGGCTAATATAATCCATTTATTCTCGAATAGAGTAGTAGGAAACGCATCTCATGGGGTACGCTTTTGTAAATTTGTGGATTTCCACGAGGAGGATGGAGATGTCTATTTGATTAGGGAGTTTGTATCTGGTAGTACACTAGATAAAATTTCTGAAGCTGAAAGATTAGATCATCTAAAAAACTGTTTCACTTTTCTCTCCATTGCAAAAAATAGTCTTACCAAGAAAAACAAAGAGAGCATTGCTTCAAGGTCTAACTGGCTTATGATAGCCTCTCTCCCAGTTTATTTTTCGCTAGCTCTCTTAAAAGAGACTAATCTTTGGAAAAGTCTTACCGTCACCATGTTAACTTTTTTTGGAAATTTTCCTTATAGAGCACTTTTTCTCCCTCACTATATACTTACACATAGAGATTTTCATTTGCAGAATGCTATTTTCACAGGAAATGAAGTTGTTATTATTGATCCAGAAATTTGCGTTTTTGCAGAGGATGGTATGGAGTTGGCTATGGCAGCCGTTTCTTATCAAGAAAATATTGGGAATGACTTCTTAAAACTTCTTTTAGATAGAGAACTTAATTCGTATAAGAAGAAAAAAAAGTTTTTGGCATTCTCCTCTTACTATATTCTTCAGGAACTGACTTTATCAAAAAGGGGAACAGGTTCATATTCAAATATTAAGAGGTACATGGCTACTTTTAGTGATACTGTTAAATCATTATCGAGCGCATCCTTAAAAGATTAAGAATTAAATATATGAAGTCATTATTAGAAAAAATACTAATTGTTCTATCGATATTTTTGATAGTGGTGATCTTCTCTTTGGCAATCCGAGGGATAAACGGAAATCCAGATAGTAAAACGCTTCAGTCTAAGCACTGGACTTGGGATGGGCCACTTGAATTATCACCAGAGCGAGGTAGGATAGCTCTCCTTTACTCTTTTGTTGAGGATCATTCATTGCAGTTCTCCCTCGATGTGGCTCGATTGGCGATTCCTGATTTAGCTGTTAATTCTTCTGGTAAGTATGTCTCACTTTTTTCTCCAGGACCATCATTTTTAGCTATACCAGGCTATTTAATAGGGAAGGAGTTTGGAGTTTCTATAGTAGGAGCTTTTGCTACGAGTGCCTTTTTTGCGATCTTAAATCTGGTTCTCATCTATACCATTTCAATGCAGCTTAAGTCATCTAGAAGCGCGGCATTGCTAGGTGCTTTGACATTTTCTTTTGCAACTCCGGCTTTTGTCTACGCATCAGAACTTTATCAGCATCATATGACAGTGTTCTTTTTACTAATCTCTGTTTGGGCGATGATGCGCTTCCAAAGAAGTTTTTTTGCTTTGGCTATCGTATGGTTTTCTTGTGCTATCTCGATAGTTGTAGATAATCCGAATATCTTCTTGATGCTTCCAGTAGGTATCTTTTCCCTCTTCAGCCTAAAAGAAAGACTGATAGAAGGTTATGAACAGAAGCGAGTTCTAAAAAGTTTAGTGTTTACTGTTTTGACGATAGCTGTTGTTATACCGCCAATACTTTTCTTGGGTTGGTATAACAATATGGCCAATGGAAGTCCTTTTCAATTACCCGGAACCTTACAAGCAGTGGATGATATAGGTGAGCATGGTGAGGCGATAGTAGATAGTAAGTATGATCAAATAGGTACCCAATCCCAAGATAAGCCTCAAAAGACAGCGACAGGATTTTTTAAGACACGCAATCTATATAATGGCTTCTTTATTCATTTTATTAGTCCTGATCGTGGGATTCTTTATTTCACACCAATAATCCTTTTTGGTATTCTGGGTCTTTTTGTCCTGTATCGTCGTAGCGTTTGGGTTGCATCTCTTTTTGTGGCGATTATTGGGACAAATACACTCTTGTACTCTATGTGGGGAGATCCTTGGGGCGGATGGGCTTTTGGGTCGCGTTATCTTATACCAAGCTATGCTTTATTAGGAATAGCTATAGCCATGGCTCTTACTTACTGGGAGTGGAGAAAGTGGTTAATCATCGCCCTCCTTCCACTTTTTGCTTATTCTGCTTGGGTTAATAGTTTAGGAGCGGTCACCACTAGTCTCAATCCTCCAAAGGTTCAGGTATTAGCGCTTGAAGAGCAATCAGGTCATGAAGAAAAGTATACGTTTTTGCGTAACTGGGAGTTTCTTCAAGGAAAATACGAAAGTGTGGGATCCAAGGCTTTTGTGTACCAGAATTGGGCTAAGAATTATATGACAGCTCAAGAATACCATAAGGTTTTATTCTCCCTTATCATGATTCTCGTATTAGGAATTTGGCTGGTTTCTGCTAGAGAGATCTTTTTCAATAATAAGGTCTAGTCGTATGAAAAATATCATTCTAACAATAGAAGAATACAGTTCTTGGATCATAAGTTTTTCATTGTCTTTAATTTCTATAGGCACCTTCATCTATTTTTATCAAAACGGTTTAGGTTTAGCCTATAATGATGCTCGATCACATCTTGATATCGGTCGTCGTGTAGTGGAAAATCTTAACCCTGGAGCAGCGCAGCTCGGTTCTGTATGGCTGCCACTCACTCATTTACTGATGGGAGTGACTATCTGGAATGACTTTATGTGGCATTCAGGCCTTGCTGGAGCCTTGTGGTCTATGATCAGCTTTGTGGCGACGGGAGTTGTTATTGCTCTTTTTCTGAAAGAATTAGGGATAGGGCTTCTCGGTCGTTTCGTGGGAGTAGCAATATTCGTAGCGAATATAAATACGCTGTACTTACAGTCAACAGCTATGACAGAATTAACACTTCTTGGCACTATGACAGTCGGTGCTTATTATCTTTTGAGGTGGTTTAAGACTGAAAACTCTCTGTATCTTATTTATTCAGCCTTTTTTATCATGCTAGCCACGCTGGTACGCTATGATGCTTGGTTTATGCTTTTCTTTGCGGCCAGCATTATTACTCTCTATACTTTTAAGAAATATGGGTATCATCGAGCAGAAGGGATATTTATTTTTTTCTGTACTTTGGCTGGACTAGGAGTAGTGTTATGGCTTCTATGGAACCTTCTTATTTTCAAGGATCCACTATACTTTGCCTTTGGTCCATACTCAGCCCATGCTCAACAAGATCAACTTAATGCAGCTGGAGTGCTCCCAAGTAAGGGGAACTGGCTCTTCTCACTTAAAGTCTATATGTATGCAATGGCCTATAATACAGGAGCTTTCACCATGTTCCTTGGCTTTGTGGCAGCCATTTTCCTTTGGTTAGATAAAAAAATTTCCGTTCCTGCTCGCATAGCCAGTAGCGCTCTTATAGCGCCTTTCCTATTCAATATATTGGCACTCTACTTAGGTCACTCAGTGCTCTATATTCAGGGTATTTCAGGAGATACTTGGTTTAATGTACGTTACGGCATCATGATGTTGCCGTCCATTGCTATTTTTGTTGGATATCTCGTGGGGCGTGTCAAAAGACCTTTGGGCGTAACTATTATTGGATTGTTGGCTTTTGTGACTTTTTTTCAGTTTTCATCAGCGGATGCGGTGACTATCGATGACGCACGCGTTGGATCGAGTCAGAAAAATGTAACTGAGGTATCTGGCTGGTTACGAGAAAATACTAAAGATAAACCCGGATTCGTTCTTATCTCAGCAGCCTCTCATGACTCAGTTATCTTCTCATCTGGTTTACCAATGAAAAAGTTTATTCATGAAGGAGCTGGCGCCTACTATGATGCCGCTTTAGCTAACCCTGATCGTTGGGCAAGATGGATTGTGGTTCGAAGCTATTCAAATGATGATTCTACCTGGAGAGCTATGGTAGATAATCCGGGATTTCAGTATTATCAACTTGTAGATCATTATCCATTCGCTGATATCTATGAACTTAAGGCAGAGTATTTGCCAGACTTAATTACAGAACCGATTCTACCGAAACAATGGTAAGGAAGCTTCCTTTTAAGCTATGAAAATCAAACTCTTTTTTTTGGGATTTCTTGCGATGCTACTTTTGGTTGGAGGTATTTCTTGGATTTTTAGTAACCAGGCGGCTATTCAACCACAAAAGCACACTTATTTTGCTCCGCCAATACGCAATTCTTTTTCTTTTGAATCGATTGATACCATGAAGTACTCTCGCGATCCCTCACGAGAGAAACTTAATGATACTCGTTTTGATCAAGTGATTGAAAAACAAGTAGGAGCAATAGCTGCTACTGGAGCCACACATGTAGCCATTGCCACTCCATATGATGAAGAATTTCTTCCTATCATGAAGCGGTGGGTAGAGGCCGCTAGGAAACATAACCTCAAGGTGTGGTTTCGGGGAAATTGGTCAGGCTGGGAGGGTTGGTTTGAGTATCCAGCTATTACCAGGGAGGAACATATTGAAAAGACCAGACAATTCATCATGAAACATCCGGAGCTTTTCCAGGACGGAGACGCTTTTTCTGCTTGTCCTGAATGTGAAAATGGTGGACCGGGAGATCCGCGCCGGACAGGAGATGTTTCTGGACACAGACAGTTTTTGATTGCAGAGTATGAGGGTATGCAAGCTTCCTTTAGAGAAATACATAAGAATGTACGGACAGATCTATTTTCTATGAACGGAGATGTGGCGAAACTTATTATGGATAAGGCTACTACAAAGGCTTTGGGCGGAATAGTAACAATAGATCATTATGTGAAGACACCAGAACAGCTCGTGAAGGATATCAACCTACTCGCAGAGCAGAGCGGTGGAAAGATCGTGTTAGGTGAGTTTGGAGCACCTATTCCGGATATTCATGGTCATATGAACCAGAAAGAGCAAGCTGACTGGATAGAGAAGCTGCTGAGCTTGTTAGCGAAAAACTCCTCGATTGAGGGGCTTAATTATTGGGTGGGCACAGGTGGTTCTACGGAGATATGGAATAGTGGGGGAGAACCTCGTCAGGCAGTAGAAACTATTACCAAGTATTACCATCCAGAAGTTATGTATGGCACGGTGACTGATGAGCAGGGGATGCCTTTGGAGAATGTTCTGGTTGATTTTGGTACGGATATGGAATCAGTAAGAACTAGTAAGGACGGTAGATTTTTTAAGGTATTTACTCCAACAGCACCGCCAAGAGTAACATTTAGTATGAAGGGATATGAAATCGAAGAAATAACCGATATCTCCAAAGATCAGCGTGAGTTAGACATTGTCTTGGTACCAAAGGAAAGTGGCGGATGGGAGCATTTTCTCCAGAGCATTTGGAAGGATAGATAGATTTGTATAAAAAAACACCTCGGAAGTCCGAGGTGTTTGTTTTTGGTAGGGGCTTTTACAAGAGGCCGACCTGACCAAAGAAGGTAAGAGTGATGACCGGAAGGAGGGCGAGGAGGAATGAAAGACCACTTTCATTACTCTGCGCTTCTTCGAGTCGTGCCATTTGGCACTGTGGGCAGTCGCCATGAGCGGCTGTTGATGTTTCCATCGTTACTTCTTGCATATGCTTTTATTAGTTTTTACCTTCACCCTGGGAAACCTCCGTAAAGAGACTTACTAGGAAGAAGGGGCGGATTAAAGTAGAGGATAAAGAAAACGGGAGGAACCATTTGGACTGGTTCGCACCCGTTATTTCATCTCTATACATCTATTATACTCCTAAAAAAGGAAAAAGTCAAGAAGGGGAGAGCTTTGGCGAAGCAAGATTACTTGCTAAAAGTAAAGTCAGTTTGACATAGAATACTACTGAGATGTATAGTTAATTTGTAAAGTAAACTTTACAAGAATATATGCCAGAAACGATTCAAAATACAGTCAGTTTGTTGCGTCAGAACTCTAGCCTCACTCAGGAGGAGCTGGCCAATAGGGTGGGTGTCACTAGACAAACTATCATTGCTCTTGAGAAGGGGAATTATGTTCCTTCTGTTTTGTTGGCACTTAAGATTGCTCAAGTTTTTAAAGTTGAAGTAGATAAAATTTTTACCATACGTTATGAAAAGTAATTTTACACTCGAATCAGTCTTAGCCGGAGGCACAGTCTTAGCTCTCCTTTTGCTTATTAATCCAGGAGATTGGTTTATGCCGGATATGTTTGTGATGACCATTGTTTGTGTAGCAGCACTTTTATTTTTCTTGTTTATGGGTTTTGTGTTTGCTGAGAGTGTGCACGACGAGCGGGAAGAACTTCACCGTTATATAGCAGCCCGTCTAGGATACCTAGGTGGAGCGAGTGTTCTCATGATAATGATTGTGATAGGAGAGTTTCGACATGCCAAAGATAATGATGCCCTCGTCTATGCTCTGGGAGCAATGATTTTGATGAAAGTAGTCGGTATGATATACGCCAAGAAGCGCTATTAATTAGTTGAGATAAATACAGAAAGGGGGTGAATGGATATGGATAAAAAAATAATGATTGGAATCCTTGCTCTAGTAGTGATACTGGGTGGTGTGTATGTAGCTACACGCAGTAGTGAGGATGACAAAATGATGATGGATAAGAAAATGGCAGAAGATAAAATGATGAAAGAAGATGCCATGAAAAAGGATGAGGCTATGAAAAAAGATAGTGCCATGATGGAGAATGACAAAATGATGGCAAAAGATGATGCTATGATTATGAAGGGTGGCCAGTACATCGCTTATGATGCAGCTAAGCTCGCTTTTGCTAAAGAGGGCAAAGTGGTTCTCTTCTTCAACGCTTCTTGGTGCCCGACTTGTAAGGCCATTGATGCCGATATTAAGGCTAGTCTCTCGGATATTCCAGCCAACACTCTCATTATGAGTGTGGACTACGATTCCTCTAAAGATCTAAAGATCAAGTACGGGGTGACTACTCAACACACGTTTGTACAAGTAGATGCAGACGGCAATAGTCTCAATAAGTGGATCGGTGGAGATACCTTGGAGAAAGTTCTCTCAAATATCAAGTAGAGGGTATTCTCTGTGAAGAGTGGGGTCGCGAACCCGTTCTTCCGGAGGGATAGTTGAGGTATGTTTGAGAAGAAATTTTTATTGATACTGAGAAATGTTATAAAAAATAAATCTAGGAAAGGAGGTGAATGAACATGAATAAAAAAATATTACTCATAGTCCTCGCTTTAGTGGTGTTTGGAGGGGTTTACTTTGCTATTCGCAGTAGTCAGAATGACAAGGCAATGGATAAAAAAGCCAATGGAGATATGATGATGCAGAAAGATGAGGCTATCACCAAAGGTGAAGAAATGGAATTGAAGATGAAGGAGGAAGCAACAGTACCAGCTCAACCATCAGATGCGATGATGAATGAGGACGGCTCTATGATGATGAAGCATTAAACTAACGAATGATTTTCTGGTGAGGACGAGAGAGCTCTCGTTCTTCCAGAGGATCGTTCCGGATTTTTCTATCAATAAACCAAATATATTGTATGTTGGTACTACTTTTCTTTACATTTTTATCGGGTATAGTGACTATTTTTGCGCCTTGTATCTGGCCTATTTTGCCTATTGTACTCTCCTCAGGAGTGGCTGGTGGTAAGAAGAAACCTCTCGGCTTGGTAACTGGTTTGGCTGTCAGTTTTGTTTTCTTCACGCTAACCCTGGCTGCCATAGTCAAGGTGATTCCTTTTGATCCAGAAGCTTTGCGTTATCTAGCAGTATTCATCATTGGGTTTCTGGGGCTTATCCTCTTGGTACCATGGTTTGGAGATAAATTAGAGGTAGCAGTGAGTAAGCTCAGTGGAGTGGGTGGACGTTTTACGAGTGGGCGAGGAGATGGTTTTGGCGGTGGCTTTATCACTGGTGCAGCTCTTGGCTTGGTTTGGACACCCTGTGCAGGACCTATTCTTGCAGCAGTGGCCACAGTGGCGGCAACTCAGGCTGTTGGGTATGAGGCGGTTTTGTTGATCGTGACTTATGTAGTGGGAGTGTGTGTGCCACTGTATATTTTGACTTTGATCGGCGGGAGAGTCCTTAATCGTACGAGAATTCTTTCGGCGTACACGGGTATTATCCAGAGAGTTTTTGGGGTAGTGATGATTTTATCCGCTGTGATGATATTTACTGGCTATGATAAAAAATTGCAAACAACTATTTTGGCGAAGTTTCCAAGTTATGAATCATTTCTCTATGTTTTCGAAAATCAGGCAGAAAAAACTGGCCAACTAGAAGCGCTAAGAACAGGGAAGGAAGGGGTTACTAATATACAGTCTGATATTCTTGACTCGATGTTTCAGTCTAAACTCCAAAATCTTGGACCGGCACCAGAGTTAACAGGTATTAATGGTTGGCTTAACAGTGATCCACTGACACTTGAGGGTTTGCGCGGCAAAGTTGTTCTTCTGGACTTCTGGACGTATAGCTGTATCAACTGTATCCGCACACTACCCTACGTGACCAGTTGGTATGAGAAGTATAAGGACCAGGGGCTGGTAGTTATCGGTGTGCACACACCAGAATTTGCTTTTGAACACAAGAAAGAGAACGTAGCTGAGGCTCTGAAAAAGTACAAGATTACCTATCCAGTGGCTCAGGATAATGATTACGCTACTTGGCAGGCTTATAGCAACCGCTACTGGCCAGCTCACTATCTGATTGATGCAGAAGGAAATATTCGAGAGACACATTTTGGTGAGGGTGGTTATGAAGAAACGGAAATGGCGATTCAGAGTCTTCTCAAAGAAGCTGGAGCTGATGTCAAAAATACTGAAGTGACCAAAGAGATCGAGTCAGTATCTTCTGGGCCAAAGACCAAAGAAACATACCTGGGCAGTGATCGAGCTGAGCGTCTAGTTTCTCGCGAGGAAGTGACAGGCACTCTCCAAACATTTACTCAACCCCAAGTATTGCCTCTTCACGGGTATGCTTTTGATGGTCAGGTGACCGTGGAACCTGAGCGTGCTGTGATGAAAAATGGAAGCAGCCTGAGTCTCTCATTTCAAGGAAGCAAGGTGTTTTTGGTGATGCGACCAGGAGATTCGAAGGTAGCCAGTCGGGTAAAAATTCTTCTTGATGGAGTACCTATAGCACAAGAGATTAGTGGTAAGGATGTACAAAATGGAGAGGTGCGTATTGATGAGGATCGCCTGTATGAACTGGTGGATTTCCGTGATCAAAACAAGAAAGCGGTTATTAAGATTATTATTGAGGAGGGAGATACAGAAGTATACGCCTTTACTTTTGCTTAAACAAAGCCAGTTTGCTATACTTGGTAGCAAATATACTATATTTGATGTAGAGCTATGCGATATATTGTGAAAGGGATGAGTTTAGTGTTTCTCCTGGCAGTGCTCACAGGCTGCAGTACTGATGAAGTAAGAAAAAAGGAGCTGGTGGCAGGAAGCGACCTTGTTCTTGATTCTGAAAAAGAAGCCGAAAAAGCCAAAGCAGCAGCAGAGGCCGCAAAACTCGAAGAGGAAAAGAAGGCTCAGGCAGTAGCCGCTAAACAAACTAAAAAAGCTGAACCTATGTATAAAGAAGCTCCAGGAATGGAAATTGAGGCTGAGACAAAGATGTATCAAGCTATTTTGGCTACAGGCAAGGGAGAGATCACGATTGAGCTTAATGCCAAAGAGACACCAATTACTGTCAATAACTTTGTTTTCTTAGCGAGAAAAAACTTTTATAACAATACCCCATTTCACCGAACGATTCAGGGATTCATGATTCAGGGCGGTGACCCAACTGGGACAGGGACTGGAGGTCCTGGCTATAAGTTCAATGACGAGCCATTTAACGGTGAATACACGAGAGGGACAGTAGCTATGGCGAATAGTGGCCCGAATACCAATGGGAGTCAGTTCTTTATTATGCATAAAGACACCGCTCTTCCAAAAAGCTATGTCATTTTCGGTAAGGTAACTAAGGGGATGGAAGTGGTCGATGCTATCGCCACAGCACCCACTAAGTCTGGTGGCGAAGGTTCTTCACCAGTGGATTTGGTCTATATTCAAAATGTAACTATCAAAGAGGATCCTATCAAAGAGGACAAAAAGGATACCAAAAACTAAGACAAGAGAGATGAAAAAACAGTCCGCTAGTTGGCGGACTGTTTTTATTTAGGCTTCTTTTTCTCCGTAGAAGATCTTGTACATGACGGGGATGAAGAAGAGTTTGGCAATTCCAGAGAAGAGTAGTCCGGCAATGATAGCACCGCCTAAGCCCTGCCAAATAGGATCAGAAAGTGTGATTGGGATAAGTCCGATAATGGTCGTGAGCGCGGTGAGGAGAATAGGCTCCAAGCGACTAGCGGATCCTTCGGCAATAGCATGATCAAGATCAAGGCCAGCATCCATATTGCGATTGATCTTGTCTACTAGGATGATTGAGTTGTTGACCACAATACCGAATAGAGCGAGGATGCCAATCAAAGCTGGAAATGAAAGAGGGGTCCCTGTGATAGCAAAAATGATGAATACTCCAGATACAGCCAGGGGAATAACGAGGAGTACGATAAGGGCCTTACGAAAGGAGTTAAACTGGATAACCATAGTACCGAAGATCAATGCCGCTGAGAGAATCATGGCCTGCAGAATAGAGGCAACGGATTTCTCATTCTCTTCATTAGCGCCACCAGTTTTCCAACTGTAGCCATCGGGCAATTTGAGTTCATCAGCGAACTTCTCTAGTTCTTTAGAGAGTGTGCTTGCTGAATAGCCTTCGCCCACCGAAGCTGATACTGAGAGAGTGCGCTTGCCGTCTTCACGGGTAATACTGGTTGGATTGGGTTCAAGATGGAATTTACCAAGGGAGCTCAGGGGTCGTGGACCCGCTGGAGTGGGAATAAGTAAAGAAGAAAGCTTATCTGGAGTACTCAAAGTTTCACTGCTATCAAGACGGATGACAATATCTCGTTTTTCTTCACCGAAGCGAGCATCACTTTTGATGGTGTAGCCACTACCAATAGTACGCAGCCAGAAGGCGCTATCATTTTCTGGAATACCTAAGCGTTTGATCTCAGCTTGATCGGGGATAAAGACAATTTTACTGGAACCCGTTTGGATAGACTTGGTGATATTGCTTACGCCAGCCTGGGTTTCAAGATAGTCCTCAATTTTGTTCGCATAGTTATCGAGTGTAGCAGAATCGGCACCAAGAAGTTTAATCTGAAGATCGCTTCCTGCAGGTGGCCCACCAGCTAACTGACTAACTGACAGTTTACCAGCAGGGTAATTTTTATACTTACGACCAAGTTCTTCAACAACCTGACTCGAGGTTGGCTTGCGATCTTCTTTGGGTACCAAGAGAAGAGTGAGGAGGACATGATTGCTATCGCCAGCGCTCGATACACCATCATCATTGAGGCTTGCTCCTACCTCAGCCAGTACAAAGCGAGTATCGGGAGTATCCTTCAAGAGAGGAAGAAGTTTTTCGGCTTCTTTACGACTTTCACTGAGAGGGGTGCCTTGAGGGAGTTCCAAACTAATATAGACAATATCTTGATCGTCTTCAGGGAAGAATTCATTGACCACGTAACCAGTCGGCACGAGAGCGTATGAGAAAAGACTGAAAAGAATAAGCATGGCGAGAGTGGTACGACGAGCCTTTTTCTTGGTTAAGGTACCAAGAATAAAGCGTTGATAACGCAGAGCAAGGGGATGAAAATCAAAAATGCCTTCATCAGAAACCTGGTGGACGTAACCCTTGAGGCGTTTCATGAGAGAGTACTCTTTTTCGGTACCCTGGCTTCTGATAAAGCGAAATAGAGCAAACAGAAGACCTAATGATATGAGTGCTAAGAGGTAAAGGAGGATTTTGTAGGGTCCAGCCGGAATGAGAGCAAACAGAAGAGCGGCTCCAATCAGAAAGATTACAACATAGAGGAAGAGGATAATTCGTTTGGGGAAATTACCTGTCTGAAGTAAGGCCATCATCGGAATGACGATAAACAGGGCTACTGCTGCAGAAATAGCGAGCGCTGAAGAAACAACGATAGGGATTGGTTGGATAAAATCGCCAATAATACCAGTCGCTAAGAGGAGTGGTAAGAAGGCCCATACCGTGGTGATGGTGGTAATGAAAATAACCGAACGAAAATCCTTCCAAACAAGGAGAGCGCTTTCACTAGGTGAGAATTTACCGGTGCGCTCATAACTAGCCATGGCTGAGATAATCACAATGGCATTGTCCACTAGAATACCCAAAGCGAGAAGAAGTGCAAAGAGGGCAATAAAGTTGATACTAATACCACTGGCTCCCATGACCATGAAGGTGACTAAGAAGGTTAGTGGGATAGCAAGTGAGGCTACAATAGACTGACGTAAGCCGAAAAAGAGAATAAGCACCGTGAAAACGAGACCGACAGTCAGGAAGAAATCATGAAAAAGTTGGTCGAAACTTTTTTTGATTTCTCGAGCGCCATCAAAAATAGGTTCAAAAGTGAATTGTGAACCATGTACCTTATTGAGTTCGTCGAAAGCTTGGCGAATTTGTTCGACTGCTACCGTAGCATCGACAGAATCTGTTTTGAAGGCTGAAAAAGTAATAGCTCGAGCAGGCTCCTTACCTCCAACAGAAGCAAAGGCTTCACGCGAATTAACAGTTGGGCGTTCCTCGATACGAGCCACTTCACTTAAGGGGATGACTTTATCATTGACCAAAATTGGAAGAGCGAGAATATCCTCTGCACTACGGAGAGTCTGATCCTGAGAAAGAGCAAATGATGTGCTGTTACCATCAAGGGAACCAGCTGGACTCGACTGGAGAGCTGCAGCGGCACCTTGAGCTACGCTGCGGATATCAAGATTAAGCGAGTTGATTTTGGCCGGATCGAGAATCAGGCTGATTTCAGGATCCTTGCGATAGTTAAGGTCGACACTTTCAATAGCAGGAAGATCCTTGATACGGTCTTCCAAAATATCAGAAAAGTTCTCAAGGCTAGTTGGGTCAGTAGTACCAGATACCATGAAGTTAATCACGGGCTGATTTTGGAAATCGAGTACCTGAACAGCTGGGCTGTCAGCATCTTCGGGGAGGTCAGTGACGGTATCAACGGCGCTTTGGATATCTTGTTTGGCCTGATCAGGATCTGTACCAGAAGCAAACTCAACAACAATAGTAGAATTTCCTTCATTGGAAGTAGAGGTCACTTTAGAGACTCCAGAAAGACCACTAACGGCATCCTCTAGGGGAATAGTGACAAGACTTTCTATATCATCTGGCCCAGCACCCTGGTAGGAGGTGGCTACGAAAACAATAGGGATCTTAATACTTGGATTGAGCTCTCGAGGAAGAGAAAGATAGGTAACCAAACCAGCACCAGCTAGGGTCAGGATAATGAGGATGATGGTACGGATACTCTTAAAGTAACGACCAACTAACGTTTTATGATCAAGAGGATCAAAGACGACGCGTTCAAAAAAAGAAGGTCCATGCTCCATAAGAGGTGTATTTATTCGGTAGTAACAGCTTCTCCTTCGATAATGCCGCGAGAAAGAATGACATGAGTATCTTTGGTGATACCACTGGTTACTTCAATGTAGTTACCGAAGATGTTACCAAGGGTCACTGTGTGAGGATGAGCGATACCATTTTCTTCAACCATAACCCAGGCAGACTTGGTATCTTGCGAAATGGTTTCAAGGGGAAGAAGAATACTGCCGTCATGACTTTCAAGAGCAATACGAATATCAGTATAGTGACCATCTACCAGTTTTTGCGCACTTTCAGCTGGAAGACCAAAGATTGCTTTATAAAGACCATCCTCACTCTCTTGGTTGGCAAGATAAATAAGAGTAAGAGGAATATTGCCAGTAGGCAGAATAAGCTCAGCGTTTTTGGTAGGGTCAAGCAACCAAGCGGTATCACTCGAGAGAGAGGCTTCAAGAGTCGCTTCAGCACCTGAAGCATTAAGGGTAGCTAGGATGTCGCCCTGGTTTACAAACTGACCGCGACGTACAGCAATATTGGTGATAGTACCAGGCAGGCTACTTTTTGGCTGCAAAACAGCATCGTTACGGAGAGCAAGAGCAAGATTGAGTCGACTACTTGTAAGAGTGTAACGTCTTATTTCACGGTCTTTGCGGAGAGTAGCTAATTCTACATCTTCAGCGCTACCACTAAGAGTATTGTCGTGCTTGATACGACGCTCATCAAGTGTTTGAATTTTTTTGTCGAGAGTAGCTACTTGTTCGGCAAGAGCAGCATCATTTTTGGCGATCTCTTTTTCAATTGAAGAAGCACCGCTGCCGTAGTCGTTAGTAAGTGTGAAAAGAGTGCGTCCTTGAGGAACTATCTGGCCAGGACGTACAAAGATACCAGAAACAATTCCTGGGGTAAGGGCAGTAATGCGTATAATAGAATCTTTTTTGACTTGAGCAGGTACGGTGATAGCTAAAGAACCTGTATCAGGTGATAAGATGGAGACTTTTTTAGGGGCTAGAGGAGTGCTTTCTGGAAGTGCCTCTGGTGCGCGGAGGGTATAACTTGTGAAGATAATACCGAAAAGTATCACTAAAAGAATAACAAAAGTTGGCCAGGGCTTAGCGGCTACAAAAGCACCAACTTTTTGACGAAATTTTTTGAGAGGTATTTGCATAATGAGGGGTGTTAAATAGTCCTCTATAGTAGCATATTTAGCCTTTTTCGTCAATAGGGTAAACCTTCTCCTAGTAGAGACGGTTGAGCTCATTAATCTTGATCCAAACTTTTCTTCAAAACATGTTAAAATGAATGTAAACAAAACAAAAATGGCATTCAGAACTGTTTTTACAAGCTTCCTTTTTACAAGCTTCCTTTTTCTGGGAAGCCCTTTGGCGGTGCAGGCTCAAGATCTTTCCCTGCGAGGGATAGCTGATATTTCAAGACCGGCAACCGTGCAGATAGGCACGCATATTTTTGGTACAGTGAAAGTGCCTTCGGTAGTGGTAGATGCTCGAGCCAAGACGATCACTTTAGTACCAGATAGTGATAAAGAAGTAGCAATAGATGAGTATTTTACAGGCAGCGGTTTTGTGTTTCAAGAAAATGGCTACATCGTGACGAATGCACACGTGGTATCACCTAATACACTAAAACGTAAGTTGGTATCAGAGAAAGCACTAGCATCTCTGTATGAGAATGCCTTGACGCTCAGTGATGATGAACTTGATGGGTTACTTAAAGAGGGAAAAGAGGGCTTTGTGCAGACTATATTTTCGACACTTTTCGAAAAAAGTACTTTTGATTTGAAACGAGAAGTACGTGTTTTGGATCCAGGAAGAATGGAGAGGACTATTACTGAAGCGATCACGGAGGGTCAGCCGGCAGAGGTATTAGTAGAGAGTCCAAATTTTCTTTCCGGTGGTACAGATGCCGCTATTTTGAAAATAGATAAAGTGAAAGCTCCTGCTCTTGGTTTCTCCCCAAAGGAGGTGGCGGTGGGCGATCGAGTCTATATTTCTGGTTATCCAGCTACTGCAGAAACGGGGCAGCGTTCTTCTGGTGAAGTAACTTTTACTGGAGGGGTAGTGAGTGCAGTACGTATTTCGCCAGAAGGTAAAAAAATATACCAAACTGATGCCAAGGTATCGGAAGGTTCAAGTGGTGGGCCTGTGCTCAACGAAGAAGGCAAAGTGGTGGGCATTGTCACCTTTCAAACCGATGCTTTACAGAGAAAGAGTGGTGACAACTTTGCCTTTGCTCAAGCGATTGATGGAGTATCTGATATGGCCTTGGCTTCACGTATTGAACCAGGTGAAGGGGTGTTTGTAACAGCTTTTCGTAAGGGATTTCAGGCCTATATAGAGCGACGTTGTCAGGATATGGAGAAAGCATTTCAGGAAGGTCAGGGCATAGACCCATTTTATGGGACGGAAAAGTCACTTAGTGGTTATCGTCAGGAGTGTTCTTTGTGGCAAGCTGAGGGGGTGGCTCATGATACACCGTTTGCTCTATGGCAAGAAACTTTTTTGAAAGAGCGAGGAAGTTTCTGGTGGCTTTTTTTGGGATCAGCCATTTTCGTGGGAGCTATTATTATTCTTATCCTTTGGCTGTTTCGACAATTAGAACGTGACGAAAAAGAAATTGCTCGATTGGGAAAGCGCTTGATTCAAGATGAGAATGAAATCCTACGACAGCAAAAAATGTCGCAACAGTGGTTTATGGAACACGACCAGAAGAACCAACACTCAAAAGAAGAGTAATACGAACATGTATACAAACAGTATTGTACGAGAACTTGCCCGCAAAGAATTCCGTTTGGCGTATTTTTTTGTGACGCTAATTGCAATTGGTTTTGCCCTTGAGATGCCACTTTTTTGGATAGTGGTTCAGTGTGGGGGTGTATTAATACTCGCAAGAGAATCTTGGGGAAGAATTCGTCTCAAAAAAACCAACCTTGATTACTTAGCCATGCTGACTCTGATTACGACTCTGGTGATGCATGAATGGCTTACTGGAGCGGTTATTGCGCTTATGGTGACTGTCAGTGAAGCGCTAGAACGGTACGGAACTGATCGAGCAGAGAGTACGCTTCGGAATCTTTTTTATGAGATACCTAAGAACATTCTTCTCTACAGTGAAAACAAAAATCACGAAGTATCACTGCATGCTATTGTACCTGGCGATAAAGTGATTATTCGTAAAGGAGAGATGCTCCCCATAGAAGGACGTCTTTTGTCAGATAGGGGAGTGTTTAATGAATCCAATATTACCGGAGAATCATTACCGGTTACTCATATAGAAGGAAGTCACCTCAAGGCAGGGTTTGTGAATATGGGTGAAGCTCTCATGGTAGAAGTGGAATCAGATTTTGAGCACTCCAGTTATCGAAAAATATTAGAGATTGTTGAGAAGGGTAAGACTCATAGCGCTCCCCTGGTACGACTTTCGGAACGCTATAATTTAGTCTTCACGCTTTTTGCACTTTCTATTGCTACTACTGCGTATGTGCTTTCTGGGGAGGCGACCCGTTTTTTGGCGGTTATGGTGATAGCTACACCATGCCCACTTCTGATTGCTGTACCACTCAGCTTTCTCGGCGGACTGAACCGAGCAGCCAAGAGGAACATTATTATTAAGAGCCCTTTTATCTTAGAGCTACTGACAAAGACGAGGACACTTTTTTTTGATAAAACAGGTACGCTTACAATAGGATCACCCGTTTTGAGGAGTATTCACCTTCATGATACGTCCTGGACAGAGAGTCGAGCCCTTGCCCTTGCTGCTTCTCTTGAACGTCATTCTATCCATCCTTTGGCTAAAGTATTGGTCAACGAATTAGGAAAAAAGAAGGAAGATTTCCTGATTACACATTCAGTGAAGGAAGTATTCGGTGAAGGAATAGCGGGGACTATCGATGGAAAGAGCTACCAGTTTAAGACTGCTAAACGTAAAGAGGGAGATGGGATCCAGGTGGATTTGTGGGAAGAAAAAATTCGTAAAGCCAGCTTCTTCTTTGAGGACACCCTGAAGCCAGAAGTAGAGCACGTGCTTACCTACCTGAAGGATCGAGGTTATCGAATGGGAATTCTTACTGGTGACAGTCAAGAAAATGCCAGCCGCGTTCTTGGACAGTTTCAGTTACCTATCTATGGTGGAGCCACTCCGGAAAGGAAATCACAATTGATCGAACGTTTTCAAAGAGAGAAAACTCTTGTGGGTATGGTAGGTGATGGTATGAATGATGCGCCAGCTTTAGCATTGGCTGATTTAGGGATTGTTTTTTCTGGTACGGAAAATTCTGCCTCACTTGATGCTGCTGATGTAGCTATTCTCGGACGTGACATTATGTCTATCAAAGAGGCCATTCATATTGGACGAAGATCCTACACAGTGGCTTACCAGAGCCTTTTCTTGGGAATTGGTTTGTCAACGATTGGCATGAGCGCTGCCTTTTTTGGTTTTATTGATCCGGTGCACGGAGCCTTACTCCAAGAGTTGATTGATTTTTGTGTCATCATGAACGCTCTACGTTCTACCTATTAAGCCTTGTGATATACTTAGGTGTATGAAAATGTTGCAAAAAATCTCTAAACAGAAAGGCTCAGTGCTGGTTTTTTCATTGATCGTACTTTCTTTTTTATTGATAGCATCTCTTTCAATAGCGACAGTGACTGTCTCTGAAACAAAATCATCAGTGACACTGGAACGCTCGACGGTAGCTTTTCAAATCGCTGACTCTGGTGCAGAAATCTTGCTTGAGAAGATCTATAGCAATACTTGCAATGGGCAACGTCTTGATTGTTTAGGTACGTGTGCTGTACGTAATAACAAAGCAGGAATAGAGGGTACTATCAATAACGGAACGTATCGAGTGGAGTTTTTTCAAATAGGAGGTACACCACTTAATAGTTGCAGTACAACAACGTGGCGAGTAGATACAGAAAGTATTCAATCAGAAGGAGTTTACGGTAATACGACTCGAGCTGTTAAGGTAGATGTCAACCCATTTTAGTCTCCTGATCGGTAGGAAATTTTAGATTAAAGGCTTATATAAGCCTTTTTTATTTGACAGAGTCAGCAGAGTTTGGTTAGCTGTAACTATGAGATTTGGATGAGAGAGGAGGTGAGAATGTCTCAGATTCAAAAAGAAGCAGAGACGGTGAACTGCGAGGTGGTTCATCAGGAAACCCCTCAAGACATCATTGTTCGTACCGAAAGTGGGCAATCATATTCGTTACAAACAGATTTACCCGATATTAAAAAGGGTACTCATGGTAAACTGATCCGTCAGCGAGGGAACAATAAATTTATCCTGTCAGAGTAAGACAGATAATTGAAAAATTTCACAGCCTGAAGAGAGTAGTGCGGCCAATGCCAAGCTACTCTTCTTTTTATTATTATAAAAAACCAGACAAAAAATGTCTGGGATGAGAGCGTATAATTTTGGAAGAGTTTATTTGTAGCGAAGGGCATCCAAGGCATCGATCTTAGCGGCCTTACGAGCAGGGAACACTCCCGTAGCAAATCCCACAAAAGCACCGAAGCCAGCAATGATGGCAATGAACCAGAGCGGACTGTAGAAGAGATCAACTGCATTACCACCGAAACGGGTAGCAATAATATTAATAAGGAAGTTGATGATCTCTCCTTCGAGATAACCAAGAAGAATACCACCACTCGCTCCCAAGAATCCCATAAGTGTTGATTCCATGACGAACATGACAGAGATATTGCTTCGTGAAGCTCCGATAGCTTTCATAATACCAATTTCTTCGGTACGTTCGAGCAGGGTGATGGTCATGGTGTTAAACATACCAATAGCAGAAACCACCAAGGCGATCATACCAAAAATCATCAGCATGATCTGTACGGCACGGAACACCTTGTTAGCTTGATCAATGGTTTCAGAGATAGAGGATGCCACGAAACCCTTTTCCTCAATAACCACACGCATAGGATCGATGATATCTGCGCTTGTTCCCTTAACTTTGACCTTGGAGTAACTGACCAGAGGGAAGTTATCTAGCGAACTAAGAGAGGCATAGACAGAGTTGTTTTCTCCGACTACCACACCCACAATCTTGTAACTGGACGGCGGGCTGTAGGTGAGGCTTTTACCCGGAACCTCACTAGCCGGAAAGAGAGTAAGGGTGACTGTCTGGCCAATCAGTTGATCGTATGGAACGTTGAAAATCTTAGCAACCCCCTCTGAGATTACTAAGCCATCATTTTCATTTTTATCAAAGAAGCGACCCTCAGCAATCTTTAAACCTTCTCCTTTCAGAAAGCTTTGTTGGGAGCTAACGACATTAAGATCGAGGTTGAGAGTAGGAAATTTTCCCTGACCAGGAACTTCGAGTACTGGTACTACATCAGCCACATTTGGTATGGTTTTGAGGATTTCAATTGCCGCTTGATCAAGCTTTTTTTGTCCACCTTCCTTTCCTACAGAAACATCTACACTGGCCAAAGCATCGGAAGTAGTAATTTTCTCCAAAAGAGTTCGCTGGAGACCATATCCAAAGGAAACGAGGAACATAATAGCAGAGATACCAACACTCATACCCAAAATAGTCAAAAGCGTACGCATGGTATGTGCTTTGAACATACGAAGGGACAGTTTGGTAATATCCATCAAACGCATACTAGCTGTATTTTAGAAGGAGGATTATCTCTATTTCACGAACTAACTTTTCAGCAGTGATGCGGTTTAGCCCTACGCCACCTTTTTTCACGGGAGCATCGAGGTTACGGAGGAGCTCAAGTTGTCCCATTTTATTTTCAATACGGAGTTTGAGAAGTTCTACAAAACGAGGCCATGATTCTTGGGTGAATTTCAAGTGGAAGTTTTCTACGAGGTACTCAGCAAGTGAACGAAGTCCTTTACGAGGGTCTTCTTTGATAATGGCAGCTTCTTTGATGAGAGCCTCAACCTTCTTGGTAAATGAGATGGCCCGTACGCTGTTCCAGCCTCCGCCGCCCTCTTCGAGATTCATATCGAGACTACGTTCGAGTTTCTTTGCGTCGATATTATTAAAAAGACGTTCTTTGAGAAGGGCTTCAGCCATGGAAATCTGCTCATCATTCATTTCAGAAATAATATGAGAAAGAAGCTGTTTAGCTTTGAACGGAATAAGGAGGATATCAACCTGTTTTGGTAAGAGATTCTTGAATGACTCCATGAGCATCTGAAGTTCAAGAGCTTCAGGAGAGTCCTTACTAAAGCGCTCTTCGGGTTCGGTCGTTTTGGAGGCGGCTGCTGTAGAGGGGCGTTTGTCGCGGTTGATTTCTTCCTTAACAACACGGCCATCTTTCATGAAAATTACGCGGTCAGCGTAGGCAAGGTGCTCAGGGTTGTGAGTCACCATAATAATAGTCTTTTTATCAACTTCATTGAGATCTTTCAAGATAGCGAGCACGTTTTCGGCACTTTCACTATCGAGGTTACCCACTGGTTCGTCAGCAAGGATGATACCAGGATCATTGACCAAAGATCGAGCAATAGCTACGCGCTGTTTCTGTCCACCAGAGAGCTGATTAGGGAATTTGTCTGCCTGAGCGATAATACCAAAACGACGCATGAGAGACATACCTACTTCCTTTCGTGAGGTAGGGTCTTCTCCACGAAATACTTTCGGTAAAACGACATTATCGAGAATGGTAAGAGAAGAGATCAGATAAAAAGCCTGAAAAACCATTCCAATAGTAGACTGGTGAAAATAGACCTGTTCGGCTTGGGTCATCTTACCGAGCTCCTTACCTCCCACAGAGACACTGCCATAGGTAGAGGCTTGTAGACCTGAAATAGAGTAGAGAAGAGTCGATTTTCCACAACCAGATGGGCCAAATATAATAACGTACTCATGATCATAGATCTCAAGAGTAGTTTCTTCCAGGGCCCGCATCTCATTGGACTTACCCTGATTATAGATGATACGCAATTTATCAACCCGGATGATGGGTTCGGTGTTTTGAGCAGTCTCCATATTTTTCTTAGTACCTCAATCATACCATAATTTCAGGGAGTTTTCATGTTACTATTGAGACATGAAAGGAAAAAGCATTTTCATTACAGCAGGTATCTTGGAATGTTTTTTCTTAACATTGCTCTTGTATTATTTTCTACATTAAAAGAGATTTTTATGGACAGACGCCTTTTTTTGATTTTTAGCTTTCATGATTGGGCAGCAAATTGGTTTGCTCAACATTTCCGTACGATTAAGATTAGCCTTCTTCTTATCGCTCACCTCAGTCTATTAGGCTTTTTCTTCCCAGATTTACGCAAGACTTTTGGTGAATTAGCGGGGAATCTCCTTATAGGTATCCTCTTTATTAGCCCTCTTTCTAAGATTTTTCGGGTACGTTTCTTACTTCAGATTATGAGTATTCGTCGAGAACTTGGTATTTTGATGGCCTACCTAGCTACCGTACACGCGGTGGGCTATCTGCTTGATCCAGACTGGTTTCAAGAAGCTATTCTCCCGCAATATGCGGATTGGCAAAACGGATACATCTTCGGTATCCTTGCCTACACGCTCACTTTGCCCTTACTATTGACTTCCAATACCCTCGCTCAAAAGCATTTAGGAGGAGCTACTTGGAAGCTGGTACATAGAGTAGTGTATGTCATGTTTATTTTTGCGGTATTGCATCGTTTTTTCATTAAGACTGATGGTGATGGTCAAGTGGGATTTGCCTATGTTGAGGCGGGGATACTTATCGGTACATATGCACTCTTAAAGATTCTAGCGTGGCGTAATTTTATTAAGCCGTTACAACTTTGTATTGAATGGGTAGAGGCGAAACATGCTTTATATAAAGCCCAAAAGGCTCCAGTAGTACCTATGGTATAATGGGAAACAGATTAAATAGTTGACTAAGTTATGTATATGGAAACGAACGAACAGGAGGTAGTAGTCGAAGAAACCCCAAAGAAAAAAGTAAGGTGTGCTTGGCTGAAAAAAGAAGCAGTAAGTACAGATGCGCTTCTTATAGGGCTATCAGTAATTTTCGGAGCTTTGATTATTGCTTTGACGCTTTGGCTTCCTCAGATGAACATGGGAAAAACAGCTGATGTTAAAAAGGCGGCCGTAGCTGATGATACGCAGACTGAAGAAACTGGTCCCGCTACAACTACTCTTGATGATGACGCTGTCATGGGGGACAAGACAAAGGCTAAGGTAGCTATCGTGGAATTTAGTGATTTGGAGTGTCCTTTCTGTAAGCGTTTTCACCAAGAAACTCACGATCAGTTAGTTAAAGAATACGTAGAGACCGGTAAGGCGATCTTAGTTGCAAGAGATTTTCCGCTTTCTTTTCATGATCCAAAAGCCACTGAAGAGGCTTCAGTGGCAGAGTGTGTGCGTGACCAAAAAGGTGACGCAGCTTATTTCACTTTTACACAGGAAGTGTACGCTAACACCTTGGCAAATGGTAAAGGTCTACCTCAGGGAAAAATGCTTGAGCTTATGAAAAAGGCTGGTGTTGATACTACTAAGGCACTGGCCTGTTCTGAACAAGAAGCAACCAAACAAGAAATCGCTAAGGACATTGCTGATGGCACCAAAGCTGGTGTTACCGGTACCCCAAGCTTCTTAATTGGAACACTTGGTGAAGATGGTACAGTAACAGGAGAGTTGGTAGTCGGTGCTTTGCCGCTATCTGGCTTTGAAGAAGTGATCAACAAATACGTTAAATAGAGGGTTTTTAAAAGATAGAGTGAATAAAGAGAAGCCCGCTCAAGCGGGCTTTTTGACCCAAAGCAACTATGTATCTACAGAGAAAGTTATCGCAGTGGAGAGAAGAACAGGCCAGGAGAGAGGGGCTAGAGTCTTTCAAGGTGCTTTCTAAAGCAACGCTTGATGCTATTGTAGTAGCTTTGCCAAAGAGTAAGGAGGAATTGCTGCAGGTAAAGGGTATTAAGGAAAAAAAGTATCAAAAATATGGGCAAGCCATTCTTGCTCTTGTAGCCGAGGAAGTTGCTTCAAATGATAATGATGAGAGGGAATTACAAGACTCTACTCTGAGCAGAGACGTCTTACATGAACCACTTAGCATTAGTCAATTCTTAGACGGGATCAATACTGAGCTTTCTGGTATGGCGGCTCGTATTCAGGGGGAAGTCACGAGTGTAGATGAACGAGAGCGGGTGATTTACTTTACTCTTAAAGATAAAGTTGACGGCAGTACGCTGGCATGTCTGATTTTTCGTTATGCCTACCAGGTTTCTGGAGTAGCCCTTGCTATTGGTGATGAGGTTATTGTTGAGGGGGCTCCAGAGATTTATAAGCCTAATGGCCGATTGAGTTTTAAGGTAGGCACTATAGAGGTGGCTGGTGAGGGAGCGCTTAAAAAAGCCTATGATGAGCTTTTTCTTAAGCTGCAAACTGAAGGGATGTTTGCTCTGGATCAAAAACAAGAACTACCAGAATATATTGAACGAATTGCTCTGATTACTTCAGCTGATGGAGCAGCTATCGATGACTTCAAAAAAAATTTAGGAAACTGTGGTTTCAGGATTGATTTTTATCCAACAGCTGTAGAAGGCAAGAAAGCAGTTTTTGAAATTCTAAAGGCCATTCAGTATTTTAGAGTGCGTGCAATTGAGTTTGATGTATTAGTAATTATTCGTGGCGGTGGGAGTCTGGAAAGTTTACAGGCTTTCAATAATGAAACACTTGTGCGTGAGATTGCTTCTTTTCCGACACCCACTCTTTTGGGTGTGGGGCATGAAAAAGATATTACACTGAGTGCTCTGGCAGCAGATATCATGGTCTCTACTCCAACAGCGACAGCTCAAACTATTTCTGCACCTTGGCTCGAAGCGAGACAGAGGGTCAGTTATCTTAAAAGAAATCTACCACAGATGTTCGAACAACAACTACAAAAACAAGAACAACTGTTTGAAAGAGCGGGTAGATTGTTGATCCAGTTTCTACAAGATATTCGTCAGGTAGTGGGGTCATGTGAGCAAAGTTTTTGGTATCAAGTGCATCGTTTCGGAGATATGCTTAAATATAAAAATAAGGCTTTATTAGAGGAAAAATCTCAAATATTAGAAGGATTTGGTTATATGCGAAAAAGATACGAACAGCATTTGGCTCGGATAGAGGAAGCTCTTAAACTGTATGATCCTATGAGGGCTCTTAAATTGGGCTACGGTCTTATTCGTAAAGGAGTCAAGTTAATTAAAAACACAGCTGCTATTCATGAAGGTGATATACTGACAATACAGCTTGCTCAAGGGAGTATTGAGACAGAAGTCAAAAAAGTAATCTAACTGATATTACGTGTATGCCAAAAAAAACACTGACAGATTCACTCAAGAGTATTCAAAATATTATTGCTTGGTTTGAAAACCAAGAGGAGGTAGATGTCGAAAAGGGACTTGAAAAAATTAAGGAGGGTGCCAAGCTAATTCAAGAAAGTCGAACACGTCTCCGAGAGATAGAAAATGAATTTGAAGTAGTAAAGAGTGAATTAGAAAAAGAATAAAGAACGTTCAGTTAATTCGCAAAATCCTTCCAATCAGTAAAGATGGAAGGGTTTTTATTTTCATTCTGTAATTCTTTGCGCTATACTTGAGGAAAAGAAAAAGAAATATGCATCGATATGCGGGGGACATCTCTTTGGTCTTAGGTGGTAGTGCTGGCCAAGGAATTCAAACAGTAGAGGCTATGCTCATGACCGTACTCAAAGAGGAGGGGTACCATGTTTTTGCATCTAAAGAATACATGTCTCGCATTCGTGGCGGAAGTAATTCAACAGAGATTCGGATTACTGATACAAAAAGAAGATCTTATGTGAAGCATATTGATTTTCTCTTCGCTCTCGATAAAGACGTGGTTCCACATCTAGCGAAACGGACAAGTCCGAAGACACTTATTTTTGGGGAATTGAGTAAAATTGCTTTAGATAAAGGCTCTAATGCTTTCGATATTCCATTTACTCGTTTTACCAATGAGCTTGGCAATCCGATATTTACCAGTACTATTGCAGTTGGTGTGGCGCTTGGATTACTCGGGGCATCGTTTGAAGAGTTTGAACAATATTTGAGAACACACTTTGCTCGTAAAGGGGAAGAAGTGGTAACCAAAAATGTAACTGCTGCTAAACTGGGCTATGATCACGGCAAACACCTGGCTTATGATGCCGGTATCGAAATTCATCTGAAGCGAGACGAAAAACTTAAGGAAGAACTTCTGATGGAAGGGATAGATGCTCTTGGCTTAGGAGTTTTGGCTGGAGGCTGTAATTATATTTCTTCTTACCCAATGTCTCCAGGAACCGGATTACTCACATTTCTTGCAAAACACCAGCGAGAATTTGGAGTGGTAGTAGATCAGGCGGAAGATGAAATAGCCGCTATTAATCAAGGTCTTGGGGCTTGGTATGCGGGCGCTCGGGCTATAGTGACTACTTCTGGAGGTGGATTTGCTCTTATGACAGAAGGAGTGAGTTTGGCTGGTATTATCGAGACGCCGATAGTCATTCATATTGGCCAGAGACCAGGACCAGCTACGGGGCTACCGACAAGAACAGAACAGGCAGATCTTAATCTGGCTCTTTATGCTGGGCATGGAGAATTTCCGAGAGTTATTTTTGCACCAGGCACACTGGAAGAACTTTTTAGTTCAGCACAAAAAGCATTCGCGTTGGCTGATGAATTTCAGATCCCCGCTTTTATTTTGACGGATCAATATTTACTTGACTCGACAAGTACAGTAGTGGAAAAAGATTTAGTGATAGAAAAAATTGAGAACTTTGTTATTGAAACACAATCAGATTACAAGCGTTATCAGTATAGTGAGAATGGGATCTCGCCACGAGGTATTCCTGGTTTTGGTCAGGGACTAGTAGCGGTAGACAGTGATGAACATGATGAGGAAGCTCATATTACCGAAAGTCATGTAGTACGAAAGCAAATGCAAGATAAAAGGCTTAAAAAAGCCATAGAAATAAAAAATAGGGCTCTTTCACCGACTGCGATAGGGGATATCAAAAAAGCAGAAACACTGGTAATTGCATGGGGATCGAACAGAGGAGTGCTTGAGGAATCTCTTGATCAAGTAGCGGATGAAAAAATAGCAGGACTTCATTTTGCTCAGGTGTATCCTTTGCCCAAAGATGCAAAGAAACTTTTAGCAAAGAAAAAAATAGTGGTTTTGGAGAATAACGCAGAAGGGCAGTTTGCGAATCTTTTACGTTTGGAATACGACGTGAAAATAAATGAAAAAATTCTTCAATATGATGGAGCACCTTTTGCAGTAGAAGATGTACTAGCGAAAATTAAATCTCTGTAGAAAATATATGGCTGTTGATAAAAAACAATATGACTTACCCGGCCATACAGACATTGCTTGGTGTCCAGGGTGTGGTAATTTTCCTATCTTGAATATTGTCAAAATGGCTTTAGCAGAGCTTAATTTGCCACCAGAAGAAGTGGTTCTCTGTTCTGGTATTGGACAAGCAGCTAAGGCGCCTCAGTACATGCGAGTAAATTACTTCAACGGTCTTCATGGTCGAGCTCTGCCAGTAGCTACGGCTATTAAACTCACGAATCCGCTCATGACAGTGATTTCAGAGTCTGGTGATGGCGATACCTATGGTGAAGGAGGCAATCATTTTTTGCACACGATTCGTCGTAATCCGAACATCACCAACATTGTGCATGACAACATGGTCTATGGATTGACCAAGGGTCAAGCATCACCAACATCACAAGAGGGGATGGTGACTCCAGTTCAAACCGAGGGTGTACTCCTCGAACCCTTCAACCCTCTTGCGACTGCACTGACTTTGGGAGCAACTTTCGTAGGCAGGGTTTTTTCCGGAGATATTCTTCAGGCTAAGGAAATCGTGAAGCAAGCCATCCTCCATAAAGGCTATGCTTTGGTGGATGTTTTTCAGCCTTGTGTGGTTTATAATAAGCAAAATACCTACCAGTGGTTTAAGGAAAATACCTATTATCTCGATGAAAGTTATGATGCCAAAGACAAGAAAATGGCTTTAGAAAAGGCTTTTGACACAGAAAAAATGGCTTTGGGAGTGATTTATCAAGAAAGTGGAAAACCAGATTATGGAACGAAATTAGGTGTCTCTGAACAACCACTTTTTCAGCATCAAAGAGACGACCAAACCCTCAAAAAATTGATACAATCTTATCGATAAAAAGCAAGGTTTTTTTTTGGAGTATTTATCCACAGAGTCCTCTTTGACAAAAAGGGGACTTTTTATTTTCTATAAGCCAAAAATGACCTTTTGAAATTAGATATTTTATAGTAAAATTAATAGTGAAAACCCAAACAAAATTGGACCTTATTTCTATGCCAAAAGTGCCGAAAATTAAACCAGGCTATTTCCTTGTTGGAGTTATCTTTTTGCTCGTTGCAAACTACCATTCTTTTGATAGATCGCTCAATCAAGAAATCGCAGTAGAGACAGCAGATGAAACAGTGGCGAGAATTCTTTTTAGGAATGGCATTCAGGTCACTTCAGTGCCGGGTATCTACAATGTTAAGGATAGGGAAAAAATTGATATCTCACTCGGTGATGAGATGCGTGAAAATGTGGAGCAGTATGACCAAATCCTTTACTATAAGCCTGAAAAAATATTAGTTCTCTATCGACCGAGCGCCAAGAGTGTAATCACCGTTACCGAACTGGAGAAATAAAAAGATGCAGAAACTGCTTTCTCAGATAAAAATAGTTACGATCCTTTCCCTTGGAGTTTTTGCCATTGCTTTTAATAATGTCGATGGGGCAGCTGAACTGAATTCCAAACCTGCTTTACCAGAAGTTGCTTGGTGTTCTGTATCACGACTTTTCGGGAGTGACTGCGTGGATAGTATAAAGCCAAAATTTTTGGTAGAAGAAAAAAACGTTGACCCAACGAATGATCTTTCTTGTATCGTGGAAGGTGTTCCGATTAGTGGAAAAGGATGTGACTATGCTTGGGCAGATAACCTTGTTTACCATTCTCTTACACTGGAGTCGGTAAGTGCTGATTCGGGTTCCCAGACGGTAGTTCTGAAGACTGGTAAAGATGGGAAGGATGGTCCAGCTGGAGTTAATGGCCAAGACGGTAAAGATGGAGTCAATGGTCAAGATGGCCAACCTGGGATTGCCGGTATTGATGGTAAAGATGGTGCAGATGGAGAAGATGGTAAAGATGGTGCAGATGGCCAGGACGGCCAAACTGGAAGTGTCGCATCAGTTAGCGCTCAGAATGGTGGTATTGATGTAAGTTTATCATCAGGTGGAGATCTTACGATTGGCTTAATAACAACTTGTGCTACCAATGAAATTTTGAAATGGAATGGAGCGTTGTGGACGTGTGCATCTGACAGTGGAGTGGGTTCGGGTATCACTGACCTAAACGGTCTTTCAGCGGCCTCACAAACTTTTAGTACTGGTACAGCGGGTACAGATTTCAATATTTCTTCAGCGGGAGCAGTACACACTTTTAATATCCCAACTGCCTCGTCTACGAACAGAGGATTATTAGCATCAGCTGATTGGACAATTTTTAATTCTAAGCAATCAGCTCTTGGTTTTACTCCGCTCAATCCAGCGAATAATCTTTCTGAGGTTGTTAGTGCGAGTACTGCACGTAGTAACCTTGGTCTTGGAACTTTAGCCACACTCTCAACCATTAACAATAGTAATTGGTCTGGTACGCAACTCTCAGTCGCCAATGGAGGAACCGGTGCTACCACTCTCACTTCTAATGGAGTGCTCTATGGCAATGGTACTGGCGCTGTTCAAGTCACCTCAGCTGGTACTAACGGCCAACTCCTCTTAGGAGTCACTGGGAGTGCGCCTGCCTTTGCTTCACTTTCTTCAGATGCCACCATCACGAATGCTGGAGTCTTAACCATTGCTGCTAACGCCATTGCTCTCACCACTGACACTACCGGAAACTACGTCGCTACCATCACGGCTGGTAATGGTATCTCTGGCAGTTCATCAAGTGAAGGTGGCACTCCAACGATTGCCTTAGGAGCTCTCACTGCTAACTGGGATCAGACCGGTGCTTTCGACATTGTCTTAAACAATCCTTCTTCAGAACTTTCACTTCTTGAATCTGCCGGAGCCACTTTCTACGGAACCTTAGATGTTGGAGATTTGGGAGCAAACAGGACGTACACATTTCCTGATGCTTCTGGTACAGTCCTTCTTTCTGGAGGAACCATTTTCACAGCAGCTGGCACCTCAGGCTCTAACCAAACTATTCAGAGTGGAGACACTCTCACCATTGCAGCCGGAACTGGTATCACTACCACTGGAGGAGCCACTGATACCATCACCATTGCTGCCACCCTTG
>CAZQLN010000004.1:0-79638 GCA_964594215.1 uncultured Bdellovibrionales bacterium | reverse complement strand
TAACGAATGGATCAGGAACCATCACCATCGCCTCAACCTTAGGTACCTCTGTTGACCTCACCACGGAAGTCACCGGCACTCTTCCGGTAGGCAACGGTGGTACCGGAGCAACAACACTCACTGATCTCATTACCCTCGGTACACATACCACTGGAAACTACGTTACGAATGTAAACACTTCAGTCCTTACCGGTTTGACAGGAGGCAGTGCTGGTAGCGAAGGAGCATCTCTTTCTGTTGCTCTCGATTACTCACAAGCCTTAAGTGGAGATGTAGCCTTAGGAGCAGAAGCGGCTGTCTTTGGTCAATCAGGTTTGGTCTTTGAAGGATCTTCAGCCAACACCATTGAGACCTTCCTCGTCATCACCAACCCAACCTCTACAGACAAAACCATTACTTTCCCTGATGCTTCTGGTACAGTCCTTCTTTCTGGAGGAACCATTTTCACAGCCGCTGGTACCTCAGGCTCTAACCAAACTATTCAAAGTGGAGACACCCTCACCATTGCAGCCGGAACTGGTATCACTACCACTGGAGGAGCCACTGATACCATCACCATTGCTGCCACCCTTGGTACTGACATCGACCTCACCACTGAAGTCACCGGAACGTTGCCAGTAGGTAACGGTGGAACCGGTGCTACTACCTTCACTTCTAATGGAGTCCTCTATGGTAATGGTACGAGTGCTGTTCAAGTCACCGCAGCCGGTACTAATGGACAAATCTTCCTTGGAGTCAGTGCTGGTGCCCCTACCTTTGCCACTCTAAGTAGTGATGCCACCATCACCAATGCTGGAGTCTTAACTATCGCAGCTGATGCCGTCGCTCTCACCACTGATACCACTGGAAACTATGTTGCGACCATCACCGCTGGTAATGGTATCTCTGGCAGTTCATCAACAGAAGGAGGAACTCCAACCATTGCCTTAGGAGCCTTAACCGCAGACTGGAACCAAACAGGAGCTTTCGACATTTCCTTAAACAATGCTTCTTCTGAGATTCAACTCCTTGAATCAGCAGGAGCTACCTTCTTCGCTACGCTTGATGCCGCTGACCTCTCTGCTAACCGTACGCTCATTCTTCCTAACGCTGATGGTACTCTCGCTACCATTGATGGTGGTCAAACCTTCACCTCAGCTACTTGGAATGCTACGGCTATTGGTGATACCTATGTCGATGACACCTTGACTATTGGTTCTAGTTCAACTATCGCAGACAATCTTATTACTCCAAACGATGTTTATACTACTAGTCAAACTGATGAATACTGTTTAACTTATGAAGGAACGGGTACGACATGGGAATGGCAGAGTTGCGCTAACACCGCACTCTCTAACCTTTCTGCAGTAGCTATCAACACATCATTACTTCCAGGTGCTGATGACTCTATTGATTTAGGGGATAATACTCATCGTTGGAGAGACCTTTTCTTAGGAGGGGAGACTATACATATCGGTACTTCTACTACAGACGAAGGTACGGTTGGTTATACTACGAGTACAAATCTTCTCAATTTTAGTACAGACTCTACTTCAAATGGGGATATCGCTTTCTTTTCGGACGATCTCTACTTAGATAAATCGGCTGGATTTGTAGGTATTGGAGATACTTCTCCAGCGAGCCTCTTTACGGTAGGTGCATCAGATAATTTTCAAATCAATGCATCAGGACAAGTAGTGGCGGGTACTTGGCAGGGCACAGCAGTAGGTGCTCAGTATGGGGGAACTGGATTAAATACTTCAGCTTCAACTGGAGTCCCATCTATTTCATCAGGTACTTGGAGTGTGAATGCTACTTTAGGAGTGAGCCTTGGCGGTACTGGTGCAGGAAGTTTCACCTCTAATGGTGTTATTTATGGAAATACTACAGGGGCTCTCCAGGTCACCGCAGCAGGCACGAATGGACAAATCTTCCTTGGTAGTACCGGAGCGGCTCCTGCTTTTGTCACTCTTGGAACTGATGCCACTATCACTAATGCAGGTGCTTTGACTATCTCGGCGGATGCCGTTGCTCTTTCTACAGACACTACTGGAAATTATGTCTTGTCAGCTAATACGGCAGTTCTCACTGGTTTGACAGGAGGTTCTGCTGGATCTGAGGGAGCTACATTGAGTTTGGCTTTCGATTATTCACAAGCTCTTTCAGGAGATCCAGCTCTGGCAGCAAATAATGCTGTCTTTGGTCAATCAGGCTTGGTCTTTGAAGGGTCTTCAGCCAACACCATTGAAACTTTTCTGTCTATTGCTGATCCAACTGCTGCAGACAAAACATTTACCTTTCCAAACTTAGCTACAGCTTCTACTACTGTTGCTACCATTGATGGTGGTCAAACCTTCACCTCTGCTACTTGGAATGCTACGGCTATTGGTACTCAGTACGGAGGAACAGGACTCAATACCTCAGCTTCGACTGGAGTCCCAAGTATTTCATCTGGAACTTGGAGTGTCTCTGCCACTCTTGGCACTAACCTTGGAGGAACTGGAGCCTCTTCATTAAATGATCTTATTACTCTAACCACTCATACCACTGGAAACTATGTTGCGACCATCACCGCTGGTAATGGTATCTCTGGCAGTTCATCAACAGAAGGAGGAACTCCAACCATTGCCTTAGGAGCCTTAACCGCAGACTGGAACCAAACAGGAGCTTTCGACATTTCCTTAAACAATGCTTCTTCTGAGATTCAACTCCTTGAATCAGCAGGAGCTACCTTCTTCGCTACGCTTGATGCCGCTGACCTCTCTGCTAACCGTACGCTCATTCTTCCTAACGCTGATGGTACTCTCGCTACCATTGATGGTGGTCAAACCTTCACCTCAGCTACTTGGAATGCTACGGCTATTGGTGCTCAGTATGGGGGAACTGGCATTAACACCAGTGCTTCGACTGGAGTTCCAAGTATTTCGTCTGGGACTTGGAGTGTAGCATCAAGTTTAGCTGCGACTCTTGGAGGAACCGCTCAGACTACTTATACCACTGGCGATATGTTGTATGCCTCAGCTTCTAATACCCTTTCTAAGCTCACTATTGGTGGTGGTGGCACTTGTCTTATAGTCAGTGGTGGAATACCTGCGTGGGGATCTTGCTCTGGTAGTACCATCAGTCTTCAGAGTGCTTATGATAATGATAGTAACGGTAGCGATACTATAATTTCACTTACCGCAAATGATGATGGACTGGTATTCACAAACCCTACTTCAGGAGGTAACGATTTGAGCGCATTTCTACTTTCTCTCACTCAATTAAATACGACGGCATCTGTAGTAGCTCTCGATGTGACTCAGGCATCCAATGCTGCTAACGGTATTAATCTCACCGCCAACTCTATTGACGGTGAAACAGGTCTTTCTGTGACAGCTAATGGTCTTACTTCAGGTAAGGCATTATCTATAGATTCTTCTTCTGCTGCACATACTGGCAACCTGGCAGAATTCACACAGTCTGGGTCAAATGCAGCTAATACTGGCAGTGTGGTCAAAATCTCAAATACCGGTACAGCGAGTGCCAATAATTCTCTTTATATAGATCATCGAGCTACTGGCACAGGAAACCTTGCGATGAGAGTAGATGATGAGTCTGGAGATACTACACCATTTATAGTAGACGGTGATGGAAGGGTTGGTATACAAACAAGCTCACCTACAGAAGCGTTACAGGTTGGAAGCGCGACTAATCGTGCAAACGCGATAGTGTATGGTGATGTCACTGCTGAAGGATACGATATTCAAAGAAGTTTATCTGGAATTATTGATATCTTTGTTTATGATACCTCACGTGATTCTGACGGTGGTGAATGGAGAAATTCAACATTCTCACAGCAGCTTTCATGGGCGATTGAAACAAAGGATAATACTGGAGTTAATTGTAATATAGCAACCGATGATCGTTGTGGAAGTTCTGAGTTTCCTCGTAAAGCGATAATTGCTACTACAGCAGATGCAGTATATATATTTAACGGTACGGACAACACTTTGTGGATGAAGTTTACCCAAGCTGGTACCTATGCATTGGGTGCGGATACGAATAATAATCCATCTGGTGTAGGAGCTCAGAATGGAGTAGTAGTAGTTGGAACAAATGGATCATCAGCTACAGGTATGTACGCTTTTGATTTCAAGCAAGATACGATGTTTCGTTATAATGCTACTAACCGAGTTCAGGCTAATATAAGTATAGGAAGCCGTAATTCTACCGCTACTTACGCTACCGATGCCAATACTAATTTTGCTATCATTGATGCGGTAGTGAACGATGTTTCTATTGCGATGATTACATCCTCAACTGAAGGTATGCTAAATACGCTAACACTTCCAACTGATAGTGCAACTAGCCCAGTACGAGGTGTGACTATTATTGCTTCAGCAACAGACTCAGGTATCTCTGTAACCAATATGGCTTCAAGAAAAACTCTTAGTTATTCTGATGCAACAAATAATGATTATAATCAAGTAGTGCTGACAAGTCGTGCAAGACTGTACGCTACCAATGAAGCGCTTGGTCAAATGGAGGAATGGAGAAATATCGATCGTGACGTTGTATCTGAAACTAACGGAACGCCAGATAGAGTGTACGATGAAACTACTCCAAATGGTGCGGCTGGTAGAACACCAATTACTACTGGAACTACTCCTACGATAACTACCTCACCAGGATCACTTGCTGTAATTGAACGTAGTTCTAGTGCGCGTGAATCTGCCGCTACAACCTTACTTGAATCTGGAGATATTGTGTTTGTAGGAACTGACCAGGGATTGGCAGAAGTCCATACTTCGGGAGGAAATCTCATTGGGGCATCATGGTCAAAATTAACTACCACCACTACAGCTACACCATATATGGTAGGTGCTCCTCGGGGAGTATTCTTGTTTGATGATGCGTCTGGCGCAACCAGTACTGCGAGTGCTGTCGGTACGACGGGGACTACAAGACAGGTATTGGATCAAGCTGGAGGAACAGCTCCAACTTTTGGTGGTGGAGGTGTACGCGGTACAAGTGTTAATTTTAATAACAATTCATACCTTTGTTCTGATGCGGATTCAAATGGTACCTGTGATGCAGATACCGATTTCAATGCTGGCACCATAGGGTTTACAGTTTCACTATGGTTTAAACATAGCACTACTGCTGCCTCAGATACACTCTTCGAGCGATGTTACACCCCAACCACTCCAACTGTAGCTGTTGGTTGTATATGGGCAGGTATGACTTCGACAGGAGCCATTAAGATTGGTCTCGATAGTATTACTACGTGGACCTATGAAACTACCTACGATGACTCTGTAACTTCCACTGCTCTCTATAATGACAATGAGTGGCACCATATGGTCTATACTAATACGGATACAGATATTTGTCTGTATATAGATGGTAAGCAGGCAGCCGCTTGTGATACATCTCTTGCTGCGACAGCTACTCTTGATGCTTCCCAGGTACTCACAGTAGGAGGGGCTTGTAGTGGTGGTAACTGTACTACAGGTACAAACTTCTGGGATGGATCTATAGATGATATGGTATGGAGTTCCAATGGCGCCACCACCGATAATGGGCTTGCTGCACAGAGCGCTACAAAATTATATCTAGATGGAAGAGCACATCTTATTCGACCAACAGCAACTGTTACAGATGCTACAACATTTAGTAGTACAACTATCGGTGACTCTGGAGAATCATACACACCTGGTTCATTTGCAGGACTCATAGTAGAACTCACAGGAGGTACTGGATCAGGACAGACCCGTACCATTGTATCCAATACAGCAACAACATTCACAGTCTCTCCTGCTTTTACAATAACGCCCGATACCACAACTGATTATTCCGTGAGTCCGTCGAGGCTCTATGGTGCCAGTAACACGGTGACTGCCATTGCGCCTGATTTACCAACCAATCTTAATAGAGCCCGTAAGGTATATGTGGGAACAAGCAATGGCAGCGATGGTGGCGGTATCAGTGTCTTTACCAATGCGGGTACAGGGTCAATTAAAACAGAGGTGATTCATGCGGAAGCGGGGTACACAAACGATGATCTGGGATCTTCATGGTCTGGAAGTAACTCAGACAACATTAGTGCCATTTCTGTCTATTCGGATACTATTGCATTTGGATCAGGTGCTTTTCTCAGGGCCAAAAGAGCAGATGTTTCGTTAAAGCAACTTCAGCTTGATACTGGGTCTGCGCTTGAAGATATTCGTCAGGAATTAGTTGCTAAACAACTTTTTGGTTCAACGCAAGATGTCCTTGGACTTGGTCAAGGTGCTGACTTAGCAGAACGCTACTATTCTAATGAAACGCTGGAGGCAGGGGAAATAGTGTCTCTTGATACATCTCAAGATGCTGGAGTGAAGCGTTCATTGAGCTCCTATCAAAGAGATATAATAGGAATTATAGCTACAAAACCAGGGATCATTCTTGGACCTGATCCAGGAAACTCCTATCCTGTGGCACTTGTAGGGCGTGTACCAGTAAAGGTTACCAATGAAAACGGTCAAATTTATGCTGGCGACAGAATCACTTCAGCATCTCGACCTGGGTATGGAATGTTTGCCAATCAAGCAGGAAGGGTCTTAGGAGAAGCTCTTTCAGATGCTACTGACTGGGAGGTCTGTCCCGAAGAAGTTGCCACCTCCACCTCGAACAGTTTATTGCGGTGTACGACAGTCTTAGTGTTTGTGAATCTCTCAGATTACTCTGGTATGCCAGTAGAATTAGCTATGGCTCGACGAGATTCGAACATAGAGGCTGGTGGACTCTCTGATACAGTTACTATTGATGGCAATGAACAAGGGTTAGCTTCAAATACAGCCAGTATCCGCCTAGCAACTAGTATGCCAACTAAACAAGAGAATATACTTACTTTCCTTAAGGATCTTCACAGTAAGCAATTAGATGGTTCATCGGAGATACTAACAGGAAGACTGGCTGCATCTAGCGAAGTAATCACGCCAACACTTTATGCGGATACGATATTTGCCAAAAATATCAAAGCTGACTCTATAGAAGGACTCGAGATATTCACCAATCAGCTCGGCAGTCTTGATGCTAAGTATCAGGCCTTGTCACAATCAGTGACCGTTGCTGGTGAAGGAGATGGCACAAATCTCAAGATGCTCACCCTTGATTCAGCTGAGGTGAAGTTAGCTCTCAATGTTATTGGTAAGCTAACTGCTCGTGGGGGAATTATAGTAGGTGGAGATTCTGAATTTGCTGGCGATACAGTATTCAATAAACTGGCAACTTTCTTCGGAATTACCACCTTTAAGGACGGGGTGTTCTTTGAAAAGGCACCGACATTCAGTAAGGATACAGCTGGATTTGCAGTTATCAAAGAAGGACAGAGGACAGTAACTATTAAATTCGAAGATACCTATAGCAAGCAACCAATAGTTTCTGTTACGCCAACGAATGAACGGAGTGTTCTACTTGATGATGAAAATGTTCCTGCAGAGACGAAGGCTGATGCTAAATTGGTAGAAGCTGATTTCCGTCAGGCATTCTTTGACGATGACGTGAAGTATCTTATCACTAATAAGAGTCAAAAGGGATTCACCATTGTTCTCAATAAACCAGCTACTCGTGAACTGACCTTCAGTTGGGTGGCTCTTTCAGTGGCTAATGGCAGTACTTTCTTCTCTGATGATGAGCCAGAAGAGAGTGCTTCTGAGGGTAACCCAAGTGATACGACGGAAACTCCTGAGACCCCTGTCAGTGAACCTGTTTCAGATCCGGGACCGGGAGAGATCTCGAGTGGTCCTAGAGAAGGAGAAACACTTGTAGGGACACCATAAGGAAGGATGAAAAAAACTCGAAAATAGAGTATACTAAAGAAAAAGTATACTCTATTTTTATATATGGCACCTATACCACGAACACGCACGAGTCGTTCTCGAACGACAGCTGTTAAAGAGCCTTTGATAGAGGAGCAGGCAGTAATAGAAACTCCTAAAAACAAGAAAGTGGCTATTAATCTCAGCACTTTTGTACTAGGGGTGCTTTTGCTGGTAGTAACTGGAGTAGCAGGTTATTTCTATTATCAGTCTCGGCACGCTGCTCAGATAGCAGATAGTAAGGAAATAGAAGAATTGACACAAACAATCGGCAAATTCATGGAGTTACCAGAAGGAGAGACTCCCACCTTAGCTACTGTAACTGACAAAGAAAAACTTGCTGATCAGACATTTTTTTTGAAAGCAGAGAACGGCGATAAAGTATTGATCTACAGTCAAAGTGGCAAAGCCATACTCTATCGGCCAAGTACGGGTAAGATTGTTGATGTGACTTCAGTGAATGTCAACCAACCAACTCCGGAAACTCAGCCTCAACCAGCGGAGGATACATCTCAGGCTTCAGAGCCAGAAGCAGTAGATTCAGCAACTCAAACAACTACAGTAGCCCTATATAATGGCGGAACCAAAGTAGGAGTGACTGATATTGCTGAAAAACAAATTACCGCAGGATTACCAGGTATACAAGTGATAACCAAGGAAAAAGCTTCTAAAAGTGATTACCAGGGAGTGATGGTAGTGGATGTGAGCGGGAAGTCTGGAGAAAAAGCCAGTGCCCTAGCAGATCTTCTTGGAGGAAGTATCGGGTCTTTACCGCAAGGAGAAATAGCTCCGCAGACAGATATCTTAGTCATTATTGGAAATTCTGAGGCGTCTACACCGGCTCCAGCGGATGTTCCAGCAGAGAAGAAGAAAAATTAGTTAGATGATTCAAAAAAACCCGCTCAAGAGAGCGGGTTTTTGTTTAGTCGAGACCAAGTTGAACTTTGGCTTCGAGAGTCATCATTTCAGGGTTCCAGGGAGGATCAAAAGAGAGATCTACCTCAACATCTTGGATATCATCGAGCTCCATCACTTTGTCTTCTATTTCTTTTTGGATTTGACCAAAAAGTGGGCAACCAATAGTAGTGAGGGTCATCAATATTTTACAAACTCCTTCTGGCGTAATCAGTATTTCGTAAATGAGACCCAAAGCTACAATAGAAACACCAAGTTCTGGGTCTAGAACTTGGTCAAGCTTGCGGCGGACTTGTTCATCTATTGGGAGAGGGGTTTCAGACATGATGAGTATTATGCTGGAAAAACTTGGTTACCAGAAGCATCTTTGATACGAATAGCTGAAACAGGACAGGCCTGAGCAGCGTTGAGAATAGTTTCTTGGTCATCTTCATCAACGGTAGCCAAGATAGCAGCCTTGGCATCATCATCTAGCGCAAATGTGTTAGGAGCCATAGCGGTACAGGGAGCTGCACCAATACAAACGCCATGGTCTACCTCGAGGGTCCAGCCATTTTTGAGGACTACGGGACCAGCAGGCTTAAGTTCATCTTTCCAAGCCATATTTTTTTATTAGATAATTATTAGGGCTATTCTATTTTACCATGTAAAGCTTTTTTGAGGGTTTCTAGTGAGAGAAGAGCACATTTCATGCGACCGGGCGAAATAGCCAGTCCAGTCATACCCAATACATCGTTTGGTTCTTTGACAAGAAGATTCTCTACCGATGAACCAAGGATAGAGTCATAAAGGAGTGAGGCGGAAGCAATGGAGATAGCACAGCCCTCACCTTCGAATCCAACCCGAGTCACGGTATCCTCGGTTACGATAAGAGATAGAGTAAGTTTGTCTCCGCAAGTAGGGTTCAATGCTTGAGCTTGATGGGTGAAATGTGGGAGCAGGCCGAAGTGGCGAGGGTTGTGATAATGATCTAATATGTGGTCCTGATAGAGATTCATAGAGATTATTTTTTGAGCAATTTTACAATCTCAATCAATCTTGTCATAAAGACATCTATGTCGGTTTTGTCATTATAAAGACCAAAAGAAAGACGGGTAGTAGCAGGGGTATTGTGGCTACGATGCCAAGGCGCAGCGCAGTGTTCACCAGCTCGGACACAAATATTTTTTTCTCCGAGAAGTGTCGCGATATCATGGGGATGGATATCTTTGATGGTGAAGCTCAAAATACCAGCTCTGTTAGTATAGTCTTTATCACCAATGATAGTCACGAGATCCCCGAAGGTATCTTGGAGTCGTTCCTGAGCGTATTTCTGAAGTTTCTGATCATGGCGTTTAAGTGTCTCATAGCCAATACTTTTGATAAAATCGACAGCAGTTCCAAGAGCAAAAATACCACTGATATTTTGGGTGCCGGCCTCAAAGCGTTCCGGAGATTCTTTGTAGATGGTTTTTTCACTGTATGCATCTAGGACCATACCACCACCATAAATACGTGGCTGCAAGACTCGGAGTAATTCTTTTTTACCGTAAAGAACACCAATACCAGTTGGGCCGTAAAGTTTATGTCCAGAAAAGGCTATGAAATCAGCATCCCATTTACGAACATCTATAGGTGCATGAGCGATATATTGAGCAGCGTCTACAATGATAACTGCTTGAGGGGCAATGTTACGAATAGCACTTATTAGCAGGGGAACATTTTGTAGAACGCCGGTTACATTGGAAAGAGCACTCAGAGCCACAATAGCTGTGGATTCCGAGATTTTTTTTCGCAATTCATCTTCGTGGAGATAACCAGAGGAGTCACTCGTAAGGATGTGAAAGGATGAACCCTTTCTCTGAGAGAGTTCCTTCCAGGGAAGATAATTGGCGTGATGCTCAAAGTCGCTGACTACAATAGAATCATCAGATGTTAATGAATCTTCAAGGATAAGAGCGAGCATGTTAAGTCCGGCGGTGGTTCCGCTGGTGAAAATAATTTCCTCTGGAGTACTATTAATAAATGAAGCAATGAGAGAACGAATGCTATCTACATGACCACTTGTATGCTCTGCTAGAGGATAGAGGCCTCGAGAGAGGTTGGTGCTGGCCAGTGTCAGGTATTCTATTTCAGCATCAATTACGCTCTTTGGTTTTAGGGCGGTAGCAGCGCTATCAAGATAGATCATATCTGGATAGTTTGTAAAAAAAGGGAAAAGTTCTTTATGCATAAAGAGTGAGGAGTTTCTCGAGTACAATCTCGCGTATTTTTTGTAATTTAGTATGAGCCACGCCAAGATCGGCTATTTGCTCAAAGGTAGTTTCTAAAAACCCATTTATTAGCATACGAGAACTTTCTTTCTTATTCAAGCCTCGTGACTGTAAATAGTAGAGACTTTCCTGATTGAGAGGTGAAGCAGAGGCTTTGTGATGGCAAATAACATCCCGAGGAAGAATCTCAAGACTAGGAATAGCGCTGTGCCGAGCAGTTCCGGAAAGTAAGAGGGCTCGACTTTCTTGGTTAGCAGAGCTGTGATTGCCTGATAGTGCAATATGAATCAATCCTTTGTAATTTAGAATAGCATCGCCGCTAAGGACACTGCGAGTGATGGTTTGAGAAATGGTGTGGTGAGCATTATGCTGTTGGGTAATCTGTATCTCGCGAGTAGAAGTATCATCAAGATAGAGAGCAAAAATATATGCTTTGGAATTTTCACCAGCAAGTTCAAAAGTCAGATCTCCGTTTTTATTGAGCATAAAGAAAACACACTCTTCATTTTTTTTGAGGGTGTAGGTAGAAGTGGTTTCGGTTGTGATGTCTTTGAAAATCATAGAAATTAACCAATACTACCCTCCATCTCAAGTTGGATAAGTCTATTGAGTTCTATAGAGTATTCTAGAGGGATTTCTTTTACGATAGGTTCTATAAAGCCATTTACGAGAAGGCTTTCAGCCTCTGACTTATTGATACCCCGAGACATAAGGTAATAGAGCTTTTCTTCACCAATCTTTTCAACCGTGGCCTCGTGCTCGAAGATACTATTTTGTTCTTGAATACGCATAGTTGGATAGGTATCCGAACGAGACTGTTCATCAAGAAGGAGGGCGTCACAGACGACAGAGGCTTTAGAACCGGTAGCGCCCGAGGCAATGTGAACCATGCCACGGTACGATGAACGCCCACCATCTTTGGCAATAGATTTAGAGACTACCCTGGAAGTAGTATTGGGAGCGAGGTGAAACATCTTAGCACCAGCATCTTGATGTTGTTTTGATCCAGCGTAGGCAATAGAGAGTACTTCGCCACGAGCACCTTCACCTACCAGATACACAGCTGGATATTTCATAGTGACCCCACTTCCAATGTTACAATCAATCCATTCCATGACAGCATTCTCAGCTGCTTGAGCTCGCTTGGTAACAAGATTGTAAATATTTTTACTCCAGTTCTGAACAGTCGTATAGCGAACACGAGCATTTTTTTTCACAAAGATTTCTACCACCGCAGAGTGGAGCGAGCTAGAACTGTAGATAGGGGCGGTACAACCCTCTATATAGTGTACGTAACTTCCTTCGTCAGCAATGATAAGGGTGCGTTCAAACTGACCAAAGGCTTCTGAGTTGATACGAAAATAAGCTTGTAACGGGAGAGTAACTTTAACTCCTTTGGGTACATAGACAAACGACCCTCCTGACCAAACAGCTGAGTTTAGAGCTGCAAATTTATTGTCATGGGGAGGAATGAGGGTGCCTAGGTACTCTCTCACGAGTTCTGGGTATTTTTTGTAGGCAGTGTCCATATCACAGAAAATCACTCCCAGACGATCGAGCTCCTTGTTTACACTTTCATACACTACCTCAGATTCATACTGAGCAGAGACGCCCGCTAGAAACTTCTTTTCTGCTTCTGGTACGCCAATACGATCATAGGTGTCCTTGATTTCTTGTGGGAGATCATCCCAAGAGCGAGATTGTTTATCGGTGGCTTTTAGGTAGTAGGTGATAGCATTGAAATCAATACCAGAAAGATCAGCGCCCCATGATGGCATAGGTTTATCTTCGAAAATTTGAAGGGACTTAAGACGGAAATTTTTCATCCAAGCATCCTCTTCTTTAACCCCTGATATTTCTGACACGATGGCGGAGGTAAGTCCGGTACCAGTTTTATGGACAGAACGTTCAGGCATAGAGAAACCAAACCGATAGTCAGTCAGTCCAAGATCTAACGCCTTTTCTTCAATAGTAGGCTTTTTAGAAGTCATAGGGGTTCGGGATATAAAAACAGACTTAATTTGTCTGAATTACACTGTAACACAGCAATTTTAATTTGACAAGAGTGTCTAATGGTGACATAATCATACCATGAAAAAAAGTTCCTTAGGAGAGAAATATGTCGCTAGGAAGAGGTATTTTTGAGTCAAAAAGACCTGTTGTTATTCCTCAACCAAAAACGGTCAAAATGTATCGTGACCTAGGAAGGTATCATATTGATCCAAGGCAGCAGCCAGAAAAACGCTTCAGTCTCTTAGCTAAAGATGCAATAATTGACCGCTCGGTTACGGAAAAGGTTAAGGAGACACTTTTCTTTAATCGTCGTCAAAACCAAGAAAAGTCTTTAGAAATAGGACTCCTAGCATGTCCCATAAGGGATTATGGCAGTACTCTACGAAAAAATACTCAGGCGATGTTGGAGAAACACGGATATCGCTTTGGGGGTATTGGGGGTTTTTTTGGATTTACCTTCACGTGTCAGCACGTTACTTGCCCTGGAATGGTAGCGGCTTTGGGGCAGGATATGTCTCGTAGTCGTAACATTGTTTTGGGAATGAGGCATTGTTCCCACGAACGACCCGAAACCAGAAAAGTAGTGATGTTACATTTGAGTGATTTAGGGAAAGTCTCCTCTGCTTCTCCGGTGACACCTATCTTTATTATCATCGTCAAAGAAATTTGTCTCTGATGATTGAAAAGCGCCCCGCAGGCTAACATACCAGCGGGGCACTTTTATTTTTAAGATGGTTCTTTAGAATTGACCAAAACCAGCCTCTTCGATTTCATGAGCTAAAGTTTGATCACCTGTTTTGACAAGGTGACCCTCCTTGAGAACTAACACTTGATCAGGATTAAGTACAGAGAGGAGTTTGTGAGAGTGAGTGATATAAATAAGAACTGTTTCTTTGGGGAGGTGTTTCTTGAGAAAGGCAGTAATCAGCTTCAGCGCATCGACATCTACTCCGGTATCGATTTCATCAAAAATAGCTACCATAGGTTCAAGTAAGGCTGCCTGTAAGGCCTCAATTTTTTTCTTCTCACCACCAGAGAAGCCTTCGTAAAGGGAACGCTTAAGAAGTTCTTCCTTGATAGCGAGTTCTCCCGCTAATTCACGTACTTTTTTATGAAGGGTCATAGCATCCATCTTCTTATCTTTGTTTGTTTCGGTAGAGCCTTGACGAGACGAACCTACGAGAGCCATGCGGAACAAATCCATGACGCTTACCCCCGGAAGGGGTAGGGGATTTTGGAAAGAAAGAAAAATGCCTCGCTTGGCTCGCTCATCAGGAGTGAGAGAGACGAGGGATTCACTATTCCAAATGAGTTCACTCTTTGAGCTGAGAGTATAGTCAGGGTGACCCATCAAGGTATTACCGAGAGTAGATTTACCAGAGCCATTGGGCCCTAGAAGAGCATAGGTATGCCCGGGTAGAAAATCAAATGAGATAGCATGAAGAATTTCTTTGTCAGTTATCGAGACAGTAATGTTTTTGAGTGAAAGCATAGAGATTAATTAAGAGACTTACCGGATAAGAGTTGAGCAAGAGATACCTGAGAAAGGCTTTTTTCCAGGGCTGTATCAAGAGTACGAAGAACTTCATTGGTTTGGCAGTGACTGACATGAAGACAGAGGAGCTTGCCATCCTCTGCAGCGGGAAAGGTCTTGAGTGGCCCTTCGAGAGCTTCGAGGATAGACCAGACGGAAGTATCTTTTGGTAAACGGGTAAGAGTGTAGCCGCCGGTAGTCCCCTTTTTAGCCTCTACTATGTTGGCTTTGCGAAGAGTCTGAAAAATTTTCTCTAGATAGCCAAAGGGAATTCCCTCCCGATCGCTTAAGGCTTGGATGGAGAGAGTTTCGTGAGCTTGCGCTAAGGCTAGGCAGGCTCTTAAGCCGTAGTAGGTTTTTCGAGACAGTTTCACCCCGTTAGAAATTATTGATTATATAACGTAAACTCATAAACCTCGCCGAGACCTCTGATATAGGGAGTATTTCTAACGGGGTAAATAAATCAGACTATTTAAGTCTGTTTTATAATGTCAGCAAGTGATGGTCTTGTCAATAGTTCCAATTAGATGTAGAATGCTTTGATTGCTTATGAGAAATGGATTTTGGAATAACTTAAATAAGCCTTTTTTTGTCTTGGCACCACTTGCGAATGTAACGGATGTCGTTTTCCGTAACTTTATTTTAGAGTATAGTCGTCCCGATGTGCTTTGGACAGAGTTTGTAGCAGCTGATGGACTCTGCCATCCTAAGGGACGTGAAGTACTTCTCAAAGATCTAGCTTTTCGTGAAGAAGAACGACCCATTGTAGCTCAGCTGTTTACTTCCAATCCAGAACATATGTATGAAGCGGCTAAACTGTGTGCCGAACTTGGGTTTGATGGCGTGGATATCAATATGGGCTGTCCTGATAAGAATGTCATGAAACAAGGAGCGGGAGCAGCTTGTATGAAAGATGCAGAGCTAGCTAAACAGCTCATTCTTTCTGCTAAAAAAGGAGTTGATAGTACGGACAACAAGATACCTGTTTCGGTGAAGACACGACTTGGGTTCAATGAAGACAATCTCGAAGAGTGGCTTCGAGAACTGCTTTCGGTAGAACCAGCTGCTATTACGCTTCACGCTCGCACGAAGAAAGATATGTCTAAGGTGCCAGCTAGATGGGACCGCGTGAAGCGTGCTGTAGAGATTCGTAATGAGATGAATAGCAAAACTCTCATCATTGGTAATGGTGATGTGATAGATATGGTTGATGCAAAGACTAAGGTGGGTGAGACAGGCTGTGATGGCATTATGTTTGGGCGTGCCATCTTTGGCAATCCATGGCTTTTTGACTCTGACAAGAAAGAAATAACTGTAAATGAAAAACTCGACGCTGCGCTCCGTCACACAGAACTCTATATAGAATATTATGGTGATACAAAGAGCTTTGAACTTTTGAAAAAACACTACCGAGCGTATATTAATAATTTTCCACTGGCCAAGGAACTACGAGCTGATATGATGATGGCTAAGAGTTTTGATGAGGTGAGAAAAATAGTGGAGTCTTTCAGAAAGAGCTATCCAGAAGTCTTGGAGACAACATCTGAAGTGAAATACTTGTTATAAAAACAAAGTGACCCCGGAAATTCTTATGAATCCCGGGGTCAGTTTTTCTCAATGAGAAAGTTGTTTAGTCAACCATTTTCCAGTGCAGGGTTTCGCCCGCATAGAAAGGTACGATGGAGTGCCATTCACCGTAGGCAATTTCCTTAGGTACATTCCATTCTTCGCGGTTGAGCCGTACCAGTCGTTCGGAATACGGCAACCCATAGAAGTTGGCGCCGAACTTGCCAGCAAAGTCTGGTAACATATCAATCATGCCCACGCTATCAAAGGCTTCGGCGTAAAGCTCAAGCCCATGAAGACCAGTGAAGCATCCGGCACAACCACAGGAGTTCTCCTTAGTATGCTTAGCGTGAGGAGCCGAGTCAGTACCGAGGAAGAAACAGGGCTCGCCAGAAACAGCAGCTTCGAGAAGCGCGATGCGATCTTCTTCACGTTTCAAGATGGGCTTGCAGTAGAGATGTGGATTGATGCCACTTCCCAACATGTCATTGCGGTTGGCGAGAAGATGCTGGGGAGTGATGGTAGCCGCGGTTAAAACTCGACCAGAATCTTTCTGCATCAGAAGTACTGTTGCCGCAGCAGTGGTAGTAGTGATGTGCTCCAAAACGATACGAAGTTCTGGAAAGTTGACTCTTAACCAGAACAGATCGCCCAGAAATTCTTCCTCTCGATCGAACACGTCGATGGTGTTGTCGGCGGTTTCGCCATGGAGTGAGAGTACAATATCATTTGTTTCCATGTGCTGGAAAAACTTCATCATACGTCTGATATTGCGTACGCCAGCATCGGAATTGGTGGTGGCGCCTGCCGGATAGTACTTGATGGCATGAACAACGCCTGGGTTCTGCACAATGTTCATAATGTCTTCGGCAGAGGATGTTTCTGTGAGATAGAGTGTCATCAATGGTTCGAATTCACCCTCAGTAACGCGCAAGATGCGCTCACGATAGGCAATTGCATCGGCCACGGTACGTACTGGCGGTACCAGATTTGGCATCACCAGGGCACGTCTGAATTGACGAGCTGTATAGGGCGCCGCCATCTGGAGGCGTCCGTCATTCTCATCCCGCAGATGAACATGGAGATCATCAGCGGCGAATTCAAGAGTGTTGATATTGGTCATGATTGAACTCCTTCTACAAATTCCGCAATCTCTTGCAGGATGTTATCTGCCCCTTTGGCAGGGTTGTTGGCATAGTAGAGTGCTGCGCCGATTTGAACGCCGTTGGCTCCAGCAAGGACATGTTCGATAACAGCACGCCCTGAACTTATACCGCCTACGCCGATGATTTTATGATAATCACCTAAGTGTTTGCGGAACTGTTGTACTTGGCCAAGAGCAATAGGAAGATAGCCTTGGCCAGAATATCCACCGTAGCCATCGCCAAAGGTAAGTGCTCGGGAGATTGTTTCGGTGTCATCAAACATCAGTGCGTTAGGGAAGGTATTACATGTCACTACAGTGACCCGATATTTTTTACTTCCCATAGAACCAATCATCTTCGCTACCTCAGCTAAAAGGCCGGGGTCACTATAAGGTGAGAGTTTGACGCGGAGTTCTCCCGACCAGCCGTCAACACTTTTTCTCTCCAGCATCGTTTGTAGGGAATGAGAGAGATATTTGATATCAAATGACAGGATACGTTTTTGTTGACCTTCGTCCCAAACATTAGGACAACCACCGTTGAGTTCGATAATATCAACCCCGGCCTTAACACATAGGGAGAGTAGTCTCTCGAGGTCGTCTGCTTGAAGAGGCGCAATGCTGATCGCTAACAGTTTGTGAGCGGTATGTGCGATTTCTACCATTTGCTGGAGGAGATCTGTGTATGCGGCAATTCCAAGGTTAGGCATGCCAAGAGCATTAATACTCGCCCCGTTCTCAGTTCGAAAATGAACTGTGCCAGGGGAGTTGACTGGACGCTGCTCAACTGTGATAGAGCCCAGAGTAATTTCGTTAAGCCCACTTCGAGCCAGTTGATCAACAAGGTCAATGGATTTGCAAACACCAGCAGCGTTGCCAATGGAAAAGTTTTGAGGAAGGGCAATAGTCATGTCGAGCTCCTTTCACGAGCATTGGTTGATTTCAATTGTCAAAGAGGGAACCAAAATTACTCAAAAGTTGAGCAAAAATAGGTTTCACGCTAGGATAGCATTATCAAAAATACCCGTCAATAAAGGAAAAATGACTATAGAAAAGCAGAAAACCTCGCTAAGGCGGGACAAAATAGCAGTCTTAGTATCGGGCGGAGTGGATAGCTCGGTGTCCTTGGCATTGCTCAAAGAAGCTGGGTATGACGTCACAGCCTATTATATGAAGATTTGGCTCGAAGACGAGCTACAATTCTTAGGTGAGTGTCCATGGGAAGAAGATCTTGAGTATGTGCGAGCTGTTTGTGCACAGCTTCAGGTAGAGCTTCATATTGTACCCTTTCAGAAAGAATACTGGGAGCGCGTGGTCTCCTACACTATAGATGAGGTCAAAAATGGTAGAACTCCTAATCCAGATATGCTTTGTAATGAGCGAGTGAAGTTCGGTGCTTTTTATGAGTACTTGGAAAAATCTGGAGAGCATTTTGATAGAATCGCTACCGGTCATTATGCTCAAACAGAGTTAAAAGATGGAATGACCTGGCTCAAGGTGTCACCAGATCCAATCAAAGATCAAACATACTTTCTTTCTCAGCTCTCTCAGAGCCAATTAGCTAGAGCTTTGTTTCCGATAGGAGGCTATCCTAAAGAAGCGGTACGCAAATTAGCAGAGAAGTTTCAGCTACCGAATGCGAAGAGAAAAGACAGTCAGGGCATCTGTTTCTTGGGAAAAATCCCGTTTGATGATTTTGTGAAGTTCCATCTTGGGGTGCAATCTGGCAAATTAATAGAAGAGGGAACGGGTAAAATATTGGGAGAGCATGAAGGTTTTTGGTACTACACGATTGGACAGCGCAAGGGGATTCGGCTTTCAGGCGGGCCGTGGTATGTGACTGGAAAGGATACTGAGAAAAACGAAGTTTATCTAGCACATGGCGATGTCTATACTAATGAGGCAACAGACACATTCACGGTAAGTAGTTTGAATTGGATTAGTGGGAATGTTCCACAGAAGACAAATCTTCAAGTAAAAGTGCGCCATGGAGAAAAACTATATCAAGCTCGACTTAACTGGCTATCCGATGATGAGGTAAAAGTGCAATTGGACAGTAAGGATCAGGGAATTGCCTCTGGGCAGTTTGCTGTTTTTTATGATGGAGAATATTGTTTGGGTGGGGGAGTAATCAATTAGTTGACCAAGAAGGAAGGCTTGTTTTATAGTGAAGAGTCTCTTTGAAAAAGAGGCTCTAGAAGGAGAAAATGTCATGAGGAGTGTTTTTGAGCGCTCTCTGGCGCTCTTTCTGTTAGTTGTTCTTTTGCCAATTCTTATCATTATAGGCATAGGTGTTTGGATTGATTCTCCGGGCCCCATTATCTTTCGACAGGAACGAGTAGGGTATAGGGGCAGACCTTTTATCGTCTATAAGTTTAGAAGCATGTACGATAAGCCTTGGCCGATTGGTGATATTCTTGCGAACGATCCTCGAGTGACTCCGTTTGGACGACTCATACGCAGGACTCATTTTGATGAGTTGCCACAGCTCTGGAATATTGTACGAGGAGAAATGGTATTCGTCGGACCTCGACCTCAAACGTCAGGGCTCGCGATGAAATACAGTAAACTGTATCCCAAACGCTACGGCAGACGCTTTCTGTTGATTCCGGGTATTACGGGGCTAGCTCAAATTGTTACGGAGAAGGGTCATTTTAATAAGCTCTTCCGATATATTGCTTTAGATGAGATGTATCGTCAGAAACGATGTGTTGGACTGGACATCATGATTGCACTCAAAACGATTGCTAAAATGATGAAAGGAACAAGTCGTTAGGGGTGGCAGTTTGCTTATATGCAGACTAGCCACCCTTTTGTTATACTCTTAAAATATGTCTATACCAAAGAAGAAGGTACAATTTTTTGAAGAAAAACTCATTGATTTTTTTATTAAATCAGGTCGAGAGGAGCTTCCTTGGCGCAAAAAGGGTATCACTGCTTATGAGGTATGGGTTTCAGAGATTATGCTCCAGCAAACTCAGGTCTCTCGAGTAGTTGGTTATTATGAACGCTTTCTAAAGAGATTCCCGACCGTGGAGAAACTAGCTGAGGTAGGTTGGGAGGAGTTTCTTCCGTATTACCAAGGTCTTGGCTATTATGCCCGTGGACGTAATATGCTGAAGACGGCTCAGGCACTACTCACTTGGCATGGAGGTGTTTTCCCTCATACAAAAAAGGAACTCACCGCTCTTCCAGGTATCGGTGATTATACAGCAGGGGCCATACTGAGCTTTGCCTATAATCAGAAAATTCTTGCTTGGGACACCAATCTGAAACGAGTTATCGGTCGCTTTTTTCTAGGAAGTAAAAATGCAGCTATCGATAGCGACTTCTTTGAAACTCATTTTCGATCATCACGAAAAAAACTCAACGCTGCATTGATGGATTTTGGAAGTAGTCTCTGTACCGGGAGACCAAAATGTAATAGCTGTCCTTTGGTCAAACAATGTGTCTACTACAGAGAAGGAGGAAAACAAGAAATAAAAGTAACCAAAAAACAAGAAGCCTTCCCTCTGAATGAAGCGGATCGCGCAATGGTCACACTTCATGAAAGGCATCAAAGGTATTTTTCGAGTAATCAGCGTAAGTATCAGCCATTTGCTTTGCCTCAGGGATATATATCAAGGGGGGCTATCAAGGATTGGTTTCTTAGGGAGTATGGGCTCACAGTAGCGGTGAGACCACCGCATGATAGGCAGCTTATCAAAAAGCGAAAGACCCTCTTAATTAATGCTCAAATCCTTCAGGGGAAACACCAATTTTCTGTATTTTCAAAACAGGCTTTAAAAGAGTATACTAGAGGTAAGCCCTTAAGTAGTAAGGTATAAAACTATGCAAGCTCGCTCACTCAATGTTGCCTTTTTCTTTCTCTTACTTTTTGGAGTGGGTATTACGGTTTTCTTTATCTTCAAACCATTCATTACCGCTATTATGGCAGCGGCTATTTTGACGACCCTGCTTAAACGGCCATACCATGCTTTCGAGAAGATGTTTCGAGGGCATAAGGTGTCCAGCGCTCTTTTGACATGTCTTTTAGCTATTTTCGTAGTAGTTACACCGTTGTTCATAGTAGTTTCGTTAGCTATCAATGAGGTCAATGGTCTTTATGGTCATATTGAAAATGAAGGAAATCTTCAAGCGATGCTCAATAACGCTTTTGAAACAGCTGAGCGCACTCCGGGCTTAAGTTTTCTGGTGAACAAAGAAACCTTTTCTGAAAAAAAGATGCTTTCAGATATCTCTAACTTTAGTTCTAATGCGGTCACCTTCTTCCAAACTGCTTACCAGAGCATTACCGGCTTTGTCTTGTGGATCTTCATTCTTTTCTTTACGCTTTTTTACTTTCTCATTGACGGCAAAAAGGCCTTGCGCTATCTCATGAATCTCAGTCCACTCAAAAATGAACATGACAAACTGTTGATAGACAAGTTTGTTTCTATGAGTAGGGCGACACTCAAGGGTAACCTGGTCATAGGAGTGATTCAGGGTCTACTTGGAGGTCTATCATTTGCTATTGCTGGGGTACCTTCTCCAGCTATTTGGGGTATTATCATGGTTTTTTTCTCAATTATTCCAATGGTGGGAACGGGGGTAATTTGGCTTCCAGCCGGACTGATCTTACTTCTCTTGGGGAATGTATGGCAAGGAGTTTTCATTCTGGCCTTTGGCGCGCTTGTCATCTCATCGGTTGATAATATTTTACGGCCGAAGTTGGTAGGTAAGGATACCCAGATGCACCCACTTATGATTTTCTTTGCTACCATTGGCGGTATTTATTTCTTTGGTTTGCCAGGATTTATTATGGGCCCAATAGTAGTATCACTTTTTGTGGCGTTGGGAGAAATATACCGAATTGAATTTCAAGAACAATTGAAGGAGTATAACGAGGGTTAATTTTTCTGATATGTTGTGTAGCTGGCACTTTATCATGCAGTGTTTTGATCCAATCGCTCTCACGGTTGGATCTTTTCAAATATACTGGTACGCGGTGTGTTTTCTACTGGCCTGGATTGGAGCGCTATTAGGAATTCTGTATCTTGAGAAAAAAAATGAGAGAGTACGGTTATTGAGCGCGTCAGATTGGCTGGATCTTTTTTGGTGGCTTTTGTTCGGAGCCTTTGTAGGTGGAAGATTAGGGTTTGCACTGTTTTACGAACCCCTCTTTTTTTGGCAGCACCCAGCGATGCTCTTTTTACCGTATGATTTTTCAACAGAGACACTTCTTCCTTTGCGAGGGATGAGTTTTCACGGAGGACTCATTGGAGTAGCTGTGACGGCCATCTTTTGGTCATATCGGCACAAAATAGCTCTTTTTTCTTTAACTGATCGCTTGGTTTTAGTAGCTCCCGTAGTTTCTCTATTTGGTAGATTGGGCAATTTTCTCAATCAAGAACTTCCAGGACGTATCACAGAGAGCTCATGGGGAATTTATTTCCCAAGCGATCAAGTTTTACGACATCCAGTGACTCTCTACAGTCTTTTTTTTGAAGGTATTTTTTTGCTATTTTGGCTTGGGTTTTGGCAAAAACGTGAATTAAAATTAGGGACTCTTACGGTAGTATACCTGATTTCTTATAGTGCAGTACGTTTTATTTTGGAATACTGGCGTGAGCCAGATCCAGGAGTAGCTATTTTGTGGAATATTTTTACGAGGGGACAGATACTCTCTTTGATAATGTTTTTTGGCACTACTTTCATCTGGTTTTGGAGCTCAAAATATGCTATGATAAAGAACAATTGATCATGTCTTAACATACACTATGGAATCAAAAAAAATCTGGATTATCCTTGGAGGTACCTTTATTGTCATTGCTGGCATCGTTGCCTGGGCGGTAATTGAGGGGAAGTCTGAAAACCAAGCGGCTAGTGTACCAGATGCCAGTACGATTTATTTTTTTGGAGCGGAGTGTCCACATTGTAAACGTATTAATGAGTTTCTTGAGGCTAATGATGTTGCTTCCAAGTTTACTTTTACAAAAAAAGAAGTTTGGCATAGTCGTACAAATAGCAGTCAGATGAAAGAAAAAGCTGAAGCTTGTGGTTTAGACGCAAGCAAAGTGGGTGTACCATTCATCTATACCGAAGGAAACAAATGTATTGTGGGTGAACCAGATGTCAAAAAATTCTTTGCTGAAAAAGCGGGTGTTACTTTAACCGAAGAAGAAGCAGCAGGGACAACCAACCAATAAATCAAAAATGACCCCCATGAAACCAGAGTCATTTCATTACGAGACCTATAGTCTTACACCAGCAAAAAAAGTCAGTCTCGATATTCAAACACAAAAAAGGATCGATACTCGGGCAATTCCACAGTATGTTCTTGAACGAGAACAACGTCGGAAGGCTTTTTTGTACACCAAACAACAAGAGACCAAAAATCTTGACGGTCTTCGTCGAGAACGCAAGAATCTTCTTAACAGTTTGAGAGAGAAAACAGTAGTAGAAAGTTTTTGGATGTTTGTGCGTAAGGGAGAGCTCTACGGACGTCGCCTGAAGCGTATCATTAACCGTTTCATCAATCGTTTCATACCAGAGCTCGAACCGAAGAGAATGGTGTATGCATCGCTTACAGGAGGAGTAGTCTTTGGCATCCTGTCTATGGCCTTGATGGCGCAGTACTTCGGTGGAGGAGTATTTGCTACCGAGAAGGAACCACTTGCTGATGCTGTTCAAAAATCAAATAGTGCTAATGCTCTGTATGATCCGAGTCAGGATGTTTTTTTTGAGTACTTTTCTGAGGCTCAGGGGGCAGAGTATGAAGATAACATTCGTAAAATGGTTAAGGGATATCCAATAGAAGAAATGCTCCCATATATCCTCGAAAAGGATAAAATTACAGCGGCCTTCCTTATTGGCATCGCCAAGAAAGAGAGTAATTGGGGAAAGCGGGTACCAGTCCTCGATGGACAAGATTGTTATAATTATTGGGGCTACCGTGGGGTACGACGAATGATGGGAACCGGAGGGCATACTTGTTTCAATAGTCGTCAGGATGCGGTTGATACTGTGGCGAAGCGTCTTGATACTTTGATCCATTCAGAGAAGCTTAATACCCCAGAGAAACTGGTGGTCTGGAAATGTGGTTTTAGCTGCGAAGGCCACTCTCGAGAGAGTGTGAAGAAATGGATTAGTGATGTGGATATGTATTATAGTGAGTTCATGGAAGAAGCTCCTGCTGAATAGCCTTAAAATAAGCCAAAAATTAAAGAGGCGAAAGCCTCTTTTTGCTTTATAAAGAGGTGTAATTTCTATTTTTGGCTTATTTAAGCCATTGACCTCTTTTGATTATTTTGCTATAGTTTCCTTTGCGTCCTGGAAGAGTATTTCCCTAAATACGACCCAAAACGCAGTTCATTAACGCCAGTCTGGAGGTATGTTTTCGTCTCAATGTTGCGTAACAAAGAGAGGGGGTGTATCGGTTTTACAGAAATCCAAAGAATCTGGGAGGAGTCTGATCTGGAAAACAGGGTGGCCAATCTATGTATTCAAAAAACTTTTTAAGTTTTTGTCGTCAACTACGACGCCTGGGAGGGCATATTATTTCAAAACAACTCAAAAGACAGCAATCTGGGTCTAAATGGCTTTCTTCATTTACGGCGCTGTCTTTTACTTTTTTTAGTGCTTTTCCTGCATTACCCAATCAAGCCCCTCTTTTGGTCAGCGAGAAGCCAGTGGCAGTAGAGGAATCAAGTGCAGTTGCTTCAGAATCAGACAGCATCTGTGATTTCAGGCGAGACTTAAGAGATATTCAAGCTGCCAGCAAGAAAACCCTTCAAGAACAGGAAAGGCTTTGTGGTAAAAAAACCGAAGAGATCCTTAGTACGGATACCGAATCAGCTTCAGAGTTAGAAATGAGAGGGAATATAGAGAAGATTTCTTCAGGATATCCTTTAGAGGATATGGCCCCAAGTATTGCTCGTTTTGATAAATCAATTGCTGGCCTGCTCGTTGGTATTGCCAAGAAAGAAAGTAGTTGGGGAGAACATGCTCCAAGTAAAGGAGGAGAAGACTGTTATAACTACTGGGGGTATAAAGGTGCTGGTGGTCGTGGCGAATCGATGGGCTACGCCTGTTTTGAGAGTAGGGAAGAAGCTGTGGAGACTGTGGGTAACCGTCTTGAGCGTTTGGTAGAGAAGCGGGCGAGTGCGGAGCCTTCAAGACTGGTAACTGCGTGGAAGTGCGGCGATAGTTGCGCCAGTCATTCCAAAGAGAGTGTGGCTAAATGGATTAGTGACGTGGATCAGTACTATAGACAGATAGCTCTCCGCTAGAGGAGTACTAACAGCCCTAAATGGGCTGTTTTTTTACTTCTGAAAAGGCTATACTAGAGGTATCATTATGACATGGATCTCCTTTGCCATTTTAGGCTATTTTTGTAACGCAGTTTCTCAACTTCTAGATAAGGTGATTTTAACTGAGAAACATATACCGAAACCAGCGGTATATGCCTTCTACGTTTCCTTATTCAGTCTCTTCTCACTCTTTTTTGCTCCTTTTGGACTTCAAATTATTCCGGTTTACTACCTAGTCCTTTTTCTTCTTTCTGGAGTTTTTTTTATTGTTGGTTTGTTAGCTTTTTACTACGCCGTCAAAGCGGGAAATGTGGCACGTATTGCACCGTTAGTGGGCTTGGTAACTTCTCTCACCGTATTACTCGCTGGAGGACTTTTCCCAAGTGTGTTTGGTGAGATCATCTTTAGTACCCAAGTGTTTATCGCTTTAGTCTTATTGGTAATTGGAGGGATTCTCATTTCTTACGATCTCCCTCTTCAAAAAAGTGATCGTTTACCGCTTACAGCTATTATTGCAGGTTTTCTCTTAGGGGTTTCCCTCCTCCTTCTCAAGTATGGATACACAGAGATTGATTTTATTAACGGATTAGTGTGGTCACGTCTGGGTATGGTGTTAGCCGGCGTCTCGCTTTTATTGATTCCGATGTATCGTCATCAGATCCTGGTTCACCACGAGCCTAATAAGGTCAAGAGTAAACAGAATGTGTTCACATTACTTCTGTTTGTTATCAATAAGTCTTGTGCGGGTATTGCTAGCTTTCTTATTCTTTACGCTACTCATCTGGGATCAGTTTCTTTCGTGCAGGCTCTAAACGGTACTCAGTATGTGTTTCTTCTTATCTTAGCTATCCCACTAAGTCTGCGTTTCCCACATATTTTTGGAGAACACCTAAGTGTCTGGGATTGGGCTCAAAAAGCCTTTGCTCTTATGCTTATTGGACTAGGTTTCTGGTTTATGGCTTTAAGCGGAGTGAGTATCCTCTAAAACAAAACGATGCAAAAAACAAAAAAAATACTGGTAATTTTATTTTTCGTAGCCCTTCTCTTTTTTGGCTATCTCAATCTCCCTGGGCCAAAACCGCGGGAAGATGTGGTTTTAGGAATGACTTTTTCTTCACGGTATGCTGAGGATCTGGGTTTGAATTGGCGCGAAACTTATTTAGCGATGCTCAATGACCTTCAGGTCAAAAAGCTCCGCCTGCCAGCTTATTGGGACTTAATTGAGAAGGAGCAGGGGGTTTATAATTTTTCAGATCTTGATTGGCAAATAGAGGAAGCTGGTAAGCAGGATGCGGAAGTGATTGTGACTGTAGGTCAACGCGTTCCTCGTTGGCCAGAGTGTCATATTCCATCTTGGGCCAAGGAAGATGAGCATCTCCGTAGAACAAAGCTTCTCAAGATGATCAAAACTACTGTAGAGCGTTATAAAGATAATCCGACAGTCACAACATGGCAGGTAGAAAATGAGCCATTTCTTGCATTGTTTGGTATTTGTCCAAAACTCGATCCATCATTTCTGACCAGCGAAGTAGCCTTGGTAAAAGATCTAGATCCAACTCGTAAGGTCATTGTCACTGATAGTGGAGAACTTTCTTTGTGGTACAAGGCGGCTCATGAGGGTGATATTTTCGGCACCACACTCTATCGACACATCTATCAGAAACGCCTCGGTTATGTGACGTATCCGATTGGGCCAAATTTTTTCAAGATGAAAGAACTTTGGACGAGACTTCTTACCGATCAAGAACATTTCATCGTGATAGAGCTTCAGGCTGAACCATGGGCTAATGGTTGGGTGAAGAACGTACCTCTTGAGGAACAATTCATTACCATGGATGAGAAAAAATTAGTTGAGAATGTCACCTACGCTAGAAGAGTGGGTTTTGATGAAATCTACCTATGGGGAGTAGAATGGTGGTACTGGTTAAAAATTGAAAAGAATTATCCTGCTCTTTGGGATACCGGTAAAGCATTATTTCAACAGTATGGTGGTCGATAGGGAGGTAGTACTTATTGCTCATGATATACGGAGCGCTCACAATGTGGGCGCCTTTTTGCGTACCGCTGATGGAGCGGGCGTGACGAAGGTGTACCTGACTGGATACACACCCATTCCATCAACTAAGAAATATCTTCTGACTACTGCAGATAAGCAGATTCAAAAAACAGCTCTCGGTGCTGAAAAAACAGTTTCCTGGGAACAGCGTGCAGATATCTTTCTATTGCTTGGTGAGTTAAAAGGAGCGGGTTTTGTTTGTTACGCCTTAGAACAAGACGCGAGAAGTATTCCTTATACAGAGACTACTGATGCCACTAAGGTAGCCTTAATAGTAGGTAATGAAGTGGAGGGGATTTCACGGGAAGTGTTAGACCTTTGTGATGCTATACTAGAAATACCAATGCATGGAACCAAGAACTCGCTCAATGTTTCAGTGGCTACAGGGATCGCTCTCTATGAGCTCAGTAAAAATAAAACTCATGGTCGTCAAAAAGCAAACTAAAATTTCTAAACAAAAAAATCCTGAATCTATCAAGAAGTTGGCGGTGTTTGACATTGATGGAACGATATTCAGAAAGAATCTCCATTTTGAACTGATCAATCAGCTTGCTTGGCTCAAGGTTTTTCCTAATGAAGTTCGTCACAGACTAACCGAGGTGTACTCGAGCTGGATAGAACACGAAGGTACTTACGAAGACTATCGAAGAGCTCTAGTGGATTTGTATGCAGAACACATTCAGGGTTGCTCGCGTGAAGACGTACTCAAAGCAGCGCAAATGGTGGTACCCTTTCATGCTAAGCGTACCTATGTATTTTCTGAGGCTCTCATTAAGAAATTACGTAAAGAAGGTTATCATCTGCTCGTTATCTCTGGTTCTCCAATCGAGATTGTTGAAGAGTATAATAAACAGTATCTCAAATTTGATGGAGTCTATGGAAGCGTCTACGAAACAGACAAGGAAGGTATCTACACGGGGAGGGCTATTTTTGAACCATCACGCATGAAAGATAAAGTAGTAGAAAAATATATCCAAGAGCATGGCTTGAGTCTTGATGATTCATATGGAATAGGGGATACTGAGTCTGATGGTGGTTTCTTGAAGTTAGTCGCACATCCGATTGCTTTTAATCCAAATCAAAACCTTAAAGCACTTGCCGAGAAGGAAGGTTGGAAAATTGTTGTAGAAAAAAAAGATGTAATTTACGAACTCAATTAGTATGGCGGGACATGGCAAGAAAAAAAAGAAGAGTCTTAACGACAGTATCGATAAGCTTTTACGCAAGGTAGTTTGGCTGTGGCTTCCTTTCTATGCTTTTTTCGACCTTATTCACGAAGCGGGTCAGCACAGAAAGAAACATTGATATGGGTTTTTTAGTACGTTTCCGGCACCAAGTTCCCTGGGGAAAGGCGCTCCTGCTCTGGGCGCTTGTTATTTTTTATTTCTCATCGATCCCTGGCTCACCGTATCCATTAGAGGTGACGTCGAGTTACTACGTAGAACGCAAAGGGGCTCACGTCTTTGAATACTTTGTTCTAAGTCTTCTGATATACGGTTTCATTTGGAAGCGTTTCCCCAAAGAGAAAGCTGCTATTCTCTCAGCACTGACTATTTTTGGCGCGACTCTATACGGTATTAGCGATGAGCTTCATCAGTACTTTACGCCTTTTCGGGGATCCAAGCTTTCGGATGTGGGTTTTGACTTATTTGGTGCCTGCTTGGCTATGCTGATTCTTATGCTCTATCGCTACAAAAAATCCCTCAGCAAGTGAGGGATTTTTCTTTAGTAGTAGAAAGGAGAAATTATTTCACTTTTTCTACAAACTTAGCGAAGACTTCAGGATTTTCAACAGCCATTTCAGAGAGGACCTTGCGGTCGAGGGTAATACCTTTTTCTTTTTCTAGGTGGATGAAGGTAGCGTAGGTAAGACCATGAAGACGAAGAGCGTTATTGAGGCGGATGATCCAGAGACTACGGAAGTCACGCTTTTTGGCACGACGGTCACGATGAGCATATTTACCAGCCTTAATCACAGCTTCCTTAGCCGTACGGAACAGATTCTTGCGTCCCCAGCGGAAGCCTTTAGCCTGCTTGAGAAGATTTTTGTGGCGTTTCTTGGTTTGAACGCCTCGTTTGATTCGGGTCATAGCGATTCTTTCGATTGTATTTAGTTAGGATTAGATGGCCATGGCCTTCTTAATGTTTTTAGCAACTGCTGGATAGACATCATTGTCATTGCGCTTGTCGCGTCGTTGGTTGCCTGTAGCACGAGTATTGTGATGATTTTGACCTGTGGCACGAGTCTTTAGTTTACCGCTCCCGGTAACACGAATCTTTTTAACGAGTGATTTCTTAGTCTTCTGTTTCATAGAGTTATTTATTCTGGAGCGATTAGTGTCGTGAATCCTTTTGGACCTCTTTTGACTTCTTCTTCAGTTTTGAAAGGGATGGTAATGCTTTTGGCGAAGAGAGTGAGGTTTTCTCGAGCTTTGTCATTCATGGCTTTTTCACGGCCACGTAGTATTATCTCGATACGCACCTTGTGTCCCTTAGTAAGAAACTTTTCAGCCTGACCTTTTTTGAAAGCAAGATCATGCTTATCAGTACGGAAGCCGATACGAATACCTTTGGTATCTACCTTCTTTTGCTTAGCCTTGGCCTGTTGATCTTGCTTGGCCTGTTTGTACTGGAGCTTACCGTAATCGGTAATCTTACAGACAGGAGGCTTAGCTAGGGGAGAGACCTCGACGAGATCAGCTTCTTGTTCCTGGGCAATCAGGATAGCGTCAGCGACAGACATCACTCCGCGGTTTTCGCCATGGAGGTCGATAACCATAATCTCAGGGGCTTCTATCTGCTCATTCAAGCGCAAACGGAGCTTCACCTGTTCTTTTGGTTTTGGTCGGTTGTGACGTCGTCTTCTCACGAAAAGTATTGTTAATGGTGGAGTTGATGGGAATTGCACCCATGTCCAGTTCATGTTTTTTCAAAATATTCTACAAGCGTAGTTTCTTTTGGAGTGACAGAACAAAAATGAGAAAAGAAACAAAACTTTTTGTCTGTTCTTTCTTTTGCATACAACCAATAGGGTAAAAAAAGCGAAATCCTTACGGTCGTCTCGATGAATATGACACCAGAAGTTCTTTATCGAGAATAGGAGTTCTGATGGCGATCACAATTAAGCGAAAGCAAGAGCGTAAGAGGGAGCAAAAGCGTTAGCTAGTGCACTCTTCGTCTTTGAAATGATGTTTGCAATTATCATTGTGAGAGTAAGATTTACGACCATGCTCTCGGGGTCGGCTTGCATATTTTGAAAGTACACGCTGTCGAGTCTAAACAACCCCGCACCACCCGCCCCACAAGAGGTTGGAGCCGAAGCTCCGTGCTAAAGTAAGGTGAGTAGTGCGCGACCGTCTAGTCATGTCTCATGGCTTTACGCATACTGCGTTCGGCATCTCGTTTAGCGATGGTTTGACGCTTGTCGTAGGTCTTTTTTCCTTTACCAACAGCAAATTCAACCTTGACAAGTTGTTTCTTAGTATACAAACGAATCGGCACCAATGTCAAGCCTTCTGTGCGAAATTTTCCGATCAGAGAGCGGATCTGACGCTTGCGAAGGAGAAGCTTTCTTGGGCGTGTATCCTCGTGGACTGTATCCTTGTGAGCGTGCTTATAGCGCGGGATTAGGGCATTAGTAAGCATGAGTTCACTACCCTTAACGGTGACAAAGCTGCCTTTAAGGCTGGCATGACCCGTTTTGACGGCCTTGACTTCAGATCCAGTCAATACTAAACCGGCCTCGAAGTGCTCTCCTAAGGCATAATCAAAACTAGCTCGTTTGTTTCTGGCAATGACAGTCATATTTTTAGACACTAAGGACGTTTGTAATTATAGCATATTTTTGCTTTTTTTGCAATAGCAAGGAAGAACAAGCTTCACTTTTCGCTTTAAATAAGCTACTATATGAGGCATGAAAAAGAATACTTACCATCATCTTCGTAACCACCTCTCTAAAGAAGAGGCTTTGACTAAGATAGCAGAGGAATCCTTTGAGAGAAGGGTAGTTTCTTTCTATCGCTATGTTTCCATCACTGATCCCGTCGCTCTACGTCATGAGCTCTATCAGGAATGGGATGCTCTCGGGTGCCTCGGGCGTATCTATGTTGCACAGGAAGGTATCAATGCTCAGATGAGTGTGCCGATGCCTAAATGGGATGAATTTGTTGAAAAACTTTATGCTCGTACGGAATTTACCGATGTGCCATTCAAGTTTGGCGTGCTTCAGGAGACCCGGGCCTTTTGGAAATTGACGATCAAAGTGAAAAAACAGATTGTAGCCGATGGACTGACTGCAAATGATTATGATGTGAGTAATGTCGGTACGCATCTAACGGCGAGGGAATTCAATGAGAAACTTGATGAGGGCGCTACGGTAGTTGACATGCGCAATAACTATGAATCAGCCATTGGACGTTTCGACGGGGCAATTACACCAAATGCGTTTACTTTTCGCGAGGAGCTACCAATGGCCCTCGAGGCTCTTCAGGGAAAAGAAGAAGAGCCAGTGCTTCTCTATTGCACGGGAGGAATACGCTGCGAGAAAGCGAGTTCCTATCTCAAGCACCACGGTTTCAAGAAAGTGTACCAGTTACTGGGCGGTATTATTGATTACAAACATCAGATAGAACGGGAGGGGCTTACTAGCAAGTTTAAGGGAAAAAACTTTGTGTTTGACGAACGTCTCGAAGAGGCTATTACCTCTGACGTGCTTGGTACGTGTTACCAATGTGGAGTAGCGGCTGATCAGTATATCAACTGTAGTGAGACTGCCTGCAACCTCCTTTTTATTCAATGTGAGAATTGTCATCAGAAAATGGCCGGCTATTGCAGTGATGTCTGCAAAGAGGGAAAATTTGTTCCTTTTCAAGATAAAAATGATATTGTTTACCGTAGAAGTATCGGCCTTTCCTTGGCTTAGTAAATAAGGTAGGCTGGTAAGTATGAAAGCTGACATTGCTAAGAAAATCGAAAAGGTTTTACAAGATCTTCAGGCAGAAGGTATTTTGCCTGTTTTTGATATTCCGGCGGTTACGGTAGAGCTCCCTAAGGATGAGCAGTTTGGTGAATACACTTCTAATATTGCTCTTGTTGTAGCTAAAGGAGCGCTGAAAAATCCGCAAGAAATTGCTAGGCTTTTACTACCAAGGCTCAGAAATGATTTTGCTCAGGTAGAAGTAGCTGGACCAGGGCATTTAAATTTTTATCTAGAGAGTAGGGTATTTACTGATGCCATACAAGAAGCTATTCAAAAAAAAGAGCATTTTGGGGATTCGACAATAGGAAAAGGTATTCAGGTTAATAATGAATTTATCTCTGCTAATCCGACGGGTCCTCTGCATCTCGGGAATGGTCGCGGAGGATTTTATGGTGATTCTCTCGGACGACTGCTTCGCAAGACTGGCTATACAGTAACTAATGAGTACTATATCAATGATGCGGGCGAACAAATTACTAAACTGGGACACAGCGTACTTGGAGATGAACAGGCTGTATATGGCGGTGATTATATAGTGTTACTTCGTGAAAAACTTGGAGAGTCTAGCGCTGATGTTTTTGAGGTTGGGACTAAAGCGGCTCAACTCGTTCTCGATCAATATATCAAGCCTACTATAGAGCAAGGCATGCAAATTCACTTTGATATATGGACCTCTGAGCAAGCTATTGTAGAATCAGGCATGATAGAGAAGGCTATTGAGATGTTGAAAACCCAAGGAAGAACTTTTGAAGAAGAGGGCGCACTCTGGCTTCGGACTACCGAATATGGCGATGATAAAGATCGTGTATTAATCAAGGCTGATGGTAGTAAGACCTACTTTGCCTCTGATGCGGGGCATATTCTTGGTTATATTGAAGCGGGAGTAGAAAAAATTATCGAAACCTTTGGAGCTGATCATCATGGTTATACCAAGCGTTTCGAGGCAGTGGCGCGAGCGCTTGGTTTTAAGGGAGAGATAACTTTTCTTCTTATGCAGTTAGTGAAATTGGTTAAAGATGGTGAAGAAGTGAAGATGAGTAAAAGAGCGGGTAATACAGTGACTATAGATGAGCTTCTTGAACTAGTGGGGCATGATGTGACGCGCTTCTTTTTTCTTCAATATTCACCAGATACTCATATGACCTTCGATTTGGGCTTGGCAGAAGAGCGTTCTCAGAAAAATCCAGTTTTCTATGCTCAGTATGCTCATGCTCGTATGGCTAGTATTTTGGCTAAGGGAGCCGATGATACTCTAGAGTATGGAGGTGCTGACCTTAGTCTCCTTACCCATGATAAGGAAAAAACTTTGATGCGTGAGATATTTGGGTTTCAAGAGTTTCTTGAATTGGCCTCACAGGAGTGTGAGCCACACCGTCTACCACAACTGGCTATTCGTCTGGCTGATAAGTTTCACTCATATTATGCTGAGTGTCAGGTGGTTGATACTGAAAACCAAGACTTGTCACGGGCACGCTTGGCTTTGGTAGCGGCTACCAAAGAAGTGCTTGGAGAGACCCTTCGTCTTATTGGAGTGAGTGCTCCAGAAAAAATGTAATACAAAAATATTCCAATCGTTTATTTGTTATGCCTTTACCCAAAAAATATAGAGAAAAATATCAAGTTAAGAGAGGTTCAGGTGAAAAAGCCATTTTTTTCCTCTTCAAACTCATGGGTCTGATGGTATTGTTTTTGGGAACTGGCCTTGGGTGGGATCTGTATCACTTTATTCATTAGGAAACTTTGTAATCTATGACAGGTGTCACACTCTATTTAGTACGTCATGGTGAAGCTGATTCCAATGCGGCCGGTATTTTGAGTTCTTATCCTGAAGTACCTGGCCGCACAGTGAGGCACTTAACTGCGCGAGGGATGGCAGAGGTACAGGAAACAGCGGATAGCCTCAGAGAAGAGGGTATCGATGTAATTATTAGTTCACCGCTGACTCGAGCTGTTGAAACAGCGACTATTATAGGTGAAGCCGTAGGAGTGCCAGTGTGGCAAGATATTCGTCTGCGTGAAACAGACTTCGGTCAGTTCAATACTTTACCGATGGATAAATTTTTCCAGGTGTATAGCAGTCCAGAGAAACGCATTCATACTGATGGAAGTGATGGAGTGGAGAGTTTTGAAGATATGCGTGCACGGGTCACGAATTTGCTTAATGAGGTAGCTCGAGAATTTCCTGGCAAAAAAGTAGTTTTAGTATCTCATGGCGATGCATTGGAACAGATTCACGGAGTGATTACCAGTGAAGATGTGACTGCGAGTGCCCTTGGCTGGTCGCCCAAAACAGGAACATACCTAAAAATGGTGTGGCAAGGGACATCGGCGATATGAAAATTCTTTCACTCAATACCTGGCGAGGTGGCTGCGCGGAGGCACTCAGAGAATTTGTGTCTACACAGGCTCGTGATACAGATATTTTCTTGTTTCAGGAAGCTTCTGATGAAACAGAGCGTATCCGGAGTCAAGAATTACAAGGATGGCAAAATATTATCACCAGCAAATATGAATATTTGACGAAGGATGATCTCTGTCAGATGACCTGTTTGCGCGATGACATAACCTTGTTGGCTTCTGGAGTCTTTTTTCCGCACAATAGGGATCAGGGATTGGGACTTTGGGTAGATATCATGAGAGGAAATGAGCATTATATAATCTGTAATATTCACGGAGCTGCTTTTCCCGCAGATAAGCAGGATACAGAAGCGCGCATAGCTCAGTCTAGAGAGATTCTAGAGTTTCTTAAGAATAAGCCAGGCAAGCATATTATTATGGGAGACTTCAATCTTTTCCCTGATACGAAGAGCATCAAGATTTTTGAAGAGTGCGGCTATAAGAATCTAATTAGAGAATATACTATTGACACAACAAGGAATGAAATTGCCTGGGCAAAGTATCCAGATAACAAGCATCTTTTTGCTGATTATACTTTCGTGGGGCCAGGCGTAGAAGTAAAGGATTTTCAGGTGCCAAAAAACGAAGTCTCAGATCATTTACCGATGATTCTTGAGATTGCTTAATAGCCAAAGGGTTGCTAAGATAGATTTACAAAGGCAGTGAAGAGGCCCCGCCTAATACTTGGCAGGCATCACCTCGGAGTCCGTCCAGCACGTACGTGCTGTGTCGAGACAGGCCATGAGAAGAAAGCCAAAAGAAGCAGCTTATTCTATACCTAGAACTTCGGACTGGCAGTAGAACTCATCGGGTAGGCCCGTAATAGCCATACAATGAAGGTCTGCCTGAGTGGCAGATGAACTAAGGTGGTACCACGTTGATTCTAAACGTCCTTAGCGCATATTCTTTTGCGTTGAGGATTTTTTAATTTCAGAAGTATGAAAAAAGTAGAATCACAGGTAAACTTTCCGAAACTTGAAGAAGAAATCTTGAAGTACTGGGAGAGTGAGAAAATTTTTGAGAAATCTATTTCTAACCGTGAAGGGAAGGAGAAATATCGTTTTTATGATGGACCACCATTTGCCACTGGATTGCCCCACTACGGACACTTCGTGCCAGGGTTGGTGAAGGATGTCTTTCCTCGCTACAAGACCATGCAGGGCTATCAGGTAGAACGTCAGTGGGGTTGGGATTGCCATGGGCTGCCTATTGAAAACATAGTTGAGAAGGAGCTTGGGTTTAAGAATAAGAAGGATATTGAGACTTTTGGTATCGAGAAGTTCAATGATCTTTGTCGCACTAAGGTGCTTTCTTATGCCAAGGACTGGGAGACGGTGATGAGACGTTTCGGACGGTTTGTCGACATGGAGCATGCGTATCACACCATGGACGTGGACTATATGGAGAGTATCTGGTGGGTGTGGAAGTCACTCTGGGAAAAGAATCTGGTCTATGAGAGTTATCGAACCATGCATATCTGTCCACGCTGTGAAACAACCCTATCACAGCAAGAGGTAAGCGAAGGCTACAAAGACGTGAAGGACTTGGCGGTTACTGCTAAGTTTGAATTAGTAGATGAGCCCGGTACCTATTTATTGGCTTGGACGACCACTCCATGGACACTCCCAGGTAATGTTGCTTTGGCAGTAGGGAAGGATATTAACTATGCAAAAGTTAAATTTTTTAGAACGAAACAAGGTGAGAGGTTGTATGAACCAAATAGTACGGAATCTAGGGTTGATTGTACTCCAGAGATTGTTATTTTAGCGTTTGATAGGTTGAAAGAATACATTAAAAGAGGAGGAGGATCTCTTTCGAAAGAAGAATTAGAGTATGTTTTAGAAAGTGGTAAAGATTTAGAATACGCATATGAGATTATTGAAGAGTTAAAAGGGATTCATCTTATCGGAAAAACCTATCTCCCGCCGTTTCAGGATTACTCTAAAAATGAATCTCTTGAGAATGGAGAGAATGGGTGGAAGATATACCATGCCGACTTCGTGACCACGGACATAGGGACAGGTATCGCTCATGAGGCTCCGGCTTTTGGTGAGGATGACATGGCCCTCGGTAAACTCTACAACCTTCCCTGGGTCCAGCATGTACGCATGGATGGAACTATTAAGGACGAAGTCAAAGAGTTTGCTGGTCAACAAGTGAAGCCGATTGAGAATCCGCAAGCCTTTGATATTGAAATTATCAAGTCTTTAGCAGCTAAGGGACTGCTTTTTTCTAAGGAGAAGTACGAACACAGCTATCCGCACTGTTGGCGTTGTGATACACCACTTCTTAACTATGCGACGAGTAGCTGGTTTGTAGCCATAGAAAAAATCAAAGACTTAGCTATCAAGAATGCTCGGGGAATTAATTGGTCACCAGAGCATATAAAAAATGGGAGATTCGGAAAGTGGCTTGAAGGTGCCAGAGATTGGTCAGTTAGCCGCCAACGTTTCTGGGCGAGCTGTATCCCGCTGTGGGTTTGTGAGTGTGGAGAACAGGTCGTGGTTGGGTCACGAGCTGAACTTAAGGAGAAGAGTGGGGTGATGGTAGATGATCTCCATAAACATATTGTCGATAAAATCACTTTTCCATGTGCTTGTGGAAAAACTATGAAGCGCATCCCGGATGTATTAGATACATGGTTTGATAGTGGTTCTATGCCCTATGCGAGTAAACACTACATGGGTGAGGGGGAGCTTGAGACATATCCTGCTAATTTTATCGCAGAGGGGCTTGACCAGACGCGAGCCTGGTTTTACTACCTTCATATGCTTGGAACCGCTCTCAAGGGGATAAATGCTTTTGAAAACTGCGTAGTCAATGGGACAGTACTAGCGGAAGATGGCCGCAAGATGAGTAAGAAGCTCAATAACTATCCAGATCCAATGATGACCATAGATACCTATGGCGCCGATGCTTTACGTCTCTATGTGCTTAGTTCGCCGGTAGTGATTGCCGAAGATCTTTCTTTTTCCGAGAATGATCTGGGTAGCATCACGAGAAATACTTTTCGTATGTTGTGGAACTCATATTCATTCTTCACGACCTACGCAACAATTGATAATTGGTCTCCTACGCCAAAGTCTTCGGAAGGCCGCGGTCTATCAACTAATATTTTGGATAAGTGGATATTATCTGAACTGCAGCTCCTCATCCAAAATATGACTGAGGAATTAGATAGTTATCGACCCGCATCAGCAGCGCGACTCATCGCTCCATTTGTAGATGATCTCTCTAATTGGTATATTCGTCGCAGCCGTAAGCGCTTCTGGAAGAATGAAAATGATAGCGATAAATACGCTGCTTATGAAACGCTCTATACAGTGCTTGTAGATCTTTCCAGATTGATGGCACCATTCACTCCATTTATCTCCGAAGAAATCTACCGTAACCTAACTGGTGAAGAATCTGTGCATCTTGCGGAGTGGCCCAAGGTAGATACAGAGATAGATACCGATCTCATTGAGCAGATGATTCTTACTCGAGAAATTATCACTAGGGGTTTGCAATTTAGAACAGATGCAAAAATAAAGGTACGTCAGCCGCTTGAGTATATGGTTGGTCCGAAGATCGAAGAGGTATTTCAGGATATCGTCAAAGAGGAACTCAATGTTAAAGACTATCGAGAAGGACCTATTGCTCTAGGTACAGAGATCACTGCAAAACTCAGACTTGAAGGTGAGGCTCGAGAAATCATTCGAGCTATTCAGGAGGGACGTAAGAAGGCTCTGTTTAATGTGGAAGACCGTATCGTTCTAGGATACAGTGGTAAGGAAGAGGTATTTGCAGTGCATCAAGATGATATTTCGGGAGAAGTGCTTGCTAACGGTGGTGTGAATAATCAAGAATTAGCTGATGCTGAATACACTCAAACAGTCGACATTGAAGGCGAGAAGTTCACTTTTTGGCTCAAACGTAGCTAAGTCATGGAATATCGTTATAATTCGATAGTATTAGGCAAAAAAGAGGTAGGTGAAACTGACCGCCTGTATACGCTTTATACTCAAGAACAGGGGAAAATCAGAGTAATGGCTAAGGGGGTACGTAAGCCCGAAGCTAAACTGGCTGGTCAGCTTGAGAATTTGAGCTTAGCTCTCATCATCATCAACAAAACCAAGGGCATGGGAAGAGTATCTTCGGCGGTAGCGGAAGATGTCTTCGCTGCATTACGGGAGCAGTACGAGGTTCTCCTTTTGGTTTCTCAATGTCTCAGTATTCTTGAGAAATTTGTTGATATGGAAGAACCAGATGAAGCTCTTTTCACTCTGACTAAAAAATACCTCATACAGGCCGATGAGCTTGCTAAAGAAAAAAAGACTGAGCGGGTACGACTGCTCTCACAAGTATTTTTATTCCAGTTGTTTAGTCATCTCGGGTATCATATCGAGACGCACATATCAGTTCAGTCAGGTGTGAAACTGAGAACTGGCGAAAGACATTTTTTCAGTCCAAAAGCTGGTGGAGTACTCACCGAAGCAGAGTCACGGGAATTCAAAGAGAGCTTCTATATCCAGGAAAATACCATCAAACTTATGCGTCTGTTTGCTACTAATGATCTTCGTCCTTGCATGAAAATCCAAGTTAATGAACAAGACATGCGTGAGCTTGAGATGGTCACTCGTCGTTTCGCTGATTGGATAGCTCACTAGCGTTTCTTTCATCTCTCAATTTTGCTAGTATAGAGGTAGTCAAAACAAATATACCTCATATGAGTCTCGAAGATTTAAATGAACAACTCCATAGTCGTGATACTCACCTAGATAAGGCACGTTTAGCTGTGCACGAAGAGCATACTCAAGAAGAAATTGACCAAGAAAAGCAAGCCTTTCAAAAAAAAGAAGAGTGGCAGATAGCTCCTAAACAAGAAATCTATCTAGTCAGCCCTGATGTTAAGAAAGCCAGGCTGAAAAAGCTCTATATTGTTATAGGTTCTCTAGTTGCCTTACTTGTTTTGGGGGGAGCGAGTTTTGCGGGATACACGTATCTCAAGCGTCAGAGTGCCGTTAGTATTTTTATCAGTGGACCAGCGAGTGTAGCGAGTGCTGAGCGAGTCTCTTTTGACCTGACATATGCCAATAATAGTTGGAATGAGATAGAGAAAACTACGCTGACTATAGCTCTGCCCGATACCTTCCAGATTGAAATGACTCCAGAAATGAAAATGGCTGGTAAGCGAGTAGAAATACCAGTGGGCGGATTGGCGAGAGGTGCAAACAAGAAATTTACTATTAGTGGTAAGTTTTATGGAGGCAAGGGTGAGAAGGCAAACTTCGAAGCCACACTTCGCTATACACCAAAAAGCACGAGCAGTCAGTTTGATACCAAAGCGAACTTTCAGGTGGTTCTGGCCACTTCACCCCTCCTCTTTGAAGTCAGCGCCCCTGGTGAGGTGGCTCCTGGTCAAGAGCTCGACTATGTTGTGACGTATGAGAATAGGAGTCCAGAAACCTTTCGTAACCTTCGTGTGGTTGCCAAATATCCAGAAGGTTTTCAGTACTTGTCATCTGATATAGTGCCAAGTGAGAGTAATAATACATGGCTCCTCCCTGAGTTGAAACCGAATCAGAATGGCAAGATAGTGATTCATGGTAGTCTTGGAGGCGCTCGCGATACGGCCAAAACATTTTCGGCTACTATTGGTATTCTTCAGGGTGACAACTCACTCTTTACCTACAACATGGTAGAGAAGCGAACGCAAATGATTGCCACACCACTTACCATCTCTCAGTTGGTAAACGGCAATAATGAGCTCGTTGCTAATCCAGGCGACATGTTGAATTATGAGATTGAGTATAAGAACGAATCAGCACTCGGTATGCGCGATGTAATAGTGACTCTCGCGCTTGATACGGCCTATCTAGATATTGCCAATCTTCAGCTGAGTCAGGGTTTTTATGACCAAAACACGAAAAAAATTACTTGGAAAGCTGCGGATATTCCAGCTTTGGCCCGTCTCGAACCTGGACAGTCAGGAAAGATTTCATTTACCGTACCAGTGGTGAAAGAATTTCCGGCTAATGCTAATCCTAAAAACATTGCTATTAAGTCAGTAGCTACTATCGATAGCCCTGATGTCAAGAGTACCTTGACTGGTAATAAAACTATTGCAAGCAACCTCCTTCAGGTCAAAGTAGGTGCCCTGGTGGCGCTTCAGGTGTCGCCGTTTTTCAGCGGTGACCATATAGCTAATACCGGACCATTACCGCCAGTAGTAGGGAGTGAGACTACCTATACTATTCGTACCAAGGTAGCAAGTTCTTCAAACGACCTTTCTCAAGCCCGCATAACATTTGTCCTTCCGAGCGGAGTCGTGTATAAAGAAAAGTCCTACCCTAATGGAGAAACCGTAGAATGGAAGGCGCGCACCAATGAACTTGTTTGGGAGGTAGGTATTTTATCCTCAGGCAAAGAGAAGGAGTTTCAATTTCAGGTAGCTATTACGCCTAATCAGAGTCAGGTAGGTAAAGATGTGGAGTTAGTCAAAACAGCTACATTCGAAGCTAAGGAAAGTTTCACTAAAAAAGAAGTCATTACGGAGCGCGCAAAGGTTACAAACTATCTAGAGCAAGATAAGAGTGTAACTGAGCAGAGTGGTTTCGTAAAAGCAACACCCTAAGATATGAGTTGGCAAAAAATAAGAGAAGATAAAAGTAAACGAGTGGGTACACTTGTCACCAAATCCGGAGTTATCAAAACTCCGGTTTTTATGCCTATTGCTACCAAAGGTGCCGTGAAGCATTTATTGCCCTCTGAGGTCGGAGCCCTTGGGGCAGAAGTCATCTTAGGCAATACCTATCATCTCTGGCTCAGACCAGGAGATGAACTGGTGGCTAAGGCAGGAGGACTGCATAAGATGATGGACTGGAATGGATCTATTCTTACTGACTCAGGGGGATTCCAAGTTTTTTCTCTGGGTGCTCGAGCCGCAGAGCGGTTTGGTATTAATGGAGTCAAAATTAGTGAGGAGGGGGTAGAGTTTGCTGATCCCACGAATGGCAAGAAATATTTTCTTTCACCAGAAATTTCTATCGATATCCAACTCAATTTGGGCTCAGATATCATCATGGTTTTAGACGAATGTCCTCCCTATCCCTGTACTCGTGAGTATGCCAAGGCATCGCTTGAACGAACAACTCGCTGGGCTAAGCATGCCAAAGAGTACTTTGATACAAAGATGCATGGTGTAGAAATTTCCAAACGACCACTCTTGTTTGGTATTGTGCAGGGATCTATCTATGAAGACCTACGTCAAGAAAGTGCCAGGCAATTATTGGAGTTAGATTTTGATGGGTATGCTATTGGTGGAGTAGCAGTTGGTGAACCACGAGAAACTCTTGGAGATGTGTTAGCTTGGACTTTGCCATTTCTGCCTGATGACAAACCGCGTTATCTTATGGGCTTGGGACGGCCAGAAGAAGTTGTTCGTGCAGTGGAGGCTGGTGTCGATATGTTCGACTGTGTGATACCTACCCGAGAAGGTCGTCATGGACGATTGTTTGTATATAAAAAAGAAACTCTTGATCCAGAAGGGGAGTTTTACGAGACAATCAATATCAAAAACGAACAATTCATCGAGGACTTTTCACCCGTAGATGTGACTTGTGATTGTACGCTCTGCACGCGTTACACTAAGAGTTATCTGCGCCACCTCTTTGCGGTTGGCGAACCACTGGCTGGTCGTTTAGCTTCAGTTCACAATTTGCGCTTCTATCTCCGGCTGATGGAAAAGTTACGAAAAGAGTAGTTAAAAAGCGGTGTCGGATGTTTCTCCAGTCACCGCTTTTTTAGAGCCTTTAATATTAATGAAGGCTACCAGGATCTACGTTCCCGGATTTGATTTTCTTGAATTGCCCGAAGTTGACGAGTTTCTGGAGAAGAACCAGAAACAAGTACGTCGGGGTGAGCAACAGGGTGTTGCCGTTCTTTGCCGCTTCGCTTCGTAAGGCCGCCATTTTGGTTGATTTTATCAGCCAGAACGACAGCTTCTTTGCGAGTTTCTGAGGTACTCACGATATATCTCCCTGTGCTTGAAAAAGAGCAGTATTAACGCTATACTGCCTATAAATAGGCTAAAATGTACGATGTAACGGTAGCCTCAATTATTCGTTTTGTCAATACCATGTCTGACCAAAAAACCGAAGTGACAATGGAAAAAATAGTGTCTTTGGCTAAGAGACGAGGCTTTGTCTTCCCATCATCTGAGATTTATGGTGGCTTTGCAGCTGTTTATGATTTTGGTCCGTATGGAGTAGAGCTGGCTAAGAATATTCGTGAGGCGTGGTGGACTGCTATGGTTCGTGATCACGACAATATTGTTGGTCTTGATAGCGCTATTTTCATGCATCCTAAAGTTTGGGAAGCCTCAGGTCACGTTGGAGGTTTTAGTGATCCGTTGGCAGAATGTAAGAGTTGTCAGTCCCGCTTGCGCGTTGACCATCTTTTAGAAGAAGTGGGTATAATGGCCGATGAGAAAATGTCTGAGGATGCAATCAATAAACTTTTTGATGAACACAAAAAAAATATCAAATGCCCTAAGTGTGGCAAGAGTACCTGGAGTCAGGCTAAGAATTTCAATTTATTAGTAGAGTCTAATCTGGGAGATTTCACCGGCAGTGGTGAAAATCCAGTCTATCTTCGTGGAGAGACCTGTCAGGGGATTTATATCAATTTCAAGAATGTTCTTGATTCCAGTCGCGTCAAAATACCTTTTGGTATTGCTCAGATTGGCAAAGCCTTCCGGAATGAAATCACCGCGCGTCAGTTTATTTTTCGCAAACGTGAGTTTGAGCAAATGGAGATGCAGTATTTCGTCCATCCAGATGAAGCTACAAAAGCCTATGACCTCTGGCGAGAGAAACGGATGCAGTATTATCTCGACCTTGGAATCAAAAAAGAAAACCTAAAGTGGCATGAGCATGAGAATCTCGTTTTCTATGCCAAGGCAGCCTGGGACATCGAATATCGGTATCCATTCGGTTTTAAGGAATTAGAGGGAGTGCATAATCGTGGAGATTATGATTTGACCCAACACTCAGAATTTTCAGGCGTTGATCTCTCGTATCGAGACCCGCAGACAAGTGAGAAATATATGCCCCATGTGGTAGAGACTTCTGTAGGACTTGACCGTACCTTTTTAGCAGTTTTGTGTGACGCTTATACTGAAGAGAAGGTAGCGGAAGGAGATATCAGAACAGTGCTCAAATTTCCAAATAGACTTGCCCCTGTGCAGGTAGCGGTGTTTCCTTTGATGAAGAATAAGGAAGAGCTTGTAGGAAAGGCTCGGGAAGTCCATGAAGCACTTCGTCGAAACTTCCGTGTCGAGTTTGATGATAATGGTAATGTGGGTAAGCGCTATCGTAGACAGGATGAAATTGGTACACCGTTCTGTATTACCGTTGATTTCGATACTCTCGAGGATGACACGGTTACCGTACGCGATCGCGATACGATGGAACAAACAAGAATAAAAATAACAGAACTACAAGACTTTCTGGCCGCTAAACTGTAAAACTAAGAACATGAAAATTACGGTAGAGAAGGTCGCTCACAAGGACGCTGTCCGGGTGATATTTGATGAGACTATCCACGCCTCTTTTTTTCGAGAGAAAAATAACAGGTCAGAGCTTGTAATCAAAATAACAAAGCGTAAAGAATTATCACGAAGAAAGTGGTTTCTTTTGGTGCGAGAAGTAGTGACTTTGGCGAAGAAACATCATGTATCTCGGGTGGTTTTGGATTGGAGTAGCCTCACAAACTTTCCAGTCCTCAGAAAAGATTCTTCAGAAACTCTCGCCCTTTTAGTAAGTGAAAATCTACTACTTGCCAGTTATGAATTTACTCAGTACAAGAAGAAGGAAAAGAAAAGTTATCAAGGACTTAGTCAGGTAATTGTTCTGGTAGATGCTGAAAGTATCTCTTCAGTGAAGCAGGGTATACAAACAGGAGTGGTACGGGGGGAATATATGAACTGGTATCGTACACTGGCGAACATTCCGGGTAATGACATGACTCCTAAGCTTCTGGCCCGGGAAGTGAAACGCGCAGTAGCAAAAGCCAAAAATAATAAGCTCTCACTCAAAATACTTGGTCAAAAAGAAATTGAGCGTTTAGGAATGGGTGGCGTGATGGCAGTAGGAAAAGGAAGTAAAGAAGAATCTCAGTTTATTGAGCTCGTTTATCGAGGAGGTAGAAAAAGTGAGGCGCCAATAGCGCTTGTTGGTAAAGGGGTAACTTTTGATAGCGGTGGTATCGATACTAAACCGCATCCGTACGCACTTGATATGATGATGGATATGAGTGGAGGAGGGGCAGTCTTAGCTACGATTTTGATTAGTGCGCGTCTGGGAATAAAACGCAACTTAGTTGCGTTAGTACCAGCAGTAGAGAATATGCCGGGAGGGGAGAGTTTTCGTCCAGGAGATGTGGTTAACATGCTTGATGGTACGACCGTAGAGATAGGTCATACCGACGCTGAAGGCAGGTTGATTTTAGGTGATGCCATCACTTATGCTAAGCGCTTCAAGCCGGCCGGTGTATTGGACGTCGCTACGCTTACTGGGGCGGCTGGAGTAGCTTTAGGTGAGCGAGCCACTGCTCTCTTCACTCGGGATGATGTACAGGCAGAGAAGATCTTGAGGGCCGGAGAAATGACTGGTGATCTGGCTTGGAGACTTCCTTTGTGGGAAGAATATGAAAGTGAGATTGTGGGTAATGTCGCCGACATCTCTAATGTCCGTACTAAGGGGCGTGATGGAGTAGGAGGTGCTATTACAGCTGCTACTTTCCTCTATCACTTTGGGAAGTCATACGATTGGTTTGTCCATCTTGATATGGCACCAACAATGACCAGCGTGTTTGATGAACATCTTGCTAAAGGGGCGAAAGGTTCTCCAGTAAGACTCTTAGTGGAGTGGTTAGAAAAAATGTAATTTAAATATCTCCGTTACAATATATGAAATATCAGAAAATTACTCTCAAAAATGGTTTGCGTCTTATTCTAGCACCGATGCAGGATACAGATACCGCTACAGTACTCATCATGACTGGCGTTGGATCTCGTTATGAGACCCGTAAGGAGAACGGTCTAGCTCACTTTCTTGAGCATATGTTTTTCAAGGGTACAGAAAAAAGGCCAACCGCTTTGGATATTTCCAAGGAGCTTGATGGTTTGGGAGCAGAATACAATGCTTTTACTGGTGAAGAATATACTGGATACTATGCTAAAGTAGCCTCAAAGCATTGGCGGACTGCTCTGGATGTTGTTTCAGACCTGTTTCTCAATGCCAAGATAGAACAAGAAGAAATTAATCGAGAACGCGGAGCTATTCTTCAGGAACTTAATATGTATGAAGATATGCCTATGCGTCGTGTCCAAGAACACTTCAAGGCTCTTCTGTATGGCGATACTCCATTAGGCTGGGATATCGGTGGGCCAAAAAGTAATATAAAGATTTTCCAGCGCCACGATTTTACAAAGTTTCTCGAACGAGCCTATGTAGCTTCTAATATTGTCGTGGGAGTAGCGGGGAAGATTGATTCTCAGACAGTGAAGAAAGAAATTGAGAAGATTTTCCAGCATGTGCGCGTCGGTAAGAAACCAGTAGCCAAGAAGGCTGTTGATAGACAGGCTACGCCGCAAGTGTTTCTTCAGAACAAAAAAGTCGATCAGACGCAGTTAGTGGTTGGGGTGAGAGCTTTTGATATGTTTCATAAGGATAAGGCTGTACTTTCGGTTCTCTCAACAATTCTTGGAGGAGGGATGTCTTCACGTATGTTTATTGAAGTCCGAGAGCGTCGAGGATTGGCCTACTCTATACGTACGAGCACCGATCTTTTCTTGGATGCTGGTTACCTCGCTACTCAAGCAGGCGTAGAGCACGGTAACGTAGAGAAAGCTTTAGGGGTGATACTTGATGAATACAAAAAAATTACCCAGGAATTAGTCGGCAAGGACGAATTGAAAAAAGCCAAAGAAAGTATCAAGGGTCGTCTAGCGCTTGGTCTTGAAGGATCAGATGATGTCGTAGAATATCTAGTTGGTCAAGAAGTTCTTCAGAATCAAGTGGTTCTTCCTAAGGATAAGCTCCGAGCTATCGACAAAGTGACCGCTGAAGATGTGCTCCGTGTGGCTAAGACGATTTTTACCGAAAAACGTTTAAACCTAGCGGTGATTAGTCCAAGTATCAAGAAGGCCAAACTAGAAAAACTTCTCCACCTCTAATATACCCCCATGCTCTATATCGTTGCTACTCCCATTGGTAACCTTGGAGATATCACACTCCGAGCTCTTGAGACACTCAAAAACGTGGATCTGATTTTATGCGAAGATACTCGCGTGACCAAAAAACTCTTATTTCACTATGAGATTACTAAGCCGACAAGCTCATTTCATGAGCACAGTGACGAACGCAAAATAGCCAGTCTCATCGAGCGCTTACGGACTGGGGAAAACATGGCGTTGGTCACTGATGCGGGGACACCAAGCCTTTCTGATCCAGGTAATGTACTGGTAGGAGCAGCTATTGAGGCTGGAATAGGAGTTGTACCTATCCCTGGAGCATCAGCCCTAACAGCGCTGGTGTCAGTAGCAGGTGTTGATATGCGTGAATTTACATTTTTAGGTTTCCCACCTCACAAAAAGGGGAGGCAGACTTTTTTTCGAGAAGTGGGTGAGAGTAAGATACCGGTTATGTACTATGAGTCACCCCATCGAGTAATTAAAAATCTGGATCTTCTTCAGGAATTAGCTCCTAGCAAAAAGATTATTCTTGGTCGTGAGCTTACAAAGATATTCGAAGAAATAGTACGAGGTGATACAGAGAGCATCCTAGATCATTTCGAGAAGTATCCAGAAAAAATCAAAGGAGAGTTTACGATTATTGTGTATTAAAAAACGGGCCACCTTCTTGCAAAAACTGCAAAAAAGTGACCCGGGATGGCTACAGGTTTACAATGAAACCATATTTAGCCGGTGATGGTGAGAGGAACATCGATGAGGAGATCGTCCGCTTCTGATGCAGCTTGCATCATAGTCTCGACGGTTTCTTCATGGATGCCGACACGATTGGTAAAGAGGTCTTGCACTTGTAGTCCACGATTTGGGGGTGAAAACTGTCCGCAATCTGCTGTCCGCCGAGGTGTATCAGCGTTAGCTGGCTGCCTGATGCTCGCCTGTCCGGTGAGCATGTGCGGCTGGTGTTGAAGGGGTGGTTTACGCGTGAGCCTAACAGCCATTTGGCCGGTTGGTGAACGCGGTATAATAACCTCTCCACTGTCGGTACAATAGCCACCCTGACCTGAAGTACATCTATAACACATTGGTATTCCCCTCGGAACTTGGTTGAGTGTGTGTAGACTCCTATAAATCTACCCGGACAGTCTACTCCTACCATCTCCCAAGAGTCAAGTTTTTTATAAAAATGGGGTCGCTTCTTGTGAAAGCGACCCCGGGATGGCTGTTTCAGCCAAAATAACGACTCTTGCTCTTCTCTACCAACGACGAGAGAATGCTGGCACATAACCCGATCCCGCTCGGAACCGCTCTTCCATGGCACTTGGCGCATTGTTGAGATTGATCAGGTGACGACCCGGAAGACCACAGGTATGGTCCTGTCCCAATTGGCAGGTGCATTCAGTGGTTGAGCTGTTGTTGGCAGGAGCAGTATTTTGTTGCATTAATTTTCCCCTCGGAAAAGTGTGAATGTGGAGACTCCTATAAATCTGCACCTACATAGTATACTCTAGTTAGTGCCATATGTCAACCTAGAAAACTACGTCTAGAGAGACGTCTATATCGACAGAAGACGGACTTTATGACATCGTAGAAGAAGCTAATAACACTCAATATGGAAGCCAAAAAGCCATTTTATATCACCACTCCTATCTACTATGTAAATGGTTTGCCTCATATTGGACACGCCTATACAACTGTGGCTGCTGACATTGTAGCTCGTTTTCAGAGAAGAGACGGCAAAGAGGTATTTTTCTCAACTGGTACCGACGAACATGGTATGAAGATAGAGCAAAAAGCTAAAGAACTCGGAAAAGATCCTCAAGAGTTTGTGGATGAAATAGCGGAAGCTTTTCAAAATCTTTGGAAGAGACTAAACATTAGCCATGACCGGTTTATTCGGACTACTGAGTCTACTCACAAGGCGGTCGTAGAGAAGGTGTTGCAGGATTTTTATGATCGAAAAATTATTTATAAAGGGGAGTATGAGGGACTCTACTGTACCGGTTGTGAACAGTTCAAGAATCCAAGCGATCTTATAGATGGCAAGTGTCCCGAACATGGCACAGTGCCAGTATTTACAAAAGAGGAAAGTTATCTCATGAAGATGACTAGCATGCAGGAAGCGTTAGTGCAGAAAATCAAGAGTGACGACCTCTTAGTGATGCCCGAGAAGTATAAGGCAGAGATCCTCTCATTTTTGGAAGGTGAGAAGCTAGAAGATGTTTCTATATCACGCAAGAATGTAGATTGGGGAATACCATTGCCATTTGATCAAACGCACACTACCTATGTTTGGGTAGATGCTTTTCTTAATTACCTCACAGCCCTTGGTTGGGACGGAAACAAAGAGAATGTTCCCACTGCCTGGCCAGCTGATGTTCAGTTGATTGGAAAAGATATTCTCCGAGTCCATGGTACTATCTGGCCGATTATGTTGTTGCATCTTGGTTTACCAACCCAGAAGTGTTTGCTCGTGAACGGATTCATTCTTTCGGGAGGACGTAAAATGAGTAAGACAGTCGGTAATGTAATCTCAGTTGATGAGATGTTAGAAAAATTTGGTACTGATGGTACACGGTATCTTCTTCTATCAGCTGGTCCGTATGGTTCAGATGTAGATCTGACTATGGAGCGTATGGTTGAGACTTATAATGCACACCTAGCTAACGGTCTTGGTAATCTTGTATCTCGTGCTCTGAAATTAGCAGAACAGTTAGAATCTTTACCAGAAACAATAGTGAGTAGTACGAACAGCTCTTCAGACCATCATCTAGCCGATCTCAACATATCTGAGGCTTTGAAGGAGGTTATGGGATTAGTATCGAGAGCTAATATTTTCATGGATAAAGAAAAGCCATGGATACTGGTAAAAGAAAATAGAGAAGAATTTAACCTTGTTATGAAAAATCTTTTTAGCCAGCTTTCATATATTGCATTCGGCCTCAAACCTTTTATGCCAGCTACTGCTGAGAAAATCCAGACGGCTCTCGAGACTGGGAAAACAGAACCTTTGTTTCAGCGTATTGCCTAAGAAATATGCTCGATATCCATACCCACTTGTACTGGGATAGCTATGATGCTGATCGTAATGAGGTGATAGCTCGGGCTCGCGCAGCCGGAGTGAAGCAATTATTAGTAGTCGGCACCACTCTGGAAGAGAGTAGGCAAGCTATTGCTCTCTCGGCACAGTATCCTGATGTATATGCCAGTGTTGGTATTCACCCGAATGAGTTTCGTGGTGAGGTGGGGGAGGGGTATATTCCTGAACTCGCAGAATTAGCGAAACAGAGCAAGATAGTAGCTATTGGCGAGTGTGGACTGGACTATTCAGAAAGTCATGGTGAGATTACTGACAAGCAGAAACAGGCCCAGAGAGAAGCGTTCAAGAAGCACATAGCTCTCGCCGCCGAGCTTCGTTTGCCGCTTATTATCCACTGTCGACCGAAGAATGCTCTGACTATGGATGCTTATGAGGATATGTTGAGTATTTTCCAGGAGACAAACTTCGTATTGCCAATCATCTTACACTGCTATATGGGGGATACTGAAGTGACTCAAGCCTTTCTCGGACTGTCTAATATCCATTTTTCTTTTACGGGAAACATCACCTATCCAGTAAAAAAGCAGCTTGTCGGCACGAAGGATGACTTAACAGAAACAGTGAAGCTGATTCCCCGAGAACGTATTTTTATTGAGACAGATTGTCCGTTTCTTTCGCCTCAAGCCAAAAGAGGAGAGCGCAATGAACCCGCCTACGCTATCCATACAGCCGAAAAGGTATGTGAATTACTCGGTATTACGCGGCCAGTATTGGATGCTCAACTAGAGGCTAATTTCGTCAGGGTATTCGGGGGCTCCTAGATTGACTCATATGCCTTTTGGGCATACAATAGAGGCGTTTAGATAAAGGGTCAGAGCCCTTTTTTGTTATCAAAAATTCGAGCTGAATGGAAATTTCAATTGCTGCAGAACAACTTTTTACCTTAGGGGGCTTTCCGGTTACGAATGCTCTTCTGATTGGCGGTATCGTGAGTACATTGATTATGATTTCTTTTACGCGTTTGATGAAGAATTTAGAAGATGTGCCACGAGGATTCCAAAACATTATTGAAGTGATCTTTGAAGCTCTCCTTGATCTAGTAGAGAGTGTAACTCAAAATCGTAAGCAAGCCTTACAATTTTTCCCTCTTATTGCCACGATATTTTTGTTTGTACTTTGCGCGAACTGGGCCGGACTCTTACCAGGTCTGGGAACTGTAGGACTGACTCATGAAGTGGGTGGACATGCGACTATTATCCCATTTCTTCGGAGCACTTCCGCTGATCTTAATTTCACACTAGCCCTTTCGCTGATTGTCGTAGTAGTAGTGCAGTTTACGGGCATCGCTGCTCTTGGTGTCCGACGCTACGCAGGAAAGTTTCTTATTAGTCCATTTCACAAGCCGTATGTGATTGGAATGTTTGTCGGCATCCTCGAGTTGGTAAGTGAGATTGGGAAAACTATTTCTTTCACGTTCCGTCTTTTTGGGAATGTTTTTGCGGGAGAGGTTTTGCTTACTGTTATGCTTCATCTGGTACCCTTTCTCTTACCTCTGCCATTTCTTTTTCTAGAAGTTTTTGTGGGTTTTATTCAGGCGGTGGTATTCGCTATGTTGACACTTGTTTTCCTTAAGATGGCTACGGTGGAGATGGAACACTAAGGAAAATGAGCATTGGACAGATGTGCTAAAAAGCCGTATAATAGGACAACTTCGTATTAATTTTAATTATAAGTAAGTAATAATAAGCGTTATGGAAATAGAATCAGCACGTTTAATTGGAGCCGCCCTAGCTATGGGACTGGGAGCTATTGGGCCTGGTATTGGTCTAGGTATTCTTGCCTCTAAGGCATTGGAAGCTATTGGACGTAACCCAGAGGCTCAGTCAAAGGTTCAGACAACTATGATTTTAGCAATTGCTGTGACTGAAGCGGTTGCTATTTATGCTTTGGTTGTAGCACTCATGATTCTTTTCGGATAAATAACTGACAACTCACAACAGACAACTCACAACGACATATGAACAAATTTCGTTTTCTAGACTGGCAAGTCTACCAAGATGCACAAGATTTGTTTATAGAAGTTTCAAAGGTTGTGGCAAGTCTAAGTCAGGAGTCACGTTATGTAATAGGTAGTCAGTTGAGTAGAGCAGCGTTATCAGTAGTTTTGAATATCGCAGAAGGAAGCGGAAAGACCTCAGATAAAGAACTAAACCGTTTTTTTGAAATAGCGCTAGGTTCTCTCTATGAGACACTGGCAGCAATCGATACACTAGAAAAAATGGCAAGTATCACGCCACAAGAAAAAGAAATTTTTTTCAAGAAGGTTGAGGTGATTAGTTCTCAAATTGGCGGATTCAAAAAGAAATTAAAATAGTTATTGGTTGTAAGTTATTAGTTGTAGGTTATTGATATGGAAATATTGGCGAAACTCGGTATTGATTGGAAACTGCTTATTGCTCAGGGAGTAAATTTCGCTATTCTTTTTTTCGTTCTGAGGCGTTATGCCTACAAGCCGATGCTAGATTTTCTCGGCAGTCGAGCAGAACGTATTGAGCAAGGTATCAAGGATGCTGATACTGCCAAGGAAAAGCTTGTCAGTGTTGTCGCTGAAGAAAAGTCTATTCTTAAGCAAGCGCGGTCTGAGGCTAAGCAAATACTGATGGAGGCAGAGCAAGATGCCAAGACACGAGCCAGAGAACGTGAGGTAGAGGTTGAGGCTAAAATTAAGCAACTTCTAGCTGATAACGAGAAACAGCTTGCCGAAGAGCGCGAGAAAATGCTTCGTGATGTGCGGAGTGAAGTGGTGGACCTCGTCACCCAATCTGTTGAGAAGGTGCTGCTTGAGAAAGTAGATAGCGCTAAGGATCAAGAGCTGATCAAGCGTGTCCTAGTGAAATAATACATATCATATGCGTCTTTCAGTCAAACAATACGCCCTTGCCCTTCATGAGTTGTTGCAAGAAGGGGATAAAGAAAAAATCCTTACTCACTTTAGAGCGTATCTAGTTCAGAGAGGTGAGGCGGAAAAATTTGTTCCGGTATTGCAAGGAGTAATTGATCTGGAAGAAGCCCTTCACGATGTCGAACGACTGACAGTTTTTACGAAGCATGTTATTGATACCAAACAACGTGCTGTCCTAGAGAAGAAAATAGCCATTCTCTATCCAGGCAAACAACTTGACCTTACCCATGTTCTTGATGAAAGTCTCATCGGTGGTTTTCGTGTCCAGGGTAAGGATACGAGTTATGATCAAACTCTCGCCCATACACTTAATCAATTTTCACAAACCCTAAAATCTTAAAGTTACTTCTATGAGTAGTCCTCTCATTTCTCTTCTAAAAACTCAAATCGAGCAGTTCGCACACACACCAACCGTAGAGGCAACTGGTACAGTTCTTGAAGTTGGTGATGGTGTTGTCCGTCTCTCAGGACTTTCTGAAGTGATGGCTTCCGAAATGGTAGAGTTTGCTAACGGCGCCCTTGGGGTAGCCCTTAACCTGGAAGAGGGGGAAGTCGGAGTAATGCTTTTGGATGAAACTGGTGATATTCATGAAGGGATGACTGCTAAGAGTACGGGCAGGATTCTTTCAGTACCAGTGGGAGACGATGTTGTAGGACGTGTTTTGAATGCGCTTGGAGAACCAATTGATGGGAAGGGGAGTCTCGAAAAGAAAGTATTTTACCCAGTAGAAAAAATTGCTCCGGGAGTTATCACTCGAGAATCAGTGGGAGAGCCTTTGCAGACTGGTATCAAAGCTATTGATGCCCTTATTCCGGTCGGTCGTGGTCAGCGTGAATTGATTATCGGTGATCGTCAGACTGGTAAAACGGCCGTAGCTATTGATACTATCATCAATCAGAAGGGGCAGGGTGTGACTTGTATCTATGTTGCTATTGGACAGAAAGAATCTAAGATAGCTCGCATCGTAGCAGAGCTGACGAAGAGTGGAGCGATGGAATATACGACCGTCGTTGTCGCTGGTGCATCAGATCCAGCTGCTTTGTCATTTATCGCCCCGTACACAGGGTGTGCTCTTGGGGAGTATTTCATGGATCAGGGTAAGGATGTACTGGTTATCTATGATGATCTCTCTAAACATGCCGTAGCCTATCGTCAAATCTCGCTTATTCTTCGTCGTCCACCGGGTCGTGAAGCCTATCCAGGAGATGTTTTTTACCTTCATTCACGTCTTCTCGAACGCAGTGCCAAACTTTCGAAAGAGTATGGAGGAGGATCATTAACGGCATTGCCTATTATTGAAACTCAGGCAGGAGATGTATCTGCCTATATTCCGACGAACGTCATCTCTATTACCGACGGCCAAATTTATTTGGAGAGTGATCTTTTCTACAAGGGAATTCGCCCAGCTTTAAACGTTGGTCTCTCAGTCTCTCGTGTAGGATCAGCAGCTCAAATCAAGGCTATGAAACAGGTGTCCGGAACACTCCGTCTTGACCTCGCTCAGTTTCGTGAACTTGAAGCATTTGCGCAGTTTGGTTCTGATCTTGATGAAAAAACCCGTACTCAGATTGAGCGTGGCCGCAGAGCTACTGAAATGTTGAAACAACCTCAGTTTAGCCCACTATCTGTAGAAAAAGAGGTGGCAGTCTTGTACGCTCTTACTCGTGGATTTGTTGATGAGGTACCGGTAGTTGATGTCAATCGTTTCGAGCGAGAACTTTTGGAGTATCTCGATACTAAGGGTAAGTCAACATTGGAAAAAATTATCACCACCAAAGCCCTGAATGATGAGATAGAGGAAGAGCTTCGAGGACACATTGAAGCATTTAAGAAAAACTTCTTAGCCTAAACCACCATGCCTGGAGCACGCGACATAAAAGCACGAATCAAGGGAGTTAAGAGTACGGGAAAAATCACCCGTGCTATGGAGATGATTTCTGCCGTCAAAATGCGAAAAGCGGCAAGCAGCGTGCAGGCTATTCGTCCCTATGCAGAAGCGGCATTACATGTTTTAGGTCAGCTTGAGCATGCTATGGGACGAGAATCACACCCGCTTTTGGTAGAACGTCCAATAACTCGAGAACTGTATGTAGTTATTACGAGCAATCGAGGTTTATGTGGAGCTTTTAATGCTCAAGTAATGAAGCGCCTCCGCCAAGCCTTGACTGAAGACAAGGGAAGAGAGGCGGTATTTATCACTATTGGTAAAAAGGGAGAAAATTCACTGAGGAGAATGGGCGGTGATATTATTGCGTCATTTCCTGATGTGCTAGCAGCTCCCGATGCCCTCTCAATGCGTCCAATCACGCGGGTCATTATGGAGGAGTTCATGACAGAGCGAGTGGATCGTGTGGTAATGGTGTATACGGATTACGTGTCAGTCATGGTTCAGGACGTGAAGCTCCGAGCCTTGCTTCCAGTGAGACTTAAAGACTCTCAAAGAACTCTTAATGAGATTCCGGGCAATACAACCAAGAAAAGCGAGCAAGCCGAGTACACTATTGAGCCGAATCCAGAGAGTGTGCTCACGACGATGATCCCAAAGCTTATTGAAATGGAGCTGTATCATGCGTTGCTTGAATCAAATGCTTCTCAGGAATCAGCTCGGATGCTCGCAATGCGTAATGCTACTGATGCTGCCAAGGAAATGGCTGAGGATTACACTCTCATGTACAACCAGCTGCGTCAACAGAAGATCACCCAAGAGATTGCTGAGCTCTCAGCCGGCATGGCCGCCGTGTCATAGTTTATATAATTCCATTTATTCACTCTAACAGTATTTTTATGCAGAAAGGAAAACTCCTCCAAGTTATCGGGCCAGTCATTGATGTTGATTTTTCTTCAGCTGATGAGAGTAAAGTAGTCCTCCCGAAAATCAATGATGCGATCAGTCTTAAAAATGGTGAAGAGACATTAGTAGGCGAAGTGCGTCAGCATCTGGGTGGTTATCGAGTACGCGCAGTAGCTATGGGTGCTACTGATGGTCTTCGTCGGGGTACCGAAGTAATTGCTACTGGTGCACCTATCTCTGTACCAATTGGTAAAGCGGTTTTGGGTCGGATGTTCAATGTCTTAGGGGAAACGATTGATGGTGGAGAAGCGATTGCGACAGAAACAGAGAGGCGTTCTATTCACCGCAGCGCACCAGCTTTCGACGAACAATCTACGAAGGCAGAAGTTTTTGAGACGGGTATCAAATCCATTGATCTTATCTGTCCTTTCATGAAAGGTGGAAAGGTTGGGCTTTTTGGAGGAGCTGGAGTAGGTAAAACAGTCGTCATTCAGGAACTTATCCGTAACATTGCCTCTGAGCACAATGGGTATTCGGTATTTGCTGGTGTTGGTGAGCGTACTCGAGAGGGAAATGATTTGTACTATGAAATGAAAGAGTCTGGCGTGCTCGATAAGACTGCCCTGGTATTTGGTCAGATGAATGAACCGCCAGGAAGTCGTCAGCGTGTAGCTTTGTCTGCTTTGACTATGGCTGAGTCTTTTCGTGATGATGAAGGTAAAGACGTACTTCTGTTTGTTGATAACATTTTTCGTTTTACTCAAGCTGGCTCTGAGGTATCGGCTCTTTTGGGACGTATCCCAAGTGCGGTAGGCTATCAGCCAACGCTGGCTGAAGAAATGGGAGGTCTTCAAGAACGTATCACTTCTACGAAGAATGGTTCTATTACATCGGTGCAGGCTGTGTATGTGCCGGCTGATGACCTGACAGATCCGGCACCAGCCACTACTTTTGGACACCTAGACTCAACGGTGTCGCTAAACCGTGCATTAACTGAGATCGGTATTTATCCGGCTGTTGATCCATTGGACTCAAGTTCGACTATTCTTGATCCGCAGATTGTGGGGACACGTCACTATGAAGTGGCTCGTAGTGTTCAGCGAATTCTTCAGCGTTACAAAGATTTGCAAGATATTATTGCTATTCTTGGTATGGAAGAATTGACTGACGAAGACAAGCAAACAGTAGCTCGAGCTCGTAAGATTCAGCGTTACCTTTCACAGCCATTTTTTGTAGCAGAGCAGTTTACTGGAGCAGCGGGTAAGTACGTGAAACTTGAAGACACAATCAGCGGTTTTGAACGTATTCTTTCTGGTGAACTTGATGATATTGCTGAAGGAGCTTTCTATATGAAGGGAAGTATTGATGAGGTGATTGCTGAGGGTCGTAAGACAGAGTAAAAGATTTTTATGTCTTCTATCAATCTCAAAATTGTTACCCCAGAGAAACTACTCCTTGAAACAGAGGTGAGTCAGGTAACCTTGCCTGTGACCTTTGGAGAGGTAACTATTTTGCCAGAACATGTCCCTTATATCGGCTCCCTGGTATCTGGAGAGGTACGTTTTCTGGAAGGAACGGGAGAAGAGGTGCAACTAGCACTTTCTTCGGGTTTTGTAGAATTTCATGACAACATACTGACGGTATTGGCTGATCGAGCTGAACGTGCCGAAGATATTGATATTGAACGTGCGGAGGAAGCCCGCAAGCGTGCCGAAGAGCTCAAAAATAGCGGTACCTTGGAGGATGAAGAAGAATATGCTCGTACGGTAGCTATGCTCGATAAAGAGCTTAACCGTATTCGGGTAGCCAGAAAGCACCGGAGTCATCGGGGGACGACACTTCATACTGATGCATAGCCAAAATAACAACTTCAAGCTACACTAAGAATATGTATATGGAAGGAAAATTGATTTGTATTATCGATGATAATGATGACATCCGTGAAATTTACCGGATGAAGTTTGCTTCTGAGGGTATCGAAACCATTACAGCAGCTGATGGAGCTGAAGGAATGCGTCTCATTCGTGAAAAACGACCCTCAGTAATTTTACTTGATATTCAGATGCCAGTAATGGACGGCATTGCTGTTTTGCGTGAACTGAAGGGTGATACGGAGCTTTGTAAAATCCCAGTGATTATTTTAAGCAATGTCGACAGTGATGATATGTTTCGTACGGTCACTGATCTTGGTGCCGCTGAGTATTATCTCGTCAAATCATTGGTAGATCCTCAGCGAGTGATTGATGTCGCTATGGAGGCTCTCCAGGGAGAAAGTACTGAAGAGTAAGAATTATAGACTAAATTTCATCCCACGCTTTTTCTCTGAAAAGCTGTGGGATTCTTGATTATTGGCTTAAATTGGCATATAGTAGAGGTACTCTGTTTATGGAAAACCTCTACCAACCAGAAATTATTGAACCAAAATGGCAGGCTTTGTGGGCTGAGCGCAACCTGCATGTCGTTTTAGATACTGTAGAAGGAAAAGAGAATTTCTATCAGTTGGTAGAATTTGCCTATCCATCAGGCAACTTACACGTTGGTCACTGGTACGCTTTTGCAGTGCCCGACATACGAGCTCGCTTTGAGCGAATGCGTGGTAAGAATGTCCTCTATCCCATTGGTTTCGATGCCTTTGGTCTTCCTGCTGAAAATGCCGCTATCAAGCGAGGTTTAGATCCACGAGTGTGGACCTACCAAAACATGGACTATATGAAAACCCAGCTTCAGTCTATGGGAGCTATATTTGATTGGTCTCGTGCCATAGCAACCTGTGATCCCCAATACTACCGATGGACTCAGTGGTTGTTTATTCAGCTTTTTAGAGCAGGATTAGTCGAGGAGCGAGAAACCCTTGCCAATTGGTGTCCGACTGACAAAACAGTTTTGGCTAATGAACAGGTTATCAATGGCACTTGTGAGCGTTGTGGGGCTCAGATCGAGAAGAAAACTATGAAGCAATGGCAACTACGAATTACGGCCTATGCTGATAGGTTAATAGATGATCTGAAGGGGCTTGATTGGCCTGAAGAAATCAAGACTGCTCAGAAAAATTGGATAGGCCGAAGTGATGGGGCGGAGATAGATTTCCTTCTTCGCTTTACCCATAATGTAGAGGCTAATGATAACCGTGGACCAGATGGTGAACGAGCACAGTTAACGGTTTTTACTACGCGACCAGACACTCTCTATGGGGTAACCTATATGGTTTTGGCGCCTGAACATCTTTGGGTAACTCTGGCTTTGCAGGATGATCATGATGTTCTTTCTAATAAAGAGGAAGTGAGAGCTTACGTAGAGGCCGCTAAGAAGAAAACTGAGATAGAGCGTACTAATACCGCTAAAGAAAAGACGGGAGTACTGCTTGGCGGAGTAGTAGCTATTAACCCGGCAACGGGAGAAGAAATCCCTCTATACGTGGCTGATTATGTATTAGCTGGCTATGGTACTGGAGCTATCATGGCGGTACCGGGTCATGATGAGCGCGACTTCGCTTTTGCTAAGAAGTTTAGTCTGCCGATTAAGAAGGTGATTGAAGAGTGTGTGGTGACGGAAGGTAACCGTGATGATGCTTATCGACCCGAAGAAAAGACAGAGGCTAGAAATAATGTAGCTATCGCACTCTATGATCCAAAGCGGGATTCTTACTTAGCAATATCTTGGAAAAATTTTGATATGCGTGGGGTAGTGACTGGAGGTATAGATGAAGGTGAGAGTATCGAGCAATCAGCGCGGAGGGAGCTCCTCGAAGAAACGGGCTATAAGAACGTGAAATTTATTGGTACACCCAATATCCAGAAACATACCAAATTCTATCATCGGGGTAAGAAAATTAACCGCCATGCTTTGTGGAGCTTTGCCTTTTTTGAACTTATTGATGATGAACAGATAGCTATCAGTGAAGAGGATAGTGCTCAACATGAACTAGTATGGGTTGAGAAGAGTGCGGTCAAGAATTATTTTACTGTAGCAGAGGCTAAATGGGCCATAGAATTATTTGAGCGACAAGAGGAGAGTGCTCTTGTAAGTGCAGACGGTATTTTGGTACAGTCTGGTGAATTTGATGGACTGTCAGGCAATGACGCCAAAGGAAAGATTATCGAAAAAGTACATGGTAGGATGACAAAGACTTACCGTCTTCGTGACTGGGGTGTGAGTCGTCAGCGTTATTGGGGCTGTCCGATCCCGCTTATTCACTGTGAAAAGTGTGGTTGGCAACCGGTAGCAGACGAAGACTTACCGATAGAACTACCGGCCGTAAGGGACTATCTTCCTAATGACAACGGCGAGAGCCCGCTTTCTAAGAACAAGGATTTTGTAAACACAGTATGTCCAAAATGTGGTAAATCGGCTCGTCGTGAGACAGACACCCTAGATACTTTTGTGGATAGTAGTTGGTATTTCTTGCGTTATTGTGATCCATCAAATAGAGAAGTATTTGCTGATAAAAACAAACTAGCTGCCTGGATGCCGGTAGATTTGTATAGTGGTGGAGCAGAACATACCACTATGCACTTACTGTACTCACGTTTTTTTCATAAGGCACTTTATGATTTAGGGCTCGTTAATGAGGTGGAGCCCTATACCAGGCGTATGAACCGCAGTCTTATTCTTGGGCCAGACGGCAATAAGATGAGCAAATCTAAAGGAAATGTGATTGATCCAGATGAACTGGTTGCGGAATTAGGTGCGGACACCATTCGTGTCTACCTGGCTTTCATTGGTCCGTATAATGAAGTGGGGGCTTACCCATGGAATCCAGAGAGTATTGTGGGAGTGAGACGTTTTCTTGATCGAGTATGGAAACTTCACTTTAAGGTAGATGAGGGACTTTCTGATGATAAAAAAAATGAGACAGAAAGAATCCTACATCAAACCATAGCCAAGGTAGAGGAAAGTATTAGTCTTCTTAAGATGAATACTGGAGTAGCGGCGCTTATGGGAGCAGTGAATATAATCGAAAAAAATGGCTTAACTCGGGAACAGCTGAAACTTTTTCTACGAATCTTAGCTCCCTATGCTCCGCATATTACTGAAGAGCTTTGGCAAAAAAATGATGGAGAAGGAACTCTTTTTGAGATGACTTGGCCTGTTTTTGATCCGAGCAAGGTAGTGGTAGCAGAGGTGACACTGATGGTACAGATTAATGGTAAAATTCGTGATCAATTCCAGGGTGCACTTGATCTTTCAAATGAAGAAGTGGAAAAACTTGCTCTTGCAAGAGAAAAAGTGCAAGAAACTATTGGTAGCCAAACAGTCAGGAAAGTTATTGTGGTACCCAATAAACTGATTAGTATTGTTGTCTCGTAGCTTATGCAAGCAGTAATACTCGCGGCTGGACTAGGAACACGGATGCGTGAGCTTTGTCATGATTGCCCGAAGCCCATGGTAAGACTTCTTAATAAGCCACTTCTTGAGTGGCGTTTGGAGACGCTGCCAGATGAGGTAGATGAGGTGATTTTGGTAGTAGGCTATCTTCAAGAACAGATTAGAGAGTATTTCGGCACTGAATGGCAAGGAAGAAAAATTACGTATATAACTCAAGAGGTGTTGAATGGTTCTGGTGGAGCAATGCAATTAGTGGCTCCCTATGTGCAGGGGTCGGTGTTGGTTACAATGGGAGATGATCTGTATCATCCGCTAGATCTTAGAGAGTTTTTAGCAACACCTAGCGGTGAAGGGGCTATCGGAGGCTTGTATGTAGAGAATGCTCAACCATTTGGTCTTTTGGGAATTGATAGAAGTGGGAAATTAATGTCAGTTATAGAGCGTCCACACGAAAGACAGACAGGAGATGTCTGTGTAGGAGCCTATGTTTTGCCACAATCATTTTTCTCGTACCCGCTCGTACAAATCACTGAGAAAGAATTCGGGTTACCACAAACCGTAGTAGTCATGGCCAAAGATATACCAGTGGCTGTCAAAAAGGTTCGGGCATGGCAATCGGTGGGTTGTCCAGAGGATATTCCCAAAGCAGAAGCTTTTATTCAGCAGTATTTTCTCTAGAATATATGCACGTCTATTTGGATCTTGATAATACATTATTAGCGACACAGACTTTTTACCAGGAGTACTACAAACCACTATTGCTTGCTTATGGCAGCACGGAAAGAGAAATTGAAAAAAGCTATACATTTTTTACCAACGGTACCCTACTTGAAGGAGAGTTGTTTACACCTAGACGGCAAATGGAGATTCTTGGTTGGCGAGAAACTGATATAGAAGAAGCTCTCATAACAATAGAGAATATCCTGAGAGAAAAGAGGAGTTTCATTTTTGCTGATGTTAGGAAATTTTTGATCGAGCTTAAGCAGCGTGGCGCCTATTTCATTCTCCTTACTTTCGGTCATCAGCAATTTCAAAAACAAAAAATTATCGCGAGTGGGATCAGTCATTTGTTCGATGAAGTAATTATTATCGCTAGCGATAAAGCTAGACTTCTACAAGAAGAGGCCAAAAAACTCGGAGAAACAGTCTGGTTTATTGATGATCGTTCTGAGTACATGAGAACTCTCCAGGATAATGGCAGTGTGCTAACATTTCATATGAATCGACCAGAGCTTGGTCGTCAGTGTTCTCGAAACTGTGGGGCTCGCCACGAGATCCAGAGCTTAAACGAGCTGCTTACCTTTAGTCACTAAAATAATTTCTATGTGCGGTATCATCGGCTATATAGGGAAGCGGGAAGCCAAAGATTTACTATTAGAAGGATTGAAACGGCTCGAGTATCGTGGCTATGATAGTGCTGGTATGGCTGTGTTGGGAGCGGGTAAGGTCCGTGTAGTCAAAGCCGTGGGTAAAGTAGCCAATCTGGAAGAAAAGCTGGAGAAAGTAAGTGTAGTCGGCAATGTCGGTATCGCCCATACTCGTTGGGCCACTCATGGAAAGCCGAGCGAGAAAAACGCTCACCCCCATACTGATAGCACGAAGGAAATTGCCCTGGTCCACAATGGGATTATTGAAAATTACGGAGAACTTCGTAATGAGCTCAAGAGAAAAAAAGTCATTTTTCGTTCTGAGACAGATAGTGAGGTCATTGTGCATCTACTTCGAGCAGCCCTTGATGAAGGAAAAACTTTTGAGGAAGCTTTTCGGAATGTTCTCAAAAAACTGAAAGGTACTTACGGGATTGCTGTGTTGAGACAGTCAGAGCCAGATAAGATTCTGATTGCACGCATGGGGAGTCCATTAGTGATTGGTGTCGGTAAAGATGAGTGGTTTGTGGCCTCTGATGTTTCTCCACTTCTTCCACATACGAGAAAAGTAGTCTATCTCGATGATGGTGAATACGCTGTATTGACTCTAAATGGTTATACCGTTCATAGGGGAGGTAAAATCAATCAAAAAGAAGTGATAGATGTAGAATGGTCAGAGACTGAGGCGAAACGTGATGGCTACCCACACTTCATGCTCAAGGAGATTCATGAACAACCGCGAGCACTCGAAGATGCTATGCGAGGGAGACTTATAACCACTGAAGGTACGGCAAGACTAGGGGGGTTGCGTGAAGTGGAGAAGCGTCTACAGAGTATTAAGAAAATTATTCTGGTATCTTGCGGCACATCGTACCATGCGAGTTTGGTGGGTGAGTATATGTTGGAAGAATTTGCCTTGATCCCCGCAGAAGTAGAATTTGCCTCGGAATTTCGTTATCGTAAACTATTGATTGATAAATATACAGCTGTGATAGCCATTTCCCAATCGGGCGAGACAGCTGATACTCTCGCGGCGTTGCGAGAAGCCAAACGTCAAGGGGCGTTAGTTCTTGGAATCGTGAATACAGTGGGTTCTACTATCGCTCGAGAAACCCACGCGGGCATATACAATCATGCGGGCCGTGAGGTCAGTGTAGCCTCGACTAAGGCATTCACCTCACAACTAGGGGTTCTTGCTCTCCTGACCCTGTTTTTGGGACGGAGAAGGGGTCTCTCGTTCACCGATGGCAAGAAGATTGCACGCGCTCTTGAGCAGCTGCCGAAACTGATGGAGCAGGTACTTGAGACGAGTAAGGAAATGAAGAAATTAGCCAAGAAATTCAAAGGCCGTAAGAACTATCTTTTTCTGGGACGTAAGTACAACTTCCCCATTGCTTTCGAGGGAGCGCTCAAGATCAAAGAAATTGCCTATGTCTCTGCCGAGGGCTACGCCACTGGTGAGATGAAGCATGGCCCCATAGCTCTAGTAGACAAAGGTTCTCTTTCGGTGGTAGTGGTGCCTGAGGATAGCGTGTATGAGAAAAACCTTTCGGGACTTGAAGAAATCAAGGCTCGTGGTGGAGCGGTGCTAGCTATTACGACCAAGGGGAATACAGGCGTAGCTAAGAAGGCTGATGCTGTGATTTACATACCAAAAACCATCGAGATGCTGACGCCACTCCTCTCTATCATCCCACTCCAGCTCTTTGCTTACTACATGAGTGTAGAGCTAGGCTATGATGTCGATAAACCACGTAATTTGGCGAAGTCAGTAACTGTTGAATAAAAGCCTTTTTCTTAAAATCTGCTATAATTCAATTAAGTAAATATTAGAGTAATACTTATGAAATTTAGCTTTGATAGACCCACGTCAGAAAAATATCGAAAATCAGAAGCGTTCAATGAAATCAATAAAGAGCTAGCCAATTTAGATGTAGCGGCCCCCTTTAATACATTTTATGAAGAGTTAAGTACGCAGGATACATTGATTGGACTTTCAGATGCCTATATGAAGCATTTTAAGCACCCACAACAGCGGGCTGAAGATTTTTTGGCGAGCATTTTAGTAAATAATGAATTATTTGAACATTTTGCAAAATTACAGCAAGGCATCGATGCTTTGGAAGATGTGAATGAGAGAAATGTACTCTCTGGATCTTACGATGCCAAGCTTATAGATTTTGTTTCTCGAGTGAGTGATCTCTTTGCATCTTATGGCAACCTCAAAGATAATCAAGATAGTATGGCCAGGTTCTCATCTAATCTAAGTCAACTCCATTGTTTTGATACCGAAAACGAAGTCGAAATGAAGTCTTTAATAAGCAGCTAAGGCATCTGACTTCTTAGTGAGAGTGATGGTTTTTGGAAGGCAAAAATATATACAGCCAGCAGGGGATACGGTATTATAGATAAGTATGAGCAAGGAGTGGCTCTTTGCTTTTTGCTTAATATTCAATACTTTATACTTGATATTTCCCAGTATGAGAACAACTATCACTGACTTTTTACCGCTTGAGCGACCTTTGATTGTCTTTGACCTTGAAACGACCGGACTCTCTACTGTAGAGGATAAGATTCTCGAGATTGCCTATGAGAAAATCATGCCCAACGGTGAAATAATCGCTGAGGTTTTGCGCATAAATCCAGGCATGCCTATTCCTGAAGTGGCTACCAAAATCAATGGTATCAGTGATGCTGATGTGGCTGACTGTCCCAGCTTTGCCACCCTCGCTTTTGGCCTCTGGAACACTTTCGATGGAGCTGATGTTGGGGGATTTAATATAACTGGTTTTGATCTTCCATTTCTTCGGAATACTTTTGCTAGTGTCGGTAAGACTTTTGACTTTAGTCAGAAGAAAATTCTTGATGCCAAAATCCTCTATCACTCCAAAGAGCCTCGAGATATGTTCAAGCCACGCAATCTGACAGCGGCGTATAAACTCTATTGTGGTAAGGAGCATGTTAATGCTCACTCAGGAGCGGCTGATGTACGGGTGACTGTTGAGATCTTAGAAGAAATCCTCAAACGATACCCGGAACTGCGTAATTGGGATACTATTCACGAACTCCACGGTAACAAGGCACTTCTTGAGTCAGCTAAGACAGAGCATGCGCCTGTTTTGACACTTGATAAATTACCTGGGGCTCTTTTTTAGTCATAGGCTATGAATTTTCTCGATGCGATTATTCTTGGAGTGGTAGAAGGGCTGACAGAGTTTTTGCCAGTATCTTCAACGGGGCATCTTATTCTCGCCTCAAAGTTATTAGGTCTCTCGTATACAGACTTTCTTTCAACATTTGAAGTAGTAATTCAGTTGGGAGCTATCCTAGCTGTCGTAACATTATACTTCAAACGCTTTCTTCTTGATTGGGACATGAATAAAAAACTGATTGTAGGTGTGTTACCTGCTATTGTGATAGGGGCGTTCTTTTACCCGTTTATCAAGTCTCTCTTTGCGGCACCAGAGGTGGTAGCTTGGGCATTGATTTTAGGAGGTTTAGCGATTTTAGGGATTGAGTATTTTCAGGATAAAAAAACCAAAACGATTACGTCACTTGATCAGATTACTTATAAAAGAGCCTTTACTATCGGTATTTTCCAGGCTTTAGCGGTTGTTCCAGGGGTGTCTCGAGCGGGAGCTACTATCCTCGGGGGGCTTGTTATCGGTATGGAACGGAGTGTGATTGTAGAATTCTCATTTCTCTTAGCGGTGCCAACTATGATAGCGGCTACTGCTAAAGATTTATATGAAAGTAGCGGGGCATTGGGAAGTGCTGATGGAAGCATGCTCCTTCTTGGTTTTGTTACAGCTTATTTAGTAGCCCTGGTCGCCATGAAGTTCTTTATCCAGTTTGTGCAGACTCATACGTTTGTTTCTTTTGGGTATTATCGTATTTTGGTTGGTATTCTTTTCTTACTTTTTATTCTCTAAGAGCATGTTACTTTCTGGTGTTCAGGTAGCTAAAAAAATTCTTGATACTACAAAAGAGTGTATTCAAACAGAACAACTTACTCCTGGATTAGGAGTGATACTGGTTGGTGATGATGCACCCTCACAGTTGTATGTTGGTATCAAAGAGAAGCGTGCTAGAGAGCTCGGAATTCATTTTTATAAAAAAGTTTTTACTTCTGATACACAAGAGGATGAGATAATCTCTATCATCAGGGAGTGGAATAGTGCGACCGATATTCACGGTATTATCGTTCAGCTACCATTGCCTAATCACTTGAATACTGACAAAATTATTGGCTCTATAGAGCCACAAAAAGACACCGACGGGTTTCATCCAGAGACTATTAAAAAGTTTTTGGAAGGTGATAAAGAGCGCCTGCCAGTATTTCCACGGGCCATGTTAGAGCTTGTACGCTCAGCTCCAAAACTTTCTCGTAAGACAGGCATTGCTCTTGTGAACTCTGCTTTGATGGGCGAGGTTTTGGAGAAGGCGCTTCAAGATGAAGGACTGGATTCAAGGTATGTTTTGAAACAAGAAAGTGAAAGGATTCAAAACTTTATTAAAGAATTTGACGTCATTCTTTCAGCCAGTGGAGATGCGAGCTCACTTTCTACTTTTGATTGTAAGGAGGGTGCAGTAATCATTGATGGTGGCATTAGTTATGATGACAAGGGCAGAGTAATAGGAGATATTGCTCGTGATGACGGGGTGTATCGTGAAGATATTTGGGTGACTACTGTACCGGGTGGTGTTGGTCCCGTAACCGTTGCCGTGCTTTTGGCTCGGGTGACAGAAGCTACTTTGAAGAGGGTGTAACCCATGTTATTTTTTAGGTGAGAGTAATGTATTAAAAGACTACCGATATGAATATGGAGAAATTTGGTGCGAAAACATATCGTGATGGCTTAGCTGCTTCACTTGGCGATCTTCGTGCTCAAGAACCAGAGGGAAGGAAAAAGGCTCAGCAATTTGTCGCATTAGCAAGAGAAACAACTCTTTATCAGGATGCAGAACGTATTGCGCATTCCAGAGAATCTGAGGGAAAAGTGAATGCTCATGCAGAAAAGCACCAGACGATTAAAGCTGATCGAATAGATGAAGAGTTAGGCCAAGAAAAGGCGGTACAACAAGAGTTACCAGTAAAGAAAGAGGCGATAGTAAGCAAGGAAGAACAAGAGGCAAGAGTAGCGCAAGAGTTACTTACATTGGCTTCATCAAATCCAGGATTCATCTTTGGAGTTTCGGCTAATGGCAATCTTTATGGCACAGGAGCAGGAATGGGGCAATTCGGTTATATGCTTGATCAGAAAGTGGGAAAATTAGAAGCCATTGGGAATAATGCCAAACTCGACCCTATAATCTATGAGTACCCTCTCGCTTCTGAGGAAGAGTATGTAAGTGCCGTGACCGAAAAGAAAGTAAATATTCTTGAGCCTAATCGTGTGGATATTTTAAAACCAGGTTCTCTAAAACGAGAGATAGAGGGCAGAGTACAATCCTTTGCTGTGTATAGGTGTTATATAAATGGTAATCATCCACATGATCTTTCCCATAACCCTTTTACTTCCGAGAGAAGAGGGGTGAACAGCTTTAACGGTGCTTTATTTGTAAATCACAATATAAACAATTCTACTCTCGATAAGATGAGTAGTCAGTTAGTAGCTATTTTAAACAATGAAGATCCACAGGAAACAGCCCGGGTTATGTGGAAGTTTTTTGTAGAGGCTTTTAAAAAATATACTCCAGCATACTGGGCTTTTATGCAAAAGCAATGGGAGGCACAACCAAAGAATCAAGGCAAAAAGATTGAGGATTTTTTCCAATAAAAATAACGATCTAGAAGCGCTATTTTTAATATTGTGCCGAGGGAGGGACTTGAACCCTCATGATATTGCTATCGCGGGATTTTGAGTCCCGTGTGTCTACCATTCCACCACCTCGGCGATTTTTCGCTAGACCAAGCATAGAAAATTGATTCTCACTTGTCAATCGCGTATACTAGAGTGGAATTGAACAAGCGTGTTTATGATGGCCAAAACAATTGGGTTTATCAATCAGAAGGGCGGGGTTGGTAAGACCACGTCGACTATTAATGTAGCTCGTTACCTAGCTGAACTCGGGAGACGAGTGCTGTTAGTGGATCTTGATCCTCAGGGCAACGCTTCATCTGGTTTGGGTATCGATCCAAGAGCAATGAGCAAAAACCTTTACCACTCAATGATTGGAGGGTTACCTCCTCAAGAGATTATTCTTCAAACAGAGACAGAAAATTTCCATGTTATTCCAGCCGCTCAGGATTTAGCGGGGGCTGAAATAGAGATGGTTCACCTTGAGGGTAGAGAGTATCGTTTGCAAAATGTACTACGCCAAATCAAGCCGTACTACGACTATATTTTAATCGACAGTCCGCCATCACTTGGGCTGCTTACCATCAATGGTTTGGTAGCTTCTGATGAAGTAGTCATCCCGGTACAAACAGAGTATTATGCACTTGAAGGGTTGAGTCAGTTGCTCGGTACTATTGAGTTGGTACGCGATCGTTTACAGCCAAATCTCAAAATCTGTGGTGCACTCCTTACAATGTTTGATCGGCGGAATCGTTTAGCTCGCCAAGTAGTAAGTGAGGTGAGAGTACATTTTCCGGGACCAGTGTTTGAGAGTGTTATCCCACGGTCAATCCGTCTTGCTGAAGCACCGAGTTTCGGTAAATCTATTTTGGATTTCGATGCTTTTTCCAAAGGGGCTCGAGCGTATAAGGCTGTAGCCAAAGAAATAATTACTCGTGAAGTTGATGAAAAAAAGAAAATTAAGATTGTCTAAACTATGGCACAACAGTACGGGCTTGGGAGGGGATTGGCATCACTGATTCCACCGAAAAAAGAAGAATCTCGAGAAGAGGAAAGCACACATACTCCAGTAGCTGGCGGGAGTTTCATGTTTGAAAAAACGAACTTAAGAGAACCTCAAGCGAATGTTCAGGGAAGAGAAAAAAATAAAGATGGGAGAACAGTGGCTATTTCATTGATCGTACCAAACCCACATCAACCGAGAACTCATTTTGATGAAACGAAGTTGATGGAACTTACTGAATCTATCAAAGAACATGGTATTTTGCAGCCCCTGGTAGTGACTGAGGCTGGCGAACACTACGAACTTATTGCAGGAGAAAGGCGTTTTCAAGCAGCCAAAAGGGCTGGTTTGAGCGAGGTACCAGTGATTATTCGCGTTGCTAGTGAACAGACAAAACTGGAGCTTGCAATTATTGAAAACATCCAGCGACATAATTTGAATCCAATTGAAGAAAGTAAGGCTTACCAACGTTTGCTCCATGAATTTGGCATGAATCAGGAAGAGGTAGCTCGTAAAATGGGTAAAAGCCGCAGCGCTGTCGCTAACAGTGTGCGTCTGTTGCAGCTACCAGTAGATATGCAACGAGCTGTGAGTGAAGGCAAAATTAGTGAAGGTCATGCCAAAGCACTTCTTGGTATTGAAAACAAAGAAAAACAGCGCGCTGTTTTTGAATTGATTTTGAGCGAAGAACTAACTGTTCGTGAAACTGAAAACAAGGTACGAAGTGTCGTAGTAAAATCTCATGTACGCGTTCAGAAACCAGAGCAAGTAATGCTTGCCGCTAAAGCAGACGAGTTAACACAACTTCTTGGTACCAAAGTCAAAATCACACCAAGCGGTAAAGGTGGACGAGTCATACTTGAATACTACTCAGAAGAAGAGCTAGATGCATTATTGGGAAAAATTGTTTCACATTAACAACAAAGCCGTGTTTAAGGAACATTCGAAGTTGGAGAGTGACTTGCACCAGGAACTTGGAAAACCGGATGAATTTGAAAAAGCTCAAAATATTGAAAGTACGAGTGATCTGAGGGAACATTTTTCTGAGTTGATTGGAATTGGCACTGAAGAAGAAGTTTATGAGATAGCTCAGCAGATCGAAACTTTACCTGAAAAAATCGAGAATATTAAGGATGGTAAGTTGAAAAAGAGAGCTGTTGTGAGAGTTTTCCATCTGATTAAAAAAAATATCGGAAAGATAGCGGGGGCCGCAGCCCTTTTTTCAGCGGCTGGTTCAACTGCTAGCTATTACGCCACTCGCTACACGGTAGCAGAAACAAAAACAACAGATGGTATTAGGTATGAACATGAAGATCCTGAAACAACGAAAAATCTCAACTATCTTCTAGGTAAAGATCCATTACCAGAAGATCTGAAACTCGAAATGTATAGGAGTAGCCTAGCAGAAGAGTATCTTACTTTAGCTTTGGATGTGCCAGAGGAGCTCTCTCATATGAGTGCAGTAGAGCTTAGAAAAAAACACGCTGATTTACATGAGGGGATTTTTGGGGGTGGATCGGAACAAAAAAAGAGGGCAGATGAAGAGTTTGATGGAGTAGGTCAATTCATGCAGTTTGATCCAAGGGCTTACCGAGTTATTTGGGAGATGCAAAAAGAATTAGGTAATCCAAAGATTCGTTTTATTTTTGATAAACCAGGACAAAAACGTGAAGATCTGAAAACTCAAAGACAGACAGGCAGAGCGTATTATATGGCTTCATCTAATACGCTGTATATAAATCCTTTGGATAAAGGAAGGGATTGGCTTGCTGAGATGGCTCATGCTAAGCAATATAATGACAATCCATTAAGAGCCTATGCTTTACACTATGCTTCAATGATACGATCTGAATACAGATCGATCAGTGAGGGAAAGACCTATCGTCAAGCTTACGATAAGTATGAATATGATACGCCTGGAACATTAGAAAACGAGGCTCATCATGTAATGGAGCAAGAAATCATGAGAAAGATCGAGGATGCCTATAAAAAAGATCATCTGGGATAACAGCTTAGAGTAATTCCAGGTTGTTCCCTTTTATTTTCTCGATGAGATTTTTCATTTCAGAGTTTGTTTTATCTTGGTTGGCAATAAACAATACATCGGGAGTATCAATAATAACAATATCCTCTAGACCTAAAGTAACTATTTTTTTACGAGCATCTTTTGGCACACTACTTTTAATAAGAATATTGTGGCTACCGAGATCAAGATGAGGTTGTTCAGTGATATGAGAAAGACCTTTTTTCTCTCGTAAAAACTGTAATAAGGTACTCCAGTTACCAACATCACTCCACTGGAGACTGCTTGGAATAACTAAGCGCTCTTCGGGTGAGAGTTTTTCAATCATCAACGGCTCTATCGGTTCACTTGGACAGGTTTCGTAAGCAAGTGTTCGCGCTGCGTCATCTTGAGCAAGAAGAAGGGAGTGGATACCGGAGACGAGTTCTGGAGAACAGTTTTGCATCCAATCAAGTAAGGTATTCGTTTTAAAAATAAAGTAGCCAGCATTCCAAAGATAGCCCCACTCTTCTGTGTAACGAAGAGCTGTTTCAGTGTCAGGTTTTTCCTTGAATTCATCAATGAAAAATACCCTTTTTTTGCCTTGAAAGGGGCATTCCTCACCTATTTTAATGTATCCTAGACCAGTGTCGGGTTTGGTAGGATTGATGCCAATAGTAGTAAGAGTTTGGGGATATTTATCGATGATTTCAAAGGCTGTTTGAAGAGTAGCTACAAATTCTTCATCATTATCGATAGCATGATCAGATGCAATGGTGGCTACTATCGCCTCTGGGTCAAATGCTTGTAGAGTGGCTGCTACCAATGTGATGGCGGGAGCAGTATTTCTAGCGCTGGGCTCGAGAATAAGATGATCGACGTCAACAACAGGGATTTGTTCGAGAACCCGTTCCCGGTAAGCTGAAGCAGTTGAGATATAAATATGAGAAGCGGGAGCGACAAGAAGAGCTCGGTCATAAGTTTCTTGAAGAAGAGTACGTTCCGAAAGAAAGGCGTGAAATTGTTTAGGATCATTCTTACGTGAAAGAGGCCAGAGACGAGTGCCGGATCCACCAGCCATAATAACGATGTAGTTATGAGACATAAAATATCCTAAAAAATAAGCGTAAGGGTAGTATAGATGTCTTTGTAGAATACAATCAAGAAAAGGCTGTTTTTTTGCTTAGCATTGGCAGTTTTTCGTGGTATACTATTTGTATCTAAAAAGCGTGTACGTGAACGTATCTATGGCTGAGCCAATAGCCACTCCCGATGTTCAAGCGGGTGGTGCGGGTGAGGAAAAAAAGAAGTCAAAAAAGAAGTGGATAATCATACTACTCCTTCTTTTTTTGTTGGGTGGAATAGGGTGGTTTGCGTATACGCGCTTCTCAGCTAAACCCGATGTGACCGAGGAGGCAATTCCGGTACCAACAGAACAACCTAAGTCACAGAATTTACAAGCGGCTCCACCTTCACTTGATACCTTGAGTACTGATGCTCTTTTTGGTACCGCTCAGTATGAAAGCGAAAGTTATAAAGTTGGTGATATAGCTATTGGAGGTGAAGCTGAATTGATTTTGTTGGAAGATTCTCCTGAGCCACTCGAGATATCAGGCGTTCGTGGGGAGTCATTTACCGAAAAAAATAATCAGGGCGTAAAACTTGTATTGACTTGGAGTACCAATAAGTTGGCTAAATCAACTATCCAATATTCCAAGGTTGGCCAAGAGAAGCAAGATATTACGGAAAGTGACTATAGCTTTAGTCATAGTATTATCATTCCTGCTCTTGAACAGGCATCGACCTATATCTATGTGATTAATGCTGAAGATCGATTTGGTAACAAGTTTTCGAGTGATTCCTACGCTGTATCTACTGGCTCCAAAACGGTATCTCTTTTTGACCTCATTGCGGGGGCTGTGGGGGATACATTTGGATGGGCAGTTGATAAATAATTTGGTGAAAATTTGACGAAAATCTCGACCCAAAAATAGGCGGGATTTTCTTTGCAAGTTATACACAAAAAGACTATTGGCAAAGCAAAAATCGTGGTATACTTGTAGAGGAATAATGATTCCATTTCCATGCTATTTTATGTAAAAAATAAAAACCGAAAAACAGCATACACATCACTCTTCATAGCTTTAAGCTTGGTGGTGATAATCGGGTGGGGCTTTAACCAAAAGTCTGTTTTTGCGCAGTCAAACCAATCAAATTCGAACTCAATTCGCCTCATTTCTATCTCGGCATCGCTTTTTAACTCAGATAACCAGATTGTTACCAATGGAACTTATGAGGTTCGCTTCGCTTTGTATGCAGCAAATCGTACTACCGCCGATGCCTATCCATCAAATTCTGATCCTAAACTTTGGGAAGAAACTCAAACTGTAGAAGTCAAAAACGGTATTTTCCGAGCTTCTCTTGGAGGTATCAATGCATTTTCTAATGCCATTAACTTTGATTCGGGAGATTACTATATCGGTATTCGTGTTGCAGGTGACTCCGAAATGACACCGCGTAAGAAGTTGGGTTCTGTACCTCGTGCTCTCAATACGCAGTTCCTCCAAGGAAGAACCGTTGGAACCAATGAAGGTGACATTCCGGTTCTTGATAAGGGTGGAAAACTGGACGCTAGTTTTATTCCAGCATTACCAGCAAGTGCCATCAAAGGTTATCTCAAGGATAATGATAAAATTCTTGATGATATTCATGCGCAAAACACAGACACTGGAACGACTGAGCAGATTTTCAATATTGGATCTGGTACGGCACTGAGTGGTAATAATTTCGATCTCACAGTATCAAGCGCTACAAATGCGCCAGCTCTTCGCTACAACGGTACGACTCAAGCATGGGAACTCTCTAACGATGGATCAACTTTTTCTGACATCAGTGTTGGAGCTTCTGGTAGTATCGATCTTGGCACTGATACTACCGGTGATTATGTAGCGAGTATTACCAATGGTAATGGTATTAGTGGGGGATTGACTGGCGAAGGAAGTATTCCGACAATTGCTATTGATCTTCTAGACTCAGCCGATGGAGCAGGGGCAACCTCATCAAATTCGGGTCTTGAGTTTGGTGGAGCTGGCAATAATGAATTGACTTTGCTTCAGGGTTGTTCTAATGGGCAGGGAGTGAGTTGGAATGATGCGACAAATGTTTGGGAGTGTACTTCTTTTTCAGCAGGGCTCACAGGTACAGGTACGAGTGGTCAGGTCGCTTACTGGAATGGAATCTCCTCACTAGCTGGCGAGAATCAGCTCAATCCATCTCGTGGAGGTACTGGTGTAGACGGTAGTTCAGCCGCTAATGGTTCTCTCTTGATTGGTAACGGTAGTGGTTACTCACTAGCCACTCTTACTCAAGGCTCAGGTATCACTATCACCAATGGATCAGGCAGTATCACCGTAGCGAGCACTCTTGGTACTACGGTTGACCTCACCACCGAAGTAACAGGCACTCTTCCAGTCGCTAACGGAGGCACCGGAGCTACCACCCTCACTTCTAATGGAGTCCTCTATGGTAATGGTACTGGTGCCGTTCAAGTCACCTCAGCCGGTACCAATGGTCAACTCCTCTTAGGAGTTACTGCTGGTGCACCGACGTTTGCCACTCTCTCGGGTGACGCGACAATTACAAGTAGCGGAGTAATTACTATTTCTTCAGATTCAGTTGCATTGAGTACTGATACGACTGGTAACTATGTAGCAACTATTAACAGTGGTAATGGTATTAGCGGATCTTCAGCGAGTGAAGGAGGGGCAGCTACTATCGCTATCGACCTTCTTGATTCTGCTGATGGAGCCGGCGCAGTTGCATCATTCTCCGGTTTAGAGTTTCAGGGAAGTGGTACTAACGAATTGACTCTGCTTCAGGGCTGTGCCCAGGATGATGTACTTTCTTGGAACAATACCACCAATGAATGGGGTTGTGCTTCTGTATCTGGTGTGGGTGGCGCGACCGCTTCTGGATCTGCTGGCCAAGTAGCGTATTTTACAGGAGCTTCTTCGTTACAAGGAGAAGCACAGCTCAATCCATCTCGTGGAGGTACTGGTGTAGATGGTAGCTCTGCTGCTAATGGATCACTTTTGATCGGTAACGGGAGCGGTTACTCACTGGCTACTCTGACTCAGGGTAGTGGTATCACGGTGACCAATGGCGGCGGCAGTATCACTATTGCGTCAACCCTCGGAACTCAGGTAGATCTTTCTAGTGAAGTCACTGGTGTTCTCCCAGTAGCAAATGGTGGTACGGGAGCAAGCTCTCTCAATGACCTCATTGCTCTTGGTACCAACACTACGGGTAATTACATTGCTAGCATTACCAATGGTAACGGTATTTCTGGAGGAGTAGCTACTGAAGGTGGTGCACCGACATTGGCTGTTAATATTCTGAACTCTGCCGATGGTAGTGGAGCTACTAATTCAAACTCTGGATTAGAGTTTCAAGGTGCCAGCAACAACCAACTCACTTTGCTTCAAGGTTGTACTAACAATGATGTTTTATCATGGAATGATACGACTGATGTTTGGTCTTGTTCGTCGGTGTCAGGTGCTGGAGGTATCACGGGAACAGGGAGCGCTAATCAGGTGGCTTATTTTACAAGTAGCAGTGTCGTAGCCTCAGAAGCTCAGTTAGCACCTTTGCGTGGCGGAACGGGTGTAAATGGATCAGCCGCCGCTAACGGAACACTACTCATCGGTAATGGCTCTGGCTATTCGCTCACCACTCTTACTCAAGGTTCTGGCATTACGATTACTAATGGATCAGGAAGTATTACCGTAGCCAGTACTCTTGGTACTACTGTAGACCTCACCACGGAAGTGACCGGTGTTCTCCCAGTAGCAAATGGTGGTACGGGAGCAAGCTCTCTCAATGACCTCATTGCTCTTGGTACCAACACTACGGGTAATTACATTGCTAGCATTACCAATGGTAACGGTATTTCTGGAGGAGTAGCTACTGAAGGTGGTACACCGACATTGGCCTTAGGAGACCTTACTGCTAATTGGAATCAGAATGGTGCTTTCGACATTGTCTTAAACAATGCTTCTTCAGAACTTTCACTTCTTGAATCTGCTGGGGCCACTTTCTACGCTACCTTAGATGCTGCTGATCTTTCTGGTAATCGTACACTTACGTTACCAAATGCTACGGGGACTCTCGCTACTCTTGATGGAGGGCAAACTTTTACAAGTGCTGTCTGGAATGGTACTGCTGTTGGAGCACAGTACGGAGGTACTGGTGTAGACGGAAGCTCTGCTGCCAATGGAACTCTTCTTATCGGTAATGGAAGTGGTTACACTCTCGCTACCTTGACTCAAGGTGGGGGTATCAGCATTACTAATGGCGCCGGCACTATCACGGTAGCTGCTTCCCTTGGTGCTAGTGTTGATCTCACCACTGAAGTTACCGGCACCCTCCCGGTCACCAATGGAGGTACAGGCGCAGCGAGCCTTACTACGAATGGAATTCTCTACGGTAACGGCACCTCAGCTATACAGGTAACTGCAGCGGGTACAAACGGACAACTCCTGTTAGGTAATACTGGAGGTGCACCAATTTTCACTACTCTTTCTGGAGATGCGGTGGTATCCAATACAGGAGTCTTAACTATCAGTGGTGATTCTGTAGATCTTACTACTGATACTGTTGGGAACTATGTAGCTACTATTACTGCTGGAAGTGGTATCTCGGGAACGGCCTCAAGTGAAGGAGCTACTCCGACTCTGGCTATTGATTTATTAGATACTCAAGATGGCACTGGTATTACTTCATCAAACTCAGGATTAGAGTTCCAAGGAGGTGGTTCAAACGAACTGACGTTGCTTCAGGGTTGTGTTCAAGATGATGTGTTGTCATGGAACAATACTACCAATGAGTGGTCATGTGCTTCAGTATCCGGTGTAGGTGGTGCGACCGCTTCTGGATCTGCTGGTCAGGTCGCCTACTTTACAGGAACCTCATCACTACAAGGTGAAAACCAACTCAATCCATCTCGTGGTGGTACGGGGGTCAATGGTGGCTCTGCACCTAACGGAACATTACTCATTGGTAATGGAACCGGTTATTCATTAGCTACGATCACTGATGGTGCAGGTATTACCGTTACTGAAGGAGCTGGTACGCTTACAATCACAGCAACGCTTGGCACCGATATTGATCTTGCCTCAGAAGTAACAGGTACTTTACCAGTGACGAGTGGAGGCACTGGCACCACCACGCTTACTGCTAATAGAATACTCCTTGGTAATGGTACTGGCGCTGTTCAAGTTACGAATGCTGGTACTAACGGCCAACTCCTCTTAGGAGTTACCGCTGGTGCTCCAGCTTTTGCCACTATGAGTGGTGATGCTGCTATCACTAATGCGGGAGTGGTGACTATTTCAGCTGATGCAGTAGCTCTCTCTACAGATACTACTGGAAACTATGTCGCTACCATCACCGCTGGTAATGGTTTGAGTGGTTCTGCTGCTTCAGAAGGAGCTACTCCGACATTAGCTCTAGGAGATCTAACGAGTGATTGGACTCAGACAGGTGCTTTCGACATTATTTTGAATAATGCGGCTAGTGAACTATTGTTATTGGAATCAGCCGGAGATACTTTTTATGCCACACTTGATGCTGGTGATCTGTCATCTAATAGAACATTGACTTTACCAAACGTATCCGGAGTTATAGCTACTATAAATGGTGGTCAGACATTCACAAGCGCTGTGTGGAACGGTACAGTTATTACGCCTCAGTACGGTGGTACAGGCGTAGACGCTTCTCTTACAAACAATGGAGAATTATTGATTGGTAATGGAGCCGGTTTCTCTCTCGCAACGCTTACTCAAGGGAGTGGCATCACTATTACTAACGGTAGCGGTACTATTAGTGTATCGGCAACCCTCGGCACTGATATTAATCTGGCTACCGAAGTTACAGGCACTCTTCCGGTCAGCAGCGGTGGTACCGGAGCTACCACCCTCACTTCTAATGGAGTCCTCTATGGTAATAGTGCTGGTGCTATTCAGGTCACCTCAGCGGGTACTAATGGTCAGCTTTTTCTTGGTAACACTGGTACTGCTCCAGCCTTCGCTACCATGAGTGGTGATGCTGCTATCACCAATGCTGGTGTAGTCACCATTTCATCAAACGCTGTTGCTCTTACGACTGACACGACTGGAAACTATGTCGCTACCATCACGGCTGGTAACGGTATCTCTGGTTCATCATCAAGTGAGGGTGGCACTCCAACTATTGCCGTTGATCTTCTTGATTCAGCTGATGGAGCTGGCAATACTACTTCATTCTCCGGTCTTGAGTTCCAGGGAACTGGTTCTAATGAACTCACCTTACTACAAGGATGTGCTGATAATGAAGTCTTGTCATGGGATGATGGAGCGAGTGAATGGGCGTGTTCATCACTTTCTGGTGCTGGTGCTGCTACTGCAAATGGTGCCAATGGACAGGTTGCGTACTTTACAGGAACCTCATCACTACAAGGTGAAAATTTCCTTAATCCAGTACGTGGAGGTACTGGAGTGGATGGTAGTTCAGCCGCTAACGGCTCTCTCTTGATTGGTAATGGTAGTGGATATACTCTAGCCACTCTTACTCAAGGCTCAGGTATCACCATCACCAATGGATCAGGCAGTATCACTGTAGCCAGTACTCTTGGTACCTCTGTTGACCTCACCACTGAAGTCACCGGAACATTACCAGTGGCTAATGGAGGAACCGGTGCTACCACCCTTACTTCTAATGGAGTCCTCTACGGTAATGGTACCGGTGCCGTTCAAGTCACCTCAGCCGGAACCAATGGTCAACTCCTCTTAGGAGTTACCGCTGGTGCTCCAGCCTTCGCTACCATGAGTGGTGATGCTGCTATCACCAATGCTGGTGTAGTCACCATTTCATCAAACGCTGTTGCTCTTACGACTGACACGACTGGAAACTATGTCGCTACCATCACGGCTGGTAACGGTATCTCTGGTTCATCATCAAGTGAGGGTGGCACTCCAACTATTGCCTTAGGAGCTCTCACCGCTAACTGGGATCAAACCGGTGCTTTCGACATTGTCTTAAACAATGCTTCTTCAGAACTTTCACTTCTTGAATCTGCTGGAGGTACTTTCTACGCTACGTTAGATGCAG
>CAZQLN010000003.1:150506-152079 GCA_964594215.1 uncultured Bdellovibrionales bacterium | reverse complement strand
TGATCAAATTAAAGAAATATCAGCATTAGGGTTAAATCTCAACAGCTTCTTCGCCCAAAATGACTGGCTATTGTCAGTGGGTTCAAAACTTGTGAAAGCATCCAGTCTATTTGATATTGCTAGAGGTGAAAGAAGAGGTTGGGATAAACTATTTTATCCTAGTGACAGTAATTCTATTGAAAATGAGTACTTGAAACCAGTCTTAAAGACCCCTAGATCAATAAATAGTTTGGTTACTAAACCTGATGCATTAGCTTTTTGTTGCGATAAATCTAAAGATGAATTAAAACAGTTAGGTCATAATGGAGCTCTAGATTGGATTAATAGATTTGAAGCTCAGACAAATGAAAAAGGCATTCCCCTGCCTCGGGTTCTTACTAGAGCTGGCATAAATTGGTACACGATGCTTCCATCCACAATGGGAGAGATAGTCACTGGAATAAACTTTGGAGACAGGTTATTTTTTGCCCGATTTGATGAGCCTACTTTTGTAAATCAGAGACTAGTTCGCTTCTCGCCGCTGACTACTAATGTTGATACGAGGCTATGTCACGCCTTGCTGAATAGTATTCTTGGAATGTTCTATATTGAAGCTATGGGTACTGGAAGAGGAGAGGGAGCCTTAGATTTAAGTAAAGACAAAATAGAAGATGATTTAAGAATTATAAATCCTGATCTAATTGGTCAAGAAGACAAAGAAGAGATTTTGCAACTTTTCTCTATACTTGAGCAAAGAGGCATACTTTCTGTAGAAATAGAACTAGAACAAGAAGATAGAATTAACTTCGACAATGCAGTATTAAAAGCAATTGGTTTTCTTGATTACAGAGACCAAATAAAAGAAGCTTTGCTAAGCTTACATAAAATAAGAACTGCTATAAGGAACTAGTTATGAAAGCAATCATCCTAGCTCGAGTATCAAAAGAAGATCAGTTAGACGGAGCTTCCATCCCCGCTCAGTTAGCTCGCTCTCAAGAATATGCTAAACGCAAGGAGTTAGATGTTACGAAAGAATATCAGTTTGATGAAAGCTCTCTCAAAGAGCACCGAGTGAAGTTTGATGAGGTGTTGGATGATATTAAGAAATCCAAAGAGCCCCTTGCCCTTATTGCTGAAACTGTTGACCGCCTCCAAAGAAGCTTCAAGGAGTCAGTTATCTTGGATGAGTTTCGCAAAAGCGGAAAACTAGAAATCCACTTTATCCGTGAAAACCTTATACTGCACAAGAACTCAAATAGTTCTGAGCTTCAGCGTTGGGATTTAGGTGTCTTTGTAGCAAGGAGTTATGTTCTTCAGTTGAGTGATAATGTCAAAAGAAGTCTTGAGCAAAAAGTAAGAAGTGGTGAGTGGCCACATAAAGCCCCTGTTGGTTATAAGAATATCACCCTTGAAAATGGTCAAAAAGATATTGTAGTAGATCCAAGTAAAGATTTCTTAGTGGTCAAAATGTTTGAGCTCTATGCTTCAGGCAATTATTCAATGCTCAAGTTAGCTAAGGAAATGAAGAAGTTAGGATTGACTGCAAGCTTAGGAAAAACTCTTGTCACTAGTCAGGTTGAACGCATCCTCAAGA